>NZ_AP024269.1:4328750-4677500 GCF_016629525.1 Kaistia sp. 32K
TAAGTCGCACGGCCGGCGTCGCCGGCCGTGCGAAATCTTCAGTCGTGATAGACGACCGAACGACCGCCATCCATAGTCAGCACCGAGCCGGTGCTGAAGGCGGATTCGTCGCTGGCGAGGAACAGCGCCGCATGCGCGACCTGTTCCGGCGTGCCGATGCGGCGGAGCGGGATCAGCCCCTCGACACGGGCCCGCGCCGCGGCGGGATCCGGGAATTCCGCCAGCCAATCTTTGACCTTGTCCGTCTCGATATAACCCGGCGCGACCGCGTTGATGCGGATGCCCTTCGGCGCATAGTCGACGGCGAGCGAGCGGGTGAGCCCGAGCAGGCCATGCTTCGCCACCGGATAGGGGAACGTTCCCGGAATGATGGCGAAGGCGTGGGTCGAGGCGATGTTGACGATCGACCCCTGCCCTGCCGCGAGCATGCCCGGCAGGACGGCGCGGATCATGTGCCAGGCGCCTTCGAGGTTGACGGCCATGCAGCGCCGCCATTCCTCGTCTTTGAGCTCCAGCGGATCGGCGAAGACGTTGATGCCGGCATTGTTGACCAGCACGTCGACGCGGCCATAGCGCGCGAGCACCACGGCGACGGCGGCCTCGACCGAGGCGCGTTCGCCGATATTGGCCTCCGCCGTGATGAGGGTCGCACCCTCCCCCGCCAGCTCCGCCGCGAAGGCGGCGAGCGCCTCCGCGTCGATGTCGAGAAGCCCGAGCGAGGCTCCCTCGGCCGCGAATTTGCGGGCGATCGCAGCACCAATGCCGCGCGCGGCACCGGTGACGATGGCGATCTTGCCTTCGAGGCGTCCGGCCATGATGAACCTACCAGTCGACGATGGTGCCGTCCGGCATGACGGCGTCGCGCGTCGGGAACGGCTCCTGCTTCCAGGGATGCTTGGCCGCCACAGTGAGATCGACCTCGACGCCGAGGCCCGGCGCTTGCGGGATCTGCCAGGCGCCGTCGACGCGCTCGATCGGCCCCTGCACCACCTCGAAATACCACGGCACCGCGCCGGTCATCTCTTCCTGGATGATGAAGTTCGGCGTGGCGATGTCGAAATGCAGCGCCGCGACGCCGGCGATCGGCCCGAGCGGATTATGCGGGGCAAGGCCGATGCCGGCCACTTCGGCCAGCGCCGCGATGCGCCGGGCTTCGCTGAAGCCGCCGCAATGGCAGAGATCCGGCTGCGCCACCGTCATCGTCCGCGCCTCGATATAGGGCGCGAATTCGGCAGCACTCGTCAGCCGCTCGCCATGGGCGATGGCGACCGGCGAGGCGTCGGCGATCACCTTCATCGAGGCGACGTCGCCCGGCGGGATCGGCTCCTCGGCGAACATCACGTTGAACGGCTCCAGCGCGCGCAGATAGGAGAGTGCTGCGCCGGCCGAGGCGCAGCGGCCGTGGAAATCGACCATCAGCTCGATCTCGGGACCGATCGCCTCGCGCAGCGCGCCCATGCTCTTGACGAAATCGTCGATCGCCGCCGGCGTCGCCGTGTAGTGGGTATAGGGCACGTTGACGACCTTCATCGCCTTGTAGCCCTGCTCCTTGACGGCGAGGCCGCGCTCGACCAGCGAGGAGGCGTCCATCGAATTGTAGACGGCGTCCATCTGGCCGAGGCCGAGATGGGTGTAGATCGGCACGCGGTCGCGCACCTTGCCGCCGAACAGGCGCCAGACCGGCACGCCGAGCGACTTGCCGAGAATGTCCCAGAGCGCCATCTCGATGCCCGACAGCGCCGTCATGCCGAGGACGCCGAGCGGCTGCCAGAAGCCGTGCTTCTTCATCGCCCTGACGGCGTATTCGATGTCGCGCGGGTCCAGGCCGAGCAGGATCGGCTCTAGGTCGGCGATCGCGCCGACGATGGCGCGCGCCTTCCATTCGAGCGTCGCCTCGCCCCAGCCATACAGGCCGGGCTGGTCGGTCAGGACGCGGACGAACACCCAGTTCCGCATCTCGGCATTGACGACATGCGTCTCGATCTTGGTGATCTTCATTCTGTCAGTTCCTAGCGCCGTCCGAGCGAGCGGGAGCGCAGATTGTCGAGCAGGACCGCCATCAGCAGGATCAGGCCGCGCACCACATACTGGTAGAAGGCCTGGATGTTGAGCAGGTTCATGACGTTCTCGGCGATGCCCATGATCAGCACGCCGACGATGACGCCGGTGATCGCCGCACGGCCGCCGGCGAGCGACACGCCGCCGAGCACGCAGGCCGAGATGACCGAGAGCTCGAGGCCGGTCGCCGCATTCGGCTGGCCCGAGGTGATACGCGAGGCGAGCAGGATGCCGGCGATGGCGCAGACGAGGCCCTGCAGCGTGAAGATCCAGATCCGCATCCAGTCGACATTGACGCCGGCAAGCCGCGAGGCCTCCGGGTTGCCGCCGATCGCCAGCGTGTTGCGGCCGAACACGGTGCGGTTCAGCACGAAGCCGAAGATGCAGAACAGGATGCCCATGACCCAGATCGGGGTGGGCACGCCGAGGAACTTCGACAAAGCGAGCTGGTAGAACGAGGCGTCGTTGATGCCGACGGCGCGGCCGTCCGACGAGATCAGCGCCAGGCCGCGCACGATCTGCATCGTGGCGAGCGTGGTGATCAGCGCGTTGATCTTCAGCTTGGCGATGACGACGCCGTTGACGAAGCCGACGAAGGTGCCGAAGCCGACCGCGATCAAGAGGCCGAGCGGGATCGAGCCGGTGGCGTTCGACGCCATGACCGCGACCATGCCGGTGAAGGCGACGATCGAGCCGACGGACAGGTCGAAATCGCGCGAGGCCAGGCAGAACATCATCGTGCAGGCGACGATGCCGATGGTCACCACCGACTGCAGCAGGCCGAGCATGTTGCGCTCGGTCAGGAAGTTCGGGACGGTCAGCGCCACCACGGCGAAGGCGATGGCGAAGATGACGACGAGGCCCTGCTCGCCAAGCAGGATTCGCTTCAGGGAACCGGTCATCATGAAACCTTCTTGATTGCTTCGGCGGCCGAGCGGTCCGGCAGCGCGGCGGCGAGAATGGTGCGTTCGTTGAAATCGGCGCGATCGAAGGTGGCGGCGATGCCGCCGCCGCACATGACGGCGATACGATCGGAGATGCCCATCACTTCCGGCAGCTCGCTCGACACCACGACGATGGCGAGGCCGCCTTCGGCCAGCGAATAGAGCAGGTCGTAGATCTCCGACTTGGCGCCGACGTCGATGCCGCGCGTCGGCTCGTCGACGATCAGCACGCGGACGTCGGTCTCGGCCAGCCAGCGGGCCAGGATGACCTTCTGCTGGTTGCCGCCCGAGAGATTGACAATGTCCTGCTTGCGCGACGGGGTGCGGATGCGAAGGCTCTTAATGAAGCCGTCCGCCATCGCCGCTTCCTTGCCGAGGTTCAGGATACCGAAGGGCGAGAAATGGCGGCGCGCCGAGATCGCGATGTTGTCCGAGACCGAGCGGCCCTGGACGATGCCGTCGAACTTGCGGTCCTCCGGACAGAGCACGAGGCCGGCGCGGATCGACTGGCGCGGATCGCTCGGCGCGACCGGCTTGCCGTCGATGGTGACGCGGCCCGCGTGGCGATGATCGGCGCCATAGACGAGGCGCATCAGCTCGCTGCGGCCGGCGCCGACCAGGCCGAAGAAGCCGAGGATCTCGCCCTTGCGCGCTTCGAAGGAGACCGGGCTCGGCAGCTTGGAGCCGGTGATGCCTTCGACCTTCAGGCGGACCTCGCCGATGGCGCGGTCACGCCAGCCCCAGATGTCGCTGATCTCGCGGCCGACCATCTCGGAGACGATCTGGTCGCGCGTCACGCCTTCCATGCTGGCGTGATGGGCGGCGAGCTTGCCGTCGCGCAGCACGGTGACGCCGTCGCAGAGGCGGAAGACCTCGTCGAGGCGGTGCGAGATGTAGAGAATGACCTTGCCCTGCTCGCGCAGCCGCTCGATCAGCTTGAACAGGATCTCGCTCTCGCGCGAGGAGAGCGACGAGGTCGGCTCGTCCAGCGCGATGACGCGGGCATCGAGCATCACCGCCTTGGCGATCTCGATCATCTGGCGTTCGCCGATGGAAAGCGCCGCGACCTTGGTGCGCGGGTCGACGTCGACGCCGATCTCCCTGAGCTTGCTGCCGACATCGGCGACGAGCTCGCGGAAGCTGATGACGCCCGCTCTGGCCGGGAAATGGCCGAGCCGCAGGTTTTCGGCGACGGTGAGCTCCGGAACCAGCTGCAGTTCCTGGTGCACGACGGTCACGCGCGCCGCGAAGGCGTCGCGGGTCGAATGGAAATGCTGGACGACGCCCTCGATGCGGATCTCGCCTTCATCGGCGCGGATATCGCCCGAGAGGATCTTGATCAGCGTCGACTTGCCGGCGCCATTTTCGCCCATCAGGCCGTGCACGCGGCCCTTGGCGACGCCGAAAGAGATGCCGGCCAGCGCCTTGACGCCCGGATAGCTCTTGGCGATTTGAGAGAATTCGAGAAAATCGGCCATGATCGTTTCGCCTCGCAAACAAGAACCGGCGGCGAGCACGATGCCCACCGCCGGAGATTTGAGGTCGAGCCGACTATTCGATGCCGAGGTCCTTGCGGACGGCTTCGTAGTTGTCGCGGAGCGCCAGCTGGCCGGCGGTCAGCGTCAGCGCCGGCGGCGCCTTGTCGTTGGCGATCCAGTCATACATGTTGATCGCCGTCTCGTAGCCGTGACGCTTCGGCGAGATGATGACGGTGCCGACGAAGCCGGTCGCATCAGCCTTCTTGAACTCGTTGATGGCCGAATCCGCGCCGCCGATGCCGATGCCGATGACGTTGGCGGCCGGGATGCCGACGCTCTCGGTAGCGCGCACGGCGCCGAGCACGGCTTCGTCGTTCAGGCCGAAGGCGACCCAGTTCTTGATGTTGGCATGCTTGTTGAGCACGACGGTGGCAGCGTTCAGGGCCGCTTCCGTGTCGGTCTTCGTCTGCGGGGCGTCGAAGATGTTCTCGGCCGGGAAGCCGGCAGCCTTCAGGGCCGTGATGGCGCCCTCGACGCGATCGACGGCGGTCGGCAGCTGGTCATAGGAGACGCGGATCGCGCCGACCGTCTTCGGGTCCCAGCCGCGCTTCTTGATCTCGGCGGCGATCGCCTCGCCGACGGCCTCGCCGATCTTGGTCGCCGAGATGCCCATGTGCGGCACGGACTCGATCGGCTTGCCATCGGCGTCGACCAGGCGGTCGTCGACGGTCATCAGCTTGAGCTCATTGGCGGCGGCCTTGGCGACGATGCCGGGGCCGAGCTTGACGTCCGGCGTGCAGACGATGAAGCCCTGCGCGCCCTGGGCGCCGAGATTGTCGATCGCCGACTGCAGCTTCTCGCCGTCCTCGGCGCCGATCTTGACCAGCGTGAAGCCCTTCTCCTTCGCCGCGACCTCGGCGAACTTCCACTCGTCCTGGAACCAGGGCTCTTCCGGCTGCTTGACGATGAAACCGATCTTGACGTCAGCCGCGTAGGCGGACGACAGGGCGATCATCACGGCAGCACCTGCCATGACGGCACTCTTCCAAAGGCGCATTGTCTCTCTCCCACGAGATAGTCCGACCCTCCGCTGTGAGGCGGGGTCCAGAATCCATATTTCGAATAATCATACCCGTCAACGCCTGTTGTATGATTATATAGAACGGCGATCCCGGCCCTTGATCCCGGCCCGACCGCGTGAGATTGGCAGATGCCGGCAACGTGCCGGCCCACCCGAATTGAGAGCGATGACCAGCCGAGCCACCCCGCAACCCCAGACGACGGCCCAGTCGGATCCGGGACTGGACATCGCCACGCTTGCGAAGCCGGCCGCCGCCAAGCCGGTGCGCCGGACCAAGCCGCGCGTCCAGAAGGAAATCATCGCGAGCCTCGCCCGGGCCATCGCCTCCGGCCTCTACGCGCCGGGCAGCAACCTGCCGCGCGAAAACGACCTCTGCGCCGAATTCGGCGTCAGCCGAACGGTTATTCGCGAGGCGCTGAAGGTGCTGGAATCGAAGGGGCTGGTGCGCGGGCGTCCGCGCGTGGGAACCGTGGTGCGCGACAAGGAGGAGTGGAACCTCCTCGATCCCGACATCGTCGAATGGATGGGCAGCGATTTTCTCGACGAGTCGATGCTGAAGGCGGTGCTCGAGGCGCGCCGGGCGATCGAGCCGGCGGCGGCCGAACTCGCGGCGAGCCGCGCCACGGCGCAGGAGATCGCCGATCTCGACCATGCCTGGCAGCGCATGGCGGCGGCCAAGGATTCCTACAGCTTCATCGAAGCCGACGTCGTCTTCCATACGGTGCTGCTGAAGGCGAGCCACAACCGGGTCTTCGCGCAGCTCTACGGGCTGATCCACGCCGCCCTGCATCGCGCCCTCGACGCCTCGGCGCGGGCGGTAGCGGATTACGAGAACGCCATCGTGGCGCATCACGCGCTCGTCGAGGCGCTCCGGATGCGCGACCGGGAGGGCGCCCGCAGGGCCGTCGGCGCCATCCTCGACTTGGCCGAGCACGACCTCCACATCTCGGCCGAGCCGGAATAGACCGGCGACGCCGCCGCCGGCCTTCTGGAGCATTTTCAAGCGAAGTGGATACCGGTTCGCGTCAAGAAAACGCGACCAAACAAATAGCTTGAGCGCTCAGGCCGTCAGAGCGGCCACGTTGTCGCGCGCATAGGCCTCGACGGAGCGCGGCGCAGAGCCGGTCAGCGTCTCGACATCGCCGGTGACGACAGCGGCCCAGCCCTCGCGCACCGGATAGAAGATCGCCGCCAGAAGGCGGGCATAGTCTTCCGCGACGCCCGCCCCGGCCACGAGCGAGACGAAGGCCTCGTCGTCGATCGCCTTGTAGGCGACGGGCTTGCCGAGCACGCCGGCGAGGATCCGCGTCGCGTCCGTGTAGTCGAGCCCCTCCGGCCCCGTCAGATTGAACGCCCGGCCGTCGAAGCGATCCGTCGTCAGCGCCGCCGCCGCGCTCGCGGCGACGTCGCGCACGTCGACGAAGCTGGTCTTGCCGTCGGCGGCCGGAACCGCGACCTGGCCATGATCGACGCCGGCCTTCCAATAGGTATGGAAATTGTCGGAAAACCAGTTCGGCCGCAGGATGACATAGGGAACGCCCGACTTCTCGATCGCGATCTCGACCTGGCGATAGGGAATGGCGTCGTCGGCCTCGGCGCCGAAGACGCTCTGGAACACGATCTTCACGCCGCGCGCGACGGCCGCCTCGACGACCGGCAGCAGCAGCTCCTTCGCCGCCACATGGCCGGCCGGCAGCAGGATATAGGCGCGGTCGACGCCGTCGAGCGCCGGGCCGAAGGTCGCGGGATCCGCATAGTCGAACACGACGCCCTCGGCGCCCTCCACCGGCCGGCCGGAGCGCGAGGCCGCCGTGACCGTCTCGCCCTTCGCCAGCAGCGCCTTCACCAGCGGCAGCCCGACATTGCCGGTCGCGCCCAGTACGAGGATCTTGCCCTCAGCCTTGCCCGTCATCTCGATTCTCCCAGTTTCATTTAGAAACCATGTTGCAATTGGATACATACTTGCCGGAGAGAGGGGGCAAAAGAGAGCACTTTCAGCTCACATGGTTCCCTCTAGGAAACCCGGAGGCAGGGCATAGAGATGGAAACGACAACGCTGCGACGCGTCTACGACGTCTATGAGGACCGCTGCCCGACCCGGCTCGTGCTCGACCGGATCGCCGACAAATGGGCGGTGCTGATCCTCGATCACCTGAACGGCGGCCCGATGCGGTTCAACCACATCCGCCGCGACATCAAGGGGATCTCGCAGAAGGTGCTGTCGCAGACGCTGAAGCGGCTGGAGCGCGACGGCCTCGTCTCGCGCACCGTCTTCGCGACCGTGCCGGTGACGGTCGAATATGCGCTGACGCCGCTCGGCCATACGCTGACCGAGACCGTCGCGGCGCTGACCCACTGGGCCGAGCGCAATATCGAGGCCGTGCTGACGGCCCAGAAATCCTACGACGCGGCGGCCGAGCTGCGCTGACCGCCGCGCCAGAGAGAACTCAATCCCAGGCGAGCGCGCCACCGTTCTGGTACTCGATCACGCGCGTCTCGAAGAAGTTCTTTTCCTTCTTCAGATCCATCGCCTCCGACATCCACGGGAACGGGTTCTCCGTCTCCGGGAACACGGCGGCGAGGCCGAGCTGGGCGCAGCGGCGGTTGGCGATGAAGTGCATGTAGCTCTCGCACAGCGCCGCGTTCAGGCCGAGGAAGCCGCGCGGCATCGTATCCCGGCCATAGGCCGCCTCGAGCTCGGCCGCCTCGCGGATCATCGAGCGCAGCTCGTCCTGGAACGACGCCGTCCAGAGATGCGGGTTCTCCGCCTTGATCTGGTTGATGACGTCGATGCCGAAGTTCAGGTGAATCGACTCGTCGCGCAGGATGTACTGGTACTGCTCGGCGATGCCGACCATCTTGTTGCGGCGGCCGAGCGACAGGATCTGCGCGAAGCCGGTGTAGAACCACATGCCTTCGAAGATGACGTAAAAGGCGACGAGATCGCGCAGGAAGGCCTGGTCGGTCTCGGGCGTGCCGGTCTTGAAGTCCGGGTCGTCGAGATGCTGGGTGTGCTTCAGCGCCCAGGCCGCCTTGTCGGTGATCGACGGCACTTCCCGGTACATGTTGAACAGCTCGCCCTCGTCCAGGCCGAGGCTTTCGACGATGTACTGGAAGGTGTGCGTGTGCACCGCCTCTTCGAACGCCTGGCGGAGCAGATACTGCCGGCATTCGGGATTGGTCAGGTGCCGGTAGATCGCCAGCACGATGTTGTTGGCGACGAGCGATTCCGAGGCCGCGAAGAAGCCGAGATTGCGCTTGATGGCGCGGCGCTCGTCCTCGGTCAGCCCGTCCTTCGACTTCCAGAGCGCGATGTCGGCCTGCATAGAGACCTCGGTCGGCATCCAGTGATTGTTGCAGCCGGCGAGGTACTTTTCCCAGGCCCAGCGATATTTGAGCGGCAGCAGCTGGTTCACGTCGGCGCGGCAATTGATCATAGCCTTGTCGTCGACGGAGACGCGGCCGCCGGCGCGGTCGATCGCGCCGAGGCCGGTAGCGTCGCCGGCGGAATTATCACCGCCGACAGGGACCTTCGGCGCGGCGGCGTTGGATTCGGACCAATCGAGCATGGTCAACTCCTTGAAATTCGGATGGCGTCTTCCAGAGGAAGCGACCAAGGGATTCTTCTTCACCTCTCCCATGGGGAGAGGTCGACGGCGAAGCCGGCGGGTGAGGGGTTGAGGCATCTCCGGAGGGGACGGATCCCCTCACCCGGCCCTACGGGCCGACCTCTCCCCATGGGAGAGGTGAAGCGCCCCCTCCCCAAAACCGCTTCGCGGTTTTGACCCTCCCTCAAGGGGAGGGTTCAGGGATGCAAGCGAGCCTCGCCTTACTGGCAGGCTTCGCAGTCGGGATCGTCGATCGAGCAAGCCTGGCCCCAGGCTTCGCCGATCGGGATCGCGATCGGCTGCGGGGCCGGCTTGATCGCTGCCGGGACGACGATCGGCGCGGCCGCCGGCGCCGTGGCGATGACAGCCGAAACGGCGTTGAGCTTGCCGTCGGTGCCCTTCAGCGTCGACTTCTCGACATGCGTCGCCGAGCGCGAGCGCAGGTAATAGGTCGTCTTCAGGCCGCGCTGCCAGGCGAGCCGGTAGAGCGTGTCGAGCTTCTTGCCCGAGGGATTGGCGATGTAGAGGTTGAGCGACTGCGCCTGGTCGATCCACTTCTGCCGCCGCGCCGCCGCCTCGATCAGCCAGGCGCTATCGATCTCGAAGGCGGTCGCATAGAGCGCCTTCAGATCGTCCGGGATGCGGTCGATCGGGCCGATGCTGCCGTCAAAATACTTCAGGTCGGAGACCATGACCTCGTCCCAGAGGCCGCGTGCCTTCAGATCGTGCACCAGCGCGGCGTTCACGACGGTGAAGTCGCCCGACATGTTCGATTTGACGTAGAGGTTCTGGTAGGCCGGCTCGATCGACTGCGCGACGCCGCAGATGTTGGAGATCGTCGCCGTCGGCGCAATTGCCATCGTATTCGAGTTGCGCATGCCGACCGTCTTCACCCGCTCGCGCAGGCCTTCCCAGTCGAGCACGGTCGAGCGGTCGAGATCGAGGCCGCCACGCGCCTCGGCCAGCAATTCCACCGAGTCGATCGGCAGAATGCCCTGCGACCACAGCGAACCGTCGAAGCTCGGATAGCGGCCGCGCTCGGCGGCGAGGTCGGTCGAGGCCGAGATGGCGTGGAAGGAGATCGCCTCCATGCTCTCGTCGGCGAAGCGGACGGCGGCTTCCGAGGCATAAGGAATGCGCAGCGCCTGCAGCGCGTCCTGGAAGCCCATCAGGCCGAGACCCACCGGACGGTGACGCAGGTTGGAGCGGCGCGCCTCGGGGATCGTGTAGAAATTGATGTCGATGACGTTGTCGAGCATCCGCATCGCCGTCTGCACGGTGCGCGCCAGGCGGTCGAGATCGAGCCCTTCCGCGTCGACATGATGGGCGAGGTTGATCGAGCCGAGATTGCAGACCGCGACCTCGTCATTCGAGGTGTTGAGCGTGATCTCGGTGCAGAGATTGGACGAATGCACGACGCCGGCATGGCGCTGCGGCGAGCGGATGTTGCAGGGGTCCTTGAAGGTGATCCACGGATGCCCGGTCTCGAACAGCATGGTCAGCATGCGGCGCCAGAGATCGGTGGCGCGGACCTGGCGCGACACGCGCAGTTCGCCACGCGCGGCGCGCGCCTCATAGGCCTCGTAGGCCGTCTGGAACTCCGGGCCGTAGAGATCGTGCAGATCCGGCACCTCGTCCGGCGAGAACAGCGTCCAGACGCCATCCTCGGCGACGCGCTGCATGAACAGGTCCGGCACCCAGTTGGCCGTATTCATGTCATGCGTGCGGCGGCGGTCGTCGCCCGTGTTCTTGCGGAGATCGAGGAACTCCTCGATGTCGACATGCCAGGTCTCGAGATAGGCGCAGACGGCGCCCTTGCGCTTGCCGCCCTGGTTGACGGCGATCGCCGTGTCGTTCGCCACCTTCAGGAACGGCACGACGCCCTGGCTCTCGCCATTCGTGCCCTTGATGTGGGCGCCGAGACCGCGGACGCGCGTCCAGTCATTGCCGAGGCCGCCGGAATATTTCGCCAGCAGCGCGTTGTCCTTCACCGACTTGAAGATGCCGTCGAGATCGTCCGGCACCGTGGTCAGGAAGCAGGAGGAGAGCTGGGCGCGCAGCGTGCCGGAATTGAACAGGGTCGGCGTCGACGCCATGAAGTCGAAGGACGAGAGCAGGTCGTAGAACTCGATCGCCCGGGTCTCGCGGTCGATCTCGCGCAGCGCCAGGCCCATGGCGACGCGCATGAAGAAGGCCTGCGGCAGCTCGATGCGGGTGCCGCCGGTCTGCAGGAAATAGCGGTCGTACAGGGTCTGCAAGCCGAGGAACTGGAAGTTCAGGTCCCGCTCCGGCTTCAGCGCCGCGGCGAGCCGGGCGAGGTCGTAGCGGCCGAGTTCGGGATCGACCAGCTCATGCTCGATGCCGGCGCGGACGAAGGCCGGGAAATACTCGGCATAGCGCGTCGCCATCTCGCTTTGGGTCGACTGGATCGCCGCGCCATGCACGAAGGAGAGCGCTTCGGCGCGCAGCATGTCGAGCAGCAGGCGGGCGCTGACGAAGGCGTAGTTGGGCTCGCTCTCGACCAGCGTGCGCGCCGCCATGACGGGAGCGAGCGACAATTCGGCCGGCGAGATGCCGTCATAGAGATTGCGGCGCGTCTCGGCGAGGATCGCGCTCGCGTCGACATCGGCGAGTCCGGCGCAGGCTTCGTCGATGACGAGCTTCAGGCGCGCCTCGTCGAGCGGGCGCAGGACGCCGTCGGCGCCGCGCACCTGAAGGGCGGCCTGCGCGACGGGGGCGGCCGGAACGGTCGCCTCGGCGGCGGCGCGGCGGGCGCGGGCGCGCTCCTCGCGATAGAGGACATAGGCGCGGGCGATTTTGTGGTGCTCGCCGCGCATCAGCGCCAGCTCGACCTGGTCCTGCACGTCCTCGATGTGCAGCACGCGATCGGCGCCGGCGCGCCGGGTCAGCGCCGCGACGATCTGGTCGGTCAGGTCGCTGACGATCTCGTGCACGCGGCGCGACGCGGCGGCGCTGTTGCCCTCGACGGCGAGAAACGCCTTGGTCAGCGCGACGGTGATCTTGGCGGCGTCGAAATCGGACAGCGAGCCGTTGCGGCGGATGACATGGAAGGCCGGCGCGGCGGCCTTGGCCGTCTTCGGCGCAGCGGCCGTCTTGGGCGCGGGGCTACCATTGGCCGGAGCGGCCGGCGCGCTGCGATCGGAATCGAGAACAAGAGACATCGGCTTCAGCCCAAATGTTGGGAGCAAAGGCCGAGCGGAAGCGAACAGGACGAACGGCCCCGGAAAAGGGCCGCACACGATCCAGCGCTCCACCGGGACACCCCGCCCGAGGACGTTTCAATGCTGTCGGGGCAGGTTTCCTGGCTCACGGGTCGTCGCTCCGTCCACCTTCCCGGCACCTCTCGGCCCCAGTGGTCTCTCCGGACGGAAACTCGCCGCTTACAGTTGCGGGGGCAGCTCCGGTTACGCCGCGAAACGACGCCCCGGATTCCCTCTTAGCCCCAAGCCATACGACTCAAGGCACCTCGACACGCAGATGTAGACGCTTTCGCGCCTCCACCGTCAACATATAGTTATTGTTGACAGGGATTGCGAATCGGCGCCCGCCGCGAATTCCAAAGCGACGCGGCCAAATCGCAACTGTGGAAATTCCGCGCGACCGTCTCAGCCGGTGCTCGCATACATGCCGGTGGTGCGGAACTCGGTCGGGCTGGTGCCGAAGAAGCGGCGGTACACCTTGGCGAAATAATTGGGATCGTCGAAGCCCGCCAGCACGGCCACCGCCTTGATCGAGAGCTCCGGTTGCCCGGCGAGCAGCCGCGCCGCGCGGCGCATCCGCTCCTGCAGCACGAACTCGGCCGGCGGCATGCCCTCGCTCGCCGTGAACAGGCGCGAGAAATGCGCCCGGCTCAGCCCGGAGATCTCGGCCAGCTGCTGCACCGGGAGCGGCCGGTCGAGATTGGCGAGGATGTGGTCGACGACGCGCTGGATGGCGCCGCCATCGACCCGCGAATCGCCATGCGGCCCGAACACGTCGTCGTAGAGCGCCATCGCCGCCTCATAGGCGATGGCCGAGGCCGCGCCCGGCGTCTCGCCGCCGTCGATCAGGCGCAAACTGCAATCGGCGAGATGCTCGATGGTCTCCGGACGCAGCCGGAGCACCGGCCCGGTCGCGGAGAGGATCGAGCGATGGATGCGGAGCGCCTCCTGCCCGTTCATCGAGATCCAGAAGAACTCCCAGCGGTCGCCGGCCTCGACCGAGTAGCGATGGCTGTGCGGCACCAGGACGAGCATGGTCTCGCCCGCCGTCAGCCGGTAGTCGCGTCGCTCGTAGCGCAGCCGGCCGACGCCGGAAACTGTGTGCTGCAGCACCGTGAACGGCGTCTGGCCGCGCTTGCGGCCGTCCCAGACATAGCTCTGATCGGTGCGGATCTCGTAGCCCGTGCTGGTCGGCATGGTGTGCAGGCGATGGCGGCCGCGCGGCAGCGAGACGGTGCGCATGACCGGCGCTCTCGCGGCCAGTTTGCCGAGCACAGAATTACCCATGAAAGCACAAATTCTCTCTGGAACGCCGTGAATCCTCGCGCATACTAGCCTCGCGCAGAGCGAATAAGCGATCGAAAAAGAGCAGCCGGATGAGCCAATACCACCCAAAGCTGCCGTTTCCAGTCCGGAATCGAGGAATTGCCCCGATGCGGCATACCCGTCCGGAACGCGCCAGGACCCGCGCCGCCAGCGCGACGACCGCCCCCGAGGAACCCCGCAAACGCCATGTCTAGTTTCAAGATTGCCATCATCGGCGCCGGCAGCGTCGGCTTCACCAAGAAGCTGGTCTCCGACATTCTCTCCGTGCCGGAACTGCGCGAGGTCGAATTCGCGCTGACCGACATCAGCGAGCACAATCTCGCCATGGTGCGGCAGATCCTCGATCGCGTGGTCGAGGCCAACAAGCTGCCGACGAAGATCACCGCGACGACGAACCGGCGCGAGGCGCTGGCCGGTGCGCGCTACGTCATCAGCTGCGTCCGCGTCGGCGGCCTCGAGGCCTATGCCGACGACATCCGCATCCCGCTGAAATACGGCGTCGACCAGTGCGTCGGCGACACGATCTGCGCCGGCGGCATCCTCTACGGCCAGCGTAACATCCCGGTCATCCTGGATTTCTGCAAGGACATCCGCGAAGTCGCAGAGCCCGGCGCCCGCTTCCTGAACTATGCCAACCCGATGGCGATGAACACCTGGGCGGCGACCGAATACGGCAAGGTCGACACGATCGGTCTCTGCCACGGCGTGCAGCATGGCGGCGAGCAGATCGCCGACGTGCTCGGCGCCACCGACGAGAGCGAGCTCGAGTTCATCTGCTCGGGCATCAACCACCAGACCTGGTTCGTCGACATCCGTTTCCGCGGCCGCAAGATCGGCAAGGACGAGCTGATCGCCGCCTTCGAGCGCCATCCCGTCTATTCGCAGCAGGAAAAGGTCCGCATCGACGTCCTGAAGCGCTTCGGCTTCTATTCGACCGAGAGCAACGGCCATCTCTCCGAGTACCTGCCCTGGTACCGGAAGCGTCCGGACGAGATCAACCGCTGGATCGACATGTCGAACTGGATCCACGGCGAGACCGGCGGCTATCTCCGCCATTCGACCGAGACCCGCAACTGGTTCGAGACCGATTTCCCGAAATTCCTGGAAGACGCCGGCAAGACGCTCGATCCGAAGAAGCGCTCGAACGAGCACGCCAGCCACATCATCGAGGCGCTGGAGACCGGACGCGTCTATCGCGGCCATTTCAACGTTAGAAACCGCGGCATCATCGCCAATCTGCCGGAGGACGCGATCATCGAGTCGACCGGCTTCGTCGACCGCTTCGGCCTCAACATGGCAGCCGGCATTAAGCTGCCGGAAGCCTGCGCCGCCACCTGCGTGTCGTCGATCAACGTCCAGCGCATGGCCGTGCACGCCGCCGTCAGCGGCGATGTCGAGCTCCTGAAGCTCGCCGTGCTGCACGACCCGCTGGTCGGCGCCATCTGCTCGCCCGAGGAAGTCTGGCAGATGGTCGACGAGATGCTGGTCGCCCAGGCGCGCTGGCTGCCGCAATACGCCCACGCCATCGACGGCGCCAAGGAGCGGCTCGCCCACAAGACGGTCGCCACCCGCGACTGGCAGGGCGCGGCGCGGCGCGAGGTTCGCGGCATCGAGACGGTGCGCGCCGAACGGGCGATGGAAAACGCGGCCGGCTAGCCCCGGCCCTCAAGGAACGATCCGGCCGGCGGGAGGAGCCACCGGCCGGATCGCAATGCGCCATGGCGCCCGGGAGAAACACGAGGACGGGCGGCTCAGCGAAACGAGAACGACAGGGTGCGGCGCCTGCGCCGACACCGTTCAAAGGGGAGGAAGCATGAAGAATTCCGTTCTGGCGCTCAGCGCCGCCAGCCTGCTGCTCGGGGTCTCGGTCTCGGCCGCCCTCGCCCAGGTCAAGCCGCCGGTCACGCCGCCCGATCCGCCGAAATTCGATGCCCAGGGCAAGATCGATTATGTCGGCGTGAACGACATCCTCGAATTCAAGGCGCTGCCCGAATATCACGAGCCCGATTGGGTCACGAAGAACTTCGTCGACACCGGCAAGCTGCCGGCGGTGAAGGACCGGCTCCCGAAGGAGCCGATGGTCTACAAGAAGGGCAATACGGTCGACGGCATCGGCGTCTATGGCGACACGATGCGCCACGTCATCGGCGGCCGGCCGGAAGGCTGGAACTACACCGCCGGCCAGACCCAGGGCTGGGGCGGCATCGACATCGGCCTCTCCGAATGCCTGACGCGCTCCGGCCCGCTGTTCCAGATCCGGGCCGACGAGCTGCAGCCGCTGCCGAACCTCGCCAAGAGCTGGGAATGGTCGGAAGACGGTCACACCCTGACCATGCATCTGATCGAAGGCGCGAAATGGTCGGACGGCCAGCCCTTCACCACCGCCGATGCGATGTTCTACTGGGAAGACAACGTCAACGATCCGAACGTCACGCCGCTGAACGGCGCCACGCCGGCCTCGTTCGGCGAGGGCACGACGCTGAAGGCCGATGGCGACTACACGCTGATCTGGACCTTCAAGGAAGCCTTCCCGAAGCAGTATCTCTACCAGATGGGCTACGGCACCTTCTGCCCCGGCCCGGCGCATATCCTGAAGCCGCAGCATCCGAAATATTCGAAGAACACCTACGCGCAGTACAAGAACGCCTTCCCGCCGGAATATCTCAACATTCCGGTGATGGGCGCCTGGGCGCCGGTCGAGTATCGCCCCGACGACATCATCGTCATGCGCCGCAATCCCTACTACTGGAAGGTCGATGAGGCGGGCAACCAGCTGCCCTACCTGAACGAGCTGCACTACAAGCTCTCGACCTGGGCCGACCGCGACGTGCAGGCGGTCGCCGGATCGGGCGACTTCGCCAATCTCGAGCAGCCGGAAAGCTTCGTCGAGGCGCTGAAGCGCTCGGCCAGCGCCGACGCCCCGGCCCGGCTGGAATTCGGCCCGCGCATCATCGGCTACTCGCTCTACCAGAACCTCTCGGCCAATGGCTGGGGTGAACCGGACGAGCGCGGCCAGGCCGTGCGCGAACTGAACCGCAACGAGCATTTCCGCAAGGCGGTCACCTCGGCGATCGACCGCAAGCGGCTCGGCGAGTCGCTGGTCAAGGGTCCGTTCACCACCATCTATCCGGGCGGCATCTATTCCGGCACGACCTATTACGACCAGGGCTCGACCGCCTACTATCCCTTCGACCTCGAAGGCGCCAAGGCTGAGCTGGCGCTGGCCGGGCTGAAGGACACGGACGGCGACGGCATCCTCAACTTCCCGGCCGGAACGGCGGGCGGCAAGAACGTCGAGGTCACCCTCCTCGTCAACGCCGACTACCAGACCGACAAGAGCCTCGCCGACGGCATCGTCGCGATGATGGAGCCGCTCGGCATCCGCGTCCTGCTGAACCAGGTCGAGGGCAAGCAGCGCGACGCGCTGCAGCAGGGCGGCCAGTTCGACTGGATGATCTTCCGCAATCAGGAAGATCTGACCTCGGTCGTGCAGAAGTCGGTCAACCTCGCCCCGGTCGGCCCGAAGACCAGCTGGTTCCACCGCGCCGGCAAGGACGGCCAGGTCGACCTGCTGCCGTTCGAGCAGGAGATCGTCGACGTCGTGAACAAGTTCATCGCGACGCCCGATGCCGCCGAGAAGAAGGAACTGATGAAGCAGTTCCAGAAGCTCTACACCGACAATGTCTACGGCATCGGCCTGACCCAGTACCCGGGCGCTCTGATCATCAACAAGCGCTTCGCCAACATCCCGAAGGGCGTTCCGATCAACCTCTTCAACTGGGCCGAGGACAGCATCATCCGCGAGCGCGTGTTCGTACCGGCCGACAAGCAGGGCAAGTACGAACTGTTCCCGGAAACGCTGCCCGGCGCTCCCGGTGACAAGGGCGGACCGGCGAAGGGTTAAGCCCGAGCCGTACCATCGATCCGGACGAGGGGGCGGGATCCCGCCCCCTCGTTCCCTTCCCGTCCAAACAGGGAGCTGTTGCCCCAATGTTGCGCTTCCTGACTATGCGCATCCTGTCGGCGATCCCGGTGCTGTTCGTTCTCAGCGTCGTGACCTTCGCCATCATCCAGGCGCCCCCCGGCGACTATGCGGACTTCATCCGCGCGCAGTTGATGAACCAGGGCGGCGCGTCCGCCGTCGTCGCCGAGGCGCAGGCCGAAGCCTACCGCCAGGCGCATGGCCTCAACGATCCCGTCATCGTCCAGTATTTCCGCTGGATCTGGGGCATCCTGACCCGCTTCGATTTCGGCGACAGCTTCTTCTACAACAAGCCCGTCTCGACGGTGGTGGCCGAGCGGCTGCCGCGCACGCTGATGCTGGCGCTGGCCTGCCACATCCTGGCGTCGCTGCTCGGCATCACCTTCGGCATCATCGCCGCCACGCGGCAGTACAGCTGGATCGACTCGACGCTCTCCTTCGTGTCGTTCCTCGGCATGACCGTGCCGCGCTTCCTGATGGCGATCATCATCGTCTACATCCTGGCGTTCAAAATGAACGTGCAGGAGATCGGCAGCTTCTTCTCGCCCCAATATGGCGGCGCGCCCTGGTCCTGGGCCAAGTTCGTCGACCTGGTGAAGCATATCTGGCCGGTCGTCGCGATCGCCACCTTCGGCGGCCTCGCCTACAACATGCGCGTGATGCGGGGCAATCTGCTCGACACGCTGAACGCCCAGTATGTCGAGACGGCGCGCGCCAAAGGCCTGCCGGAATCGCGCGTGATCCTTCGCCACGCCGTGCCCAACGCCCTGCATCCGCTCGTCATGTATCAGGGCGTCGCGCTGCCCTACATGCTGACCGGCGAGATCGAGGTTGCGATCGTCTTCGCCCTCGCCACCGTCGGCCCGGCGATCGTCGGCTCGATGGCGGTCGGCGACGTCTATGTCACCGCGACCTTCATGCTGGTGCTCGCGACGACCCTGATCATCGGCAACATCATCGCCGACATGCTGCTGGCGTTCCTCGATCCCCGCGTCCGCCTCGGGGGAGAAAAGTCATGACCGACCGCATCGAGAGCCTCGCGACCGCGCCGCCGGCGGAACCGGCCGCGCCGGTGGCTGCCCCGAACGCCCGCTTTTCGCATGGCAACGAAGGCTATCTTGCTCTCGTCTGGCGCCGCTTCCGCCGCTCGGTCATGGGCATGATCGGCCTCACCATGGTCGTCGGCCTGCTCCTGATGTCGCTATTCGCGGATTTCGTCGCGCCGGTCGACCCGCGCGCCAACGGCATCGGCTTCGCCCCGCCCGACCACATCAGCTTCTTCGCGCCGGACGGTTCGTTCAGCCTGGTGCCGCGCATCTATCCGATCGTCGAGACGGACGAGCTCGACCCGGTGACCTTCCAGCCGATGACCGGTCCGGACCTCCAGAACCCGCACATACTCGGCCTGTTCGTGCGCGGCTACGAATACAAGCTGCTCTGGCTGATCCCGAGCAACATCCATCTGTTCGGCTCGCGCGACGGCGCGCCGATCCATCTGCTCGGCACCGACAAGTTCGGCCGCGACATTCTTTCCCGCGGCATCGTGGGGTCCAGGATCTCGCTCACCATCGCGCTGATCGTCGTGCTGATCACCACCACGGTCGGCACCACGATCGGCATCACGTCGGGCTATCTGGGCGGGCGGATCGACGCCTGGGTGCAGCGTTTCGTCGAGCTGGTGCTGGCCTTCCCGCAATTGCCGCTCTACCTGGCGCTGACCTCGCTGATCCCGATCACGGCGCCGTCCAACGTCTTCATCGCCTTCGTCATCGGCGTGATGGCGGCGCTCGGCTGGGCGCAGCTGTCGCGCGAGGTGCGCGGCAAGACGCTGGCGCTGGCAAGGGTCGAATATGTCCGCGCCGCCATGGCGGTCGGGGCCGGCGACGGGCGGATCATCTTCCGCCACATCCTGCCCAACGTGATGAGCCACGTGATCGTCGGCGTGACGCTCGCCATCCCGACCATCGTGCTGCTCGAATCGTTCCTGGGTTTCCTCGGCTTCGCCGTGAAGCCGCCGCTGATCTCCTGGGGCCTGATGCTGCAGGATACGGGCGCCTTCTCGGTGATCGGCTCCTATCCGTGGATCCTCTCCCCCGTCGTCTTCGTGCTGATCACCGTCTTCGCGTTCAACGCGCTGGGCGACGGTCTGCGCGACGCGATCGACCCCTACTAGGTGGAGTTCATGGCCTTGATCCCCAACGAATTCGCTCCGGCCGAACGCTATGACCTCAACGCACATGGCCGCGAGCTGATCCTCGATGCCCGCAACGTCGCTGTTACCTTCAAGGTCGAGGGCGGCACGGTCGACGCGGTGCGCGACGTCTCGTTCCAGCTGCACAAGGGCGAGACGATCGCGGTCGTCGGCGAGTCGGGCTCCGGCAAATCGGTGACGGCGCGCACCATCATGGGGCTCTTGTCGAAGCGCGCCACCGTCGCCAAGGACGCCCGCATCGACTTCGAAGGCAGGAACGTCCTCACGCTCAACGACGTGCAGCGTCGCAAGCTGCGGGGCAACCGCTTCTCGATGATCTTCCAGGAGCCGATGAGCTCGCTGAACCCGGTCTACACGATCGGCCAGCAGATCGCGGAGGTGCTGCATCTGCACAACCGGATCAGCCGGGCCGACGCGCGCAAGCGCGTGCTGGAGCTCCTGAAGGAAGTGCAGATCCCCGATCCGGAAGCGCGGATCAAGCAGTACCCGCACCAGCTTTCCGGCGGCCAGCGCCAGCGCGTCATGATCGCCATGGCGCTCGCCAACCGGCCCGACATCCTGATCGCCGACGAGCCGACCACAGCGCTCGACGTCACCGTGCAGGCGCAGATCCTGAACCTGATCCGCGAACTGCAGAAGCGCTACGGCATGGCGGTGATCCTGATCACGCACGATCTGACGATCGTCCGGCAGTTCTCGGACTACGTCTATGTGATGCAGCATGGCGAGGTGCGGGAGCACAACGTCACCGAGACGCTGTTCCAGAACCCGCGCCACGCCTATACGCGCCACCTGCTCGCCTCCGAGCCGAAGGGATCCGCCAATCCGCTGCCGGAGGGAACGCCGGTCATGCTCGAGGGCCGCAATGTCCGCGTCGCCTACACGCTGAAACGGGGCGGCCTGTTCAAGCCGGACTACTTCCAGCTGCTCGCCTGCGACAATCTCAGCCTGGAGCTGCGCCGGCACGAGACGCTCGGCATCGTCGGCGAGAGCGGTTCCGGCAAGACCACCTTCGGCCAGGCGCTGATCCGGCTGATCCAGCATTCGACCGGCGAGATCGTCTTCGACGGCGAGCCGATCCACGACCGCGACCGCAAGGCGATGCGGCCGCTCAGATCGCGCATGCAGATCGTCTTCCAGGATCCGTTCTCGTCGCTGAACCCGCGCATGTCGATCGGCCAAATCATCGAGGAAGGTCTGATCGTCAACGGCATCGGCGCCAACCGCCAGGACCGTGTCGACCGCGTCCGCCAGGCGCTCCGCGATGCCGGTATGCCGGACGCCATTCTCGGACGCTTCCCGCACGAGTTCTCCGGCGGCCAGCGCCAGCGCATCGCGATCGCCCGCGCCATCGCGCTGGAGCCGGAATTCATCCTGCTCGACGAGCCGACCTCGGCGCTCGATCTCTCCGTGCAGGCGCAGATCATCGATCTCCTGCGCAAGCTGCAGGACGAGCGGGGCCTCTCCTACCTGTTCATCTCGCACGACCTGAAGGTGGTGCGGGCGCTCTGCCATCGCGTCATCGTCATGCAACACGGCAAGATTGTCGAACAGGGACCGGTCAGCGAGGTGCTGACCCATCCGCAGAACGAGTACACGGCCCGCCTCGTGCGCGCCGCGTTCCAGATAGCCGCCTAAAGAATCTGCCTACCGGAGCTCTCCCCATGACTGCCAATCCCAGGATCACCTTCATCGGCGCCGGCTCGACCGTGTTCATGAAGAACATCGTCGGCGACATCCTGCAGCGCCCGGCGCTGTCGGGCGCCACCATCGCGCTGATGGACATCAACCCGCAGCGCCTCGAGGAGAGCGCGATCGTCGTCCGCAAGATCGCCTCGACGCTCGGCGTGCCCGCGAAGGTCGAGACCCATACCGACCAGAAGAAGGCGCTTTCCGGCGCCGACTTCGTCGTCGTCGCCTTCCAGATCGGCGGCTACGACCCGTGCACGATCACCGATTTCGAGGTGCCGAAGCGCTACGGCCTGCGCCAGACCATCGCCGACACGCTCGGCGTCGGCGGAATCATGCGGGGCTTGCGCACCGTGCCGCATCTCTGGAAGATCTGCGAGGACATGCTCGCCGTCTGCCCGGACGCGATCATGCTGCAATACGTCAACCCGATGGCGATCAACACCTGGGCGATCACGGCCAGGTATCCGACGATCCGCCAGGTCGGACTCTGCCACTCCGTGCAGGGCACGGCGATGGAACTGGCGCATGACCTCGACATTCCCTACGAGGAAATCCGCTACCGTTCCGCCGGCATCAACCACATGGCGTTTTACCTGAAGTTCGAGCATCGCCAGGCCGACGGATCGTATCGCGACCTCTATCCCGACCTCGTCCGCGGCTACCGCGAGGGTCGGGCGCCGAAGCCCGGCTGGAACCCGCGCTGCCCCAACAAGGTGCGCTACGAGATGCTGACGCGGCTCGGCTATTTCGTCACCGAGAGCTCCGAGCATTTCGCCGAATACACGCCCTATTTCATCAAGGAAGGCCGCGAGGACCTGATCGAGAAATTCGGCATTCCGCTCGACGAATATCCGAAGCGCTGCATCGAGCAGATCGCGCGCTGGAAGAACCAAGCGGAGGAATACCGCACGGCCGACCGGATCGAAGTATCGCAGAGCAAGGAATACGCCTCCGAGATCATCAACTCGGTCTGGACCGGCGAGCCCTCGGTGATCTACGGCAACGTCCGCAACAATGGCTGCATCACGTCGCTGCCGGCCGATTGCGCGGCGGAAGTGCCCTGCCTGGTCGACGCCTCGGGCATCCAGCCGACCTATATCGGCGAACTGCCGCCGCAGCTCACCGCCCTGATGCGCACCAACATCAACGTGCAGGAACTGACGGTGAAGGCGCTGCTGACGGAGAACCGCGAGCACATCTACCACGCCGCGATGATGGACCCGCACACGGCGGCCGAGCTCGATCTCGACCAGATCTGGCATCTGGTCGACGACCTGCTGGCGGCGCATGGCGAATGGCTGCCTGAATGGGCGCGTGGCGCGGCCAAGCAGCGGGTGGCGTAAGCCGAACCTGGTTCCATTCCCCTTCCAAGCAGGAAGCTGTGCGCGAGCCCCGGCGACTTCCCCTCGCCGGGGCTCTCTTCATTCCAATCGCCGAGCCGTTCCCCTCCCCGCGCCGTCCGTCATCCCCGCGAAGGCGGGGATCCATTCAACCGGGTTTTCGGGAGGTATTCTCGGGTTCGCCTCGGCTGTATGGATCCCCGCCTTCGCGGGGATGACGGCGCGGGCGGCCCGGCCAGACCCTACCGGCCCATATAGGCGCGGCGGGCGATCTGGTCTTCGAGGCTCAGCCAGCGGCGCGACACCTCGTCGTCGTTCTGGCGCGAGGCCTCGCGCGCCTCGCCCTGCAGCGACTTGAGCCGCTCGACCGGCAGCTCGATGTTGGCGTCGAGCTCCTCGGCGATCTCAACGAAGCGCTCGGCCGCAGCCTGGCCGCCGAGAAGCGGCGCCGCGTCCTCGGCGAGGAAGCGATCCCACGACAGACTGGGCTCGTAGCCGAAGCGGGCGAAGGCGAGATAGGAGAGCTCGACCGTCGCGTGATAGGGCGACGGCTCGCCCCAGACGGTCAGGCCCTGCATGCCGACGTCGGCGCAGAAGCGGTTCATGTCGGCGAAGACGCGGCCGTTGAAGGCGTAGCGCTCGGTGCGGCGGTCGCCGTTCCACTGGCAGGCGAACTGGCAGCGCAGCACGTTCGGCTGCGTCGGCAGTTTTTCCACGTCGGCCCGCGTCAGCTCCTTCTGCAGCCGGCCCCAGAAGGTGCGGTTGGTGGTGTGCTGGTAGATCGCGCCCTTCGGCATGCTGCGCTGGGCGTCATGCGCGACCGGATCGAACAGATTGTCCCACTGCAGCTCGCTGTAGATCCAGGCGTCCGCCTTCTTCACCTTCGCCGCGCGATAGAGCCGCGGGAAGTTCTCGGCCATGTCGGTATGCGACCATGAATCGCCATGGTCATCGACACGACGGGCCGCCTCGGCCTCGTTGTTGCGGCGGGCGACACAGCGCGCGCAGCCGCAGACGCCGTAGTCACCACTCTCGATGTTGACGCCGCCGATCTCGAAGGTGTCGGCGAGCCAGCTCACGGCCTCCTCCATCCAGTCCATCGTCTCGGGCGCGCTCGGGCACGCGCTCATGGTGTAGTCGGAGCGCGGGAAATTGAGCGGGAAGTCGAGGTCGGCGATCTGGAAGCCGACGCCCTTCTCCATGCTGGCGGCATGCTGCGGGTTCTTCTTCAGCCAGGTGGCGAGGTTATAGGGGTGGTCGCCCTCCCAGTAGACGCCGCCATAGGAGCCGATGGCGATGCCGGGCACGATGCGCACGCCGCGCTCGGTCGCGTAGCGGCAGAGTTCCTTCGCCGCCTCGATGCCACCATGCGAATTGCGCAGGAAGCCGTAGATGACGACGGAGGGGATGCGGTTGCGGCTGGCGAAATCGACCAGCCGCGTATAGTCGCCGAGGAAGCCGGAAGGCGGCTTGCCATAGGGATTGAAGACGCCGATTTCCTGATGGCCGACCTGCGACAATTCCCAGTTGGTCGAATGATCCCAGGTCCAGAAGGTGCGGTAGGCCAGGCCGGGCGCGACGCGGCGCTCGCCGGCCGGCACCTGCACCGCGCCATCGGCCAAGCGGGCGCGCGAGATCAGTTCCTCAGCCCCGTAGATCACGCCGGAGAACGGGCCGCCGGCGATTGTAATCTCGGCGTTCGAGCCGTCCCTCGGCCGGACCGTCAGCGTGAACGCGCCTTCCGCCAGCGCGCGATCCTCGACGAGGCGGATGACGGGAAGGCTGGTGGAAGCCGCCGTGATCGGCACGAATTCGAGCGCCGGAAAGGCCTGCCGCAGCCGCCGCGCCGCATGAACGTGCCGCTCGCCACCTTCCAGCGCGACCCGTCCCGCGATCCCTACTTCACCCGCTGCAGCCATCCGTCATTCCTCCTCAAGCCATGCGATTCCAATCGCCGCGATCCTCCCGGCGATGTTGACAGGATTGCGCATCTCATATCAAATATCAACGCTGACTATCGTCAGTGATATTGCATCGAAATTCGAACCGCCGGCCACCCGCCGGCGGCGCTTGGGAGGGCGGAATGAAGTCTGGCTTGGAACTCAAACAGACCTGGCCGCTCCCGAGCCGACCGCGCCCGATCACCATCATCGGCGCCGGCGACATCGTCACCAGCGCGCATCTGCCCGCCTATCGCAAGATCGGCCTACCGGTCGCCGGCATCTTCGATCTCGACCTCGACAAGGCGCGCGCCGTCGCCGCCGAGTTCGATATTCCCGTCGTCTATGACAGCCTGGCGGCGGCGATCGCCGCGCGCACGGACGACACCGTGTTCGACCTCGCCTTGCCGCCGGCCGCGATCCTCGGCGCGGTGGAACAGCTGCCGACGGGCAGCGTCGCGCTGATCCAGAAGCCGCTCGGCGCCAATCTCGGCGGCGCGCGCCGCATCCTCGAGGCGATTGACGCCCGCAGGATCACCGCCGCCACCAATTTCCAGCTCCGCTACACGCCCTCCATGCTGGCGATCCGCGACGCGGTCCAGCGCAGCCTGCTCGGCGACATCGTCGAGCTGGAAGTGCGGCTCGCCATCTACATGCCGTGGGAGATGTGGTCGTTCATCCCGCATCTCGACGCCGTCGAGATCCCGCTGCACTCGATCCACTATCTCGACTGGATCCGTTCGATCCTCGGCGAGCCGGAAAGCGTCTACGCCAAGGCGGTGCCGCATCCGCGCTATCCCGACTTGAAGGATGCGCGCTCCAGCATCATCCTCGACTACGGTTCGCGCGCCCGCTGCAACCTGTCGCTCAACCACACCTACAATTACGGCCCCAAGCACATCGACGCGACGATCCGCGTCGAGGGCACCAAGGGCTGCGCCCATCTCGATCTCGGCTATCTGCACGACTACCTGAAGCCGGTGCCGGAAAAGCTCGAGGTGATCGTCGAGGGCGGCGAGTGGACGGAGATCCCGCTGGTCGGCGAGCGCGTGCCGGACGCGTTCGGCGCCGTCATGTCCAATCTGCAGCGCTTTGCCAACGGCGAGGACAGCCAGCTCGATACCGACGTGCACGACTCGATCCGCACCATGGCGCTCGTCGATGCCTGCCTGGCATCGAGCCGGCTCGGCGGCGTGGTTCCGCAGCTCGCCTGACTGCCAATTCGTCAGTAAACTCAATATCTTGCACCGCCGCGCCCCGCGCGGCGGCATGTTTGTTTACGCCTGTCGCTCGGCCTCGCCACGATCTCGTTTCTTATAAGAAATCTCTATTTCAATAGAAAAACCGCTGTGCTAGCGTTGCCGCGTGGCCGACCAAAAACCCGTCTCAAGGGCACGCGGCCATGGCGGGGTTAAAGGGATGCTGACCGCTCATATCGCGCCGTCCGAAGGCTGCCCGACCTCGCGTCCGGCGGCGGCGACAGCGATGCGTCGATCGGCGGACCGAACAGCGGATGACGGCCGAGCGGCCGACCGCCCGGAACCAGCCGGGTGGGTGAACAGCGCGAAAACCTGACGGAAAGGGAATACGATGAAGCCAACACCATTCGGGACCGGCCGGCTCGCCGTCCGCTCCATGCTCGCGGGCCTCGCGCTCGCCTCGATGACGGCGCTCGGCGGCCAGGCCGCGCTGGCGCAGGACGTCACCACCATCCGCGTCCTGAACTGGGAACCGGGCGGCGCCGACTACTGGAAGGCGCTGGTCGCCGAGTTCGAGAAGCAGAACCCGACCATCAAGGTCGAGCTCGAGACGGTGCCGTTCGACCGCTATCCGGAAGTCCAGGGCCCCTACATCACGACCAAGAGCGGCCCGGACGTGATGGAGAACAATGCCGGCCTCGAGCTGTTCGACCGCCGCCGCGCCTATGCCGAGCTGCCGCCGGAAGTGCTGGAAGCCGGCAAGGACCTGATCACCTATAGCGGCGGCTGCCTGAACTTCGACACGACCAAGTCCTGCTACGGACTGCCCTTCGGCTACCAGGGCAACGTCATGTACTACAACAAGAAGGTACTGACGGAAGCCGGCCTCGACGCCGCCAACCCGCCCAGGACCTGGGACGAGATGGACGCCGCCTGCGAGAAGGTGAAGGCTGCAGGCAAGACCTGCATCGCCATCGGACTCTCCGGCATCTTCCCGGCCTACTGGAACTTCCCCGAAGTTGCGCGCAACTACCTGACCGAAGACGACATGCGCGCCATGCTCGCCGGCAAGATGCCCTGGACCGACCCGAAGATGGTCAACATCCTGAAGGGCCTCGCCTCGATCACCGAGAAGGGCTGGACCAATTCCAGCGCCCCCTCGATCACCATGCTGCCGGATGGCGCCGACATCTTCCAGAGCGGCAACGCCGCCTTCGCCGGCACGATCATCTCGGACGCCGCCAACTGGGCCGCCTTCGGCAAGATCCTCGGCGACGAGAATCTCGGCGCCATGCGCTGGCCGACGATCGTCGCCGACGCGCCGCTCGCGAACAGCTTTTCCGGCATCGAGAGCTCGGTCTTCGGCGTCTCCGAATGGAGCGACAAGAAGGACGCCGCCTTCCAGTTCGTGAAGTTCATGGCCGGCAAGGAGAATGCCGAGCTCCTGAGCAAGGTCGCCGGCGGCATCTCGCTCAACAAGAACGTCGACCCGTCGGTGCTGCCGAAGTCGGAAGCGCTCACCCAGATCCTCGAGATCATCAAGACGCCGACCCTGCATGCCGGCGTCCTGCTCTCCGGCCAGGAAGCTGATGCGCTCGCCCGCGGCTGGCAGGAAGTCTCGCTCGGCCGTCTCTCGGTCGAGGACTGGACGGCGCGGATGCAGAAGGCGCTCGAGCAGAGCCCGAGCAAGCGCCAGTAACGGCCACGCTCGCGCAAGCCACGCAGGGAGGCTCCGGCCTCCCTGCCCTCAACGAAAAGGCAGGACCATCGATGGCTGAGCTGGCCAAACTGGCTACCGGCGCCGGCACGGGCGCGGCGGGGGCGAGACGCCCCTGGATCCGACGCGACATGCTCGTCGCCACCCTGTTCGTGCTGCCGGGCCTCGCGCTCGCCATCCTGTTCAAGCTGGTGCCGCTCGTGCGCACGGTTTGGCTCAGCCTGCAGGAGACGCGCGGCTTCGAGGATCCGACCTTCGCCGGCCTCGACAACTACCGCACCATGCTGAGCGACCCCTCAGTGCACGACTCGTTCCGCAACGCGCTGATCGCCTTCGCGACGCTGCCGGTCTGGATCGTGCTGCCGCTGGTGCTCGCCTTCCTCCTGTTCCAGAAGACGCCGGGCTGGAAGTTCTTCCGCGCCGCGTTCTTCCTGCCCTACATGATCGCGCCGATCGTCGTCGGCATCATGTTCCGCCAGATCCTGGCGCCGGACGGGCCGCTGAACGCGCTGCTCCGCGTAATCGGCCTCGCGCCGCTCGCGATCGAATGGCTGAACGGTCCGACCAGCGCGCTGCTGTCGCTGACCGCCGTCGCGCTCTGGAGCTTCTTCGGCCTCGGCGTGCTCACCTATCTCTCCGGTCTCTCGACGGTCTCGGAAGAAGTGGTCGAAGCAGCCAAACTCGATGGCGCCGGCTTCTGGCAGCTGCTCTTCCACATCATCATGCCGCTGCTCAAATCGGTGATCGGCTACTGGGCGGTGCTCTGCACCTCCGGCATCCTGATCTGGATGTTCCCGCTGATCTACGCGCTGACCAAGGGCGGCCCGGGAACGGCGACCGTGCTGCCGGAATTCCTCGTCTTCACTACGACGTTCCAGTTCCTCGACCGCGGCCTGGGTGCTGCCATCGGCATGGCGCTGTTCGTGTTCGTCGCCATCGTCTCCGCCTTCGTCGTCCGCCGCATGTATGTCGAAGGGAGCAAGCCCCGATGAAATCCTCCGCCTCCACCTCGCAGGTGACGATCTCCTCGGTCCGCATCGCGCTGACGCGCTGGCTGGTCACGGCGGTCCTCGTCGTGCTCGCCGTGGTGACGCTCTATCCGCTTGTTTTCACGGTGATCAATTCGCTGAAGACGCGCGCCGACTTCGCCGCCGATCCGCTCGGCTTCGTCACCGACATCACCTTCGACAACTACATCGAGACCTTCCAGCGCATGCAGGTCGGCCGGCTGCTGGTCAACAGCATCATCACCACGGCGGGCGGGCTGGTCCTCTCGACCGTCGCGGCGCTGTTCATCGCCTATGCCGTCACCAAGCTGAAGATCAAGGGCGGCAACTACATCTTCCTGTTCATCATCGCGATGCTGGTGATCCCGAGCCAGGTGATCATCTATCCGCTCTACGAGACGATCCTCGACCTCGGTTTCGGCGGCACCTATCAGGGCCTGATCTTCGCCTATGCCGCCTTCGGCCTGCCGCTCGGCACCTATCTGCTGTCGGCCTATTTCCGCGCGATTCCGGATGAGCTGATCGAGGCGGCCCGCCTCGACGGCGCTGGCGACATCCGCATCCTGTTCTCGATCCTGCTGCCGATCTCGATCCCGGCGATCGCGGCGCTGTCGATCCTGAACTTCGTCTGGATGTGGAACGACCTGCTGCTGCCGCTCGTCATCATGGGCGGCTCCGACAAGAAGACGCTGATGGTCGGCGTGGCGCTTCTATCCGGCCAGTACGACGTCTCGATCCCGCTGATCAGCGCCGGACTGATCGTCGCCCTGCTGCCGGTGATCCTCGTCTACATGCTGTTCCAGCGCCAGATCCTGTCCGGCGCCATCGCGGGCGCGGTGCGGTGACGCGCGCCGAAAAGGCGGGGCCGTCTCACGGGACGGCCCGCCCCGTCTCAGCGGCCGGGGCTACCGACGGGACCGCCGGTATCGACCAGCGGAAAGCGCGGCGCGACCAGCTTACCGCCGAGCAGGCCGGTGATCGTCTGCGCCGCCTCGAACAGCAGGAGATTGGCGTCGTCCATCGGCACCTTCTCGGTCGAGGAGGCGAGGAACGGCATGGTCAGCACGGCCGGGGCGTAGCCTTCCGAATCGAGAATCGGGAAGCTGACATCGGTAATGCCCTTGAGCGCCTCGCCGGCGATCATCTCGTAGCCGACCGAGCGGACCACCTCGACGCGCCGGCGCAGCCAGTCGACCTCGCTCTTCGGCGCATTCTGGCCGATCGCCTCGAACAGCCATTCCTGCACGGCGGGCGGCTGGTAGGCGATCAGCAGACGGCCGGAGGCGGTGCGGATGGCGGGGTTCTGCGTGCCGACGCGCAGGCGGAAGCCGAGCGGCGCGGGGCTGTCGACCTGGGCGACGACGCGGATGGAAAGCCCGTCCAGCACGGCCAGGTGGAAGGCCTGATAGGCGTCGATCGCCACCCGGTTCAACACCGGCCGCGCGGCGTCGACCAGCCGCCGCATCGGCGGATAACGGTAGGAGAGATCGTGCAGCTTGCTCGACAGCACCAGGCTTTCCTCGCCCGGCGGCCGCTGGATATAGCCGCGCCGCTCCAGCGCGACGACGACGCGATAGACCTCCTGCAGGGAGCGGCCGAGCTGCTGCGCGATCTGGCTCGGCGTCACGCCCTCGGAGAGGCTCGCCAGCAGCTCGAGCACGTCGAGGCCCTTCTCCAGCGCGGGGGCGCTGTAGGCCGGCTTCGCGGCCGCGTCGCTGACCGCCGATCCCGCGGCAACCTTTGCCGCGCGCTTGGTGGTAGGCTTGCCGGCCGACTTGGCGTCGGCGGCATCGGCGCCTTTCGACCCGGCCGCCGGCCCCCGGGACTTCACCGTCTTCCGCGCCGGCTCGGGGCTTTCGACGCCCGTCCCGCCGGATGGCCGCTTGGCTGTGGTCATAGCGCTTCTCCTTCGGTGCCCGTCATTGCCGCGCCGAGGCTGCGGCGCAAGGTGACATTTGCGCCAACAATGCCCTTGCATGATATCACATATCAACTCTTGATATCATCAGTGATAGAAAATAGGGTGCGTTCAACCTACGGACGATCGCGCCCCTCCCTTCATCGTCTCCGCACAGAGTAGAAAATGGGCCTGAACGCTAAGCAACTGGCGCAATGCACCGTCGACTTCGACAAGGACGGCAAGCAGAGCGGCTATTTCAACCTGCCCCTTTCGGTCCATGACGACGCCTGGGGCGTGATCCGCGTGCCGCTCGCCGTCATCAAGAACGGCGTCGGCCCGACCGTCATCCTCGAAGGCGGCAATCACGGCGACGAGTATGAAGGACCGATCGCGCTCGGCGAACTGATCCGCGATCTCGATCCCGGTCTCGTCGCCGGCCGGCTGATCTTCATTCCGGCGATCAATTTGCCGGCCGTCAACGCCGCCCGCCGCACGTCGCCGATCGACGATCTCAACATGAACCGGACCTTTCCGGGCGATGCCAACGGCACCGCGACCCAGCAGATCTCAGCCTTCGTCAACGACGCGCTCTTCCCGATGGGCGACGCCTTCCTCGACCTGCATTCGGGCGGCTCGTCGCTCGACCTGATGCCGAGCTCGGTGATCGAGCCCGTCGCCGATCCGATCCAGCACGCCAGGAACGTCGCCGCCGTCACCGCCTTCGACGCGCCGCTGATCGTCGTCATCGACAATCGCGGCGACCATCGCACGGCGACCGCCTCGGCCGCGCGCGCCGGGCTGACCGTGGTCGGCACCGAGATGGCCGGTGGCGGCACCGTCTCGCTCGACGCGCTCGACATCTGCCGTCGCGGCGTGCGCAACGTGCTGTCGCATCTGGGCGTCCTGCCGCCGGAGATGGCGACGGCGCCGCGGCACGAACAGCGCCTGTTCGAACTGCCGGGATCCGACGCCTTCGTGCTCTCCGACGATGACGGCGTGTTCGAGCCCTTCCACAGGAACGGCACGATGGTGTCGCGCGGACAGCCGGCCGGACGCATCCACTTCCTGTCGCATCCCGATCGCAAGCCGGCGGAGTTGACCTACTCCGCCGACGGCATCCTCTATGGACGTCGCCAGCCCGGCCGTGTCCGTCCCGGCAATTGCTGCGTCGTCGTCGCCTCACCCTATGGGGGATCCCTGAAATGATCACGCTCGCCAATATCGAAGCCGCCGCCAAGCGGATCGCCCCGCATATCCGCCGCACGCCGACCATCCGCGCCGAGGCGCTCGCCGAACCGGTGACCGAGGCGACGCTGTCGCTGAAGCTCGAAAGCCTGCAGCCGACCGGCTCGTTCAAGGCGCGCGGCGCCACCAACAAGCTGCTGACCACGCCGAAGGAAGAGCTCGCCGGCGGCGTCGTCACTGCCTCGGGCGGCAATCACGGCCTGGCGACGGCGCGCGCAGCAAAGCTCGCCGGCGTGCCGGCGACGATCTTCGTGCCGAAGAGCATCACGCCGGCCAAGGTCGAGAAGCTGAAGCGCTGGGGCGCCACCGTCGAGATCATCGGCGACATCTGGAACGAGACGAACCTGCACGCCCTCGCCTTCGCCAAGGAGAACGGCGCCGCCTATTTCCACCCCTTCGCCGACGCCAACGTGATCGCCGGCCAGGGCACGATCGGGCTTGAGCTGCTGGAAGAAATCCCCGACGTCGACACCGTGCTGGTGGCGATCGGCGGCGGCGGCCTGATCTCCGGCATGGGCGTCGCCATCAAGGCGCTGAAGCCGTCGGTCCGGATCATCGGCATCGAGCCGGAGGGATCGCCGACGCTGAAGGCGTCGCTCGATGCCGGCCGCGTCGTCCGCCTGCCCTCCGTGACGAGCCGCGTCGCCACCATGTCCTGCGCCGAGACCGATCCGGGCGTGTTCGAACTGGTGCGCGACCATGTCGACGACATCGTGCTGATCCCGGACGAAGCGATGCTCGAGGCGAGCCGCTGGCTCTGGTTCGAGATGGGCATCGCCGCCGATCTCTCCGGCGCCGCCGCGATCGCGGCGCTCCGCACCGGCGTTCTAAGCTTCCCGGCCGGCCATTCCGTCGGCGCGCTGGTCTGCGGCGCCGGTCCCGACGCGCTGGTCTGATCGATCCCGCTGGCGCGCGATCGCCGGCAACGACGAAAGCGCATCGGCCGCGGCCGCTGCGCTCCTCCCCCTCCCGCGCGCCTTTTCTTTTCCCGGCGACTGGCCCAAGAATGCGCGCTCCGTTATGCCGAGGGTCGGGAACGGGACCGCATCCGGGCGTGGCAACAACGCCGACGGCGGTCCAGGGAGGAAGAGCCGCCATGGGCTTCGAGCGCAGATTCGCGCCTGATTTCGAGGTCATCGTCTGTGCGCCATCGGAATCCTTTCGCTGGAACGTGCACGATTACCCCCACCATCTCGCCAAATGGCACCACCACCCCGAATACGAGCTGCACCTGATCCAGGAGAGCTCCGGCGAGATGATGATCGGCGACTATGTCGGCGATTTCCGCCCCGGCAGCCTGGTGCTGACCGGGCCCGGCCTGCCGCATAACTGGGTGAGCGCCATCCTGCCCGGCGCCCGCGTTCCCGATCGCGACATGCTGATCCAGTTCAGCCCTGCCTTCGCCGACAAGGTGGTCGCCCTCTGTCCGGAGTTTCAGGATCTCGGCGCGCTGTTTTCCGACGCGGCGCGCGGCGTCGAATTTTCCGGTGAGACGGCGGAGGCCGGCCGTCGCCTGCTGCGCGAGATCGGCGCGGCCAACGGGCCGCAGCGCCTGGTGCTGTTCCTCGAGCTGATGGCAGCGCTTGCCGGGAGGCCGGAGGAGCGCCGGATTCTCTCCCGCGCGGCCGCGGGCGATGTCGCCCCGCCGCGCGCCTCCGGCAAGCTGGAGGTCGCGATCCACCACATCTCGGAGAACTACGCCACGCCGATCCGCCTGGCGCAGGTCGCCGGGCTCTGCGGCATGGAGGCGAGCGCCTTCTCGCGCTTCTTCAAGAAACAGACGGGCCATACCTTCGCCCGCTACGTGAACGGCACCCGGGTCCATTCGGCCTGCAATCTGCTGAGCCGCACCGACAAGCCGGTCACCGACATCTGCTTCGAGGTCGGCTTCAACAACGTCGCCAATTTCAACCGGCAGTTCGTCCGGATCTGCGGCCGCTCGCCCTCGGCCTATCGGCGCGATTCCCGCCGGATCGGCACGATCCCGCGCCGGGACCCGGCGACCGAGGCGCGGGCGTAGGGGTCGGGGCCAGACGCGCCGAGCCTCAGCCGGGACATGCCTCCCAAAAAGAAAGGGCCGCTCCGAAGAGCGGCCCCATATTCGTTGCGGTTCCGACGGCTCAAAGCCCCATCACGCCCGGCAGCCACAACACCGTCTGCGGCACGAAGGTGATGATCAGGAGCACGGCGAGCACGATGCCGACGATCGGCAGGCTGGCCCAGATCACATCGCGCATCGGCACCTTGGCGATCGACTGCGTGATCAGCAGGTTAAGGCCGAGCGGCGGATGGATCAGGCCGACCATCAGGTTCAACACGATCACCAGGCCGAAATGCGTGGGGTCGATGCCGAAGCTGGTCGCCGCCGGCAGGAAGATCGGCACCAGGATGATCGTCGCCGGGGTCGAATCGAGGAACATACCCGCGACGAGGAAGACGAGGTTGACGATCAGCAGGAATTCCCAGGGCGACAGCTGCGCCCCATGCAGCAGGGCCTGGATGTCGCGCGGAATGCCGTGCACGACGACCAGATAGGCGATGAACGACGAGACCGCGACGACCAGCATGATGTTGGCCGTCTGCAGGCCGGCATCGGTCAGCATGCCGGGGAACTGCGCCCACTTGAACTCGCGGTGGATGACCCAGCCGACGAAGATCGCGTAGAGCACCAGCACCGCGCCGAGCTCGGTGACGGTAAAGAGCCCGCCCTTGGCGCCGACGATCAGCAGCAGCGGCATGGAGAGCGCCCAGACGCTGCCCTTGAACTGGCGGCCGATGACGCCCCAGGGCTGGCGGCCGCGCGCCGGCAGGTTCCGCTTCTTGGCATAGAGGATCACATAGGTGATCAGCGCCATGGCGATCAGCAGGCCCGGGATATAGGCGCCGACGAACAGCTTGGTGATCGAGACCTGGGCGATGACGCCATAGATCACGAGCGGGATGCTCGGCGGAATGATCGGGCCGATGACCGCCGCGCCGGCGGTGAGCGCCGCCGCGAAGCCGCCGGTGTAGCCCTGCTTGCGCATTTCCGGGATCAGCAGCGCGCCGCTCGCCGAGGCGTCGGCGACGGCCGAGCCCGAGATGCCGGCCAGGAACACGTTGGTGCCGACATTGACGACACCCGACGAGCCGCGGATGCGGCCGAGCGCCGAGGAGAAGAGGTCGACGACGCGCGTGGTGATGCCGCCGCTGTTCATCACCAGCGCGGCGAGGATGAAGAAGGGCACCGCGAGCAGCGGGAAGGAATCGATGCCGTTGACCATCTTCTGGGCCAGGATGAAGCCCGGCATGCCCCAGATGGCGACGATGACCAGCGCCGCGACGCCGAGCGCGACGGCGATCGGCACGGCGAGCAGGGTCAGCACCAGGAAGACGGCGGCAAGAACGCCAAGCATCATCATGACGGGAGGCTTTCGGTCGGAGCGGCATGGCCTTCGGCCAGGGCCTTGGCCCGCGCCTCGCGCGCGGCGGCGGCGGAGGGCGCCAGGATGCGCTCGATGATGAAGAACAGGCCGAGGCCGGCGAAGGCGAGGATCGAGCCGTAGAACCAGGCGAAGGGCAGACCCGTCGCCGGCGCGATCTTCTGGCCGACGACGATCATCAGATGGCGGGCATAGATCACCAGCATGACCAGGAAGGCGGCGGTGGCGAGGTCGATCAAAATGCCGAGCCGCTTGAACAGGTCGGCGTTCAGCCGGTCATGCAGGAAATCGATGACGATCAGCTCGCGGCGGCTGATCAGCAGGGCGGCGCCGAGGAAGGTGAGCCAGATGAAGAGGAGACGGGAGATTTCCGCCATCCCCGGCGTCGCCGCGCCGATGAAGTAGCGCGAGAAGACCTGCACGCAGACGAGAAGGACGATCGCGAGCAGCATGGCCCCGACCAGGAAACTGAGCAGCCGGCGCAAGAGATCACCGACCCGGACGAGGATGCTTGTCATCGATACCCCCAGGGGAGAGAAGCCCGCCGCGCCGAGGCGGCGGGCCGGGTCTTACTGGACCGCGCGGATCTTGGCGATGATCGGCTCGAGCGCCGGATCGTAGCTCGCCTCCTTGGCCTTCTCCATGAAGGGCGCGAGGTCGGGCTTGTGCACGATGACGCCCTCGGAGACGAGCTTCTCGAGCACGGCGGCCTGCGCCTCGTTGGTGTAGCCCTTGTACCAGTCGGCGCTGGCGTCGGCGGCGGCGTGGATCGCGTTGCGGGTGCGCTCGTCCTGGGCCTGGTACCAGTCGGCATTGCACATGAAGCCCATGGTCTCGGCCATGTGATTGGTCATGACCAGATGCTTGGCGACCTCGTAGAAACGCTTGTCCTGGATGGCGAAGAGCGGCTGCTCGACGCCGTCGACGACGCCCTGCTGGATGGCCGTGTAGACCTCCTCGAAGGCGACGGTGGCCGGATTGGCGCCGAGCGCGCGGATCGATTCGATATAGGCCGGGATGCCGGGAGCGCGGACCTTGCGGCCCTGCAGGTCATCGAGGCTGTCGGCGGGCTTGGTCACCAGGAACTGGCGGAAGCCGTGATAGGCCGGGCCGACGACGCGGAAGCCGGCGTCCTTGGCGATCGAATCCAGGATCTCCTGCCCGACCGGGCCGCGCCAGATGCGGAAGAAATGATCCTCGTCGCGGTAGAGATAGGCGACGCCCTCGACATTCGCGGCCGGATGGAACGAGCCGAGCACGCCGACGCTCTCATACATGCACTCAAGCACGCCGCCCTTCACCTGCTCGACCATCTCGTCGACGGTGCCGAGATGCGATCCCGGGAACAGCTCGATCGCGACGTCGCTGCCGAGGTCAGCCTCGAGCTTGTCCTTGAAGACCTGCATGGCCTTGGTGTCCGGGCTGTCGTCGGAGCCGGCGCCGCCGACGCGGATCGTCACGCCGGCTTGCGCCGACACGGTCATGAGCGCCGCGACGCAGGCGGCGGCGAGAAGCGTCTTCAGCATTCTGTATTTCCCTCGTTGGTTCTTTTTATTCCGGCACACCGCAGGCGCACGCGCCGGCCGGCGCAGTCAAGGACGTCTCGTTGCTTGCGGTTGGATCAACAAACGATACTCGATTATTGATAGTCCGCAAGTCACTCTCATTCGCACCGGGCTGCCCGATATTAAGGCAACGCCGCGATCCGGCGCTCGGCCACCGCCGCGGCGCAGGCCTTAGGCGATCTCGCCGATCGTGTCGTCGAGCGCGTCGACGAGCTGGTCGATCTCGGCCTCGCTGACGATGAAGGGCGGCGTGATCTGGATGTGGTCGCCGCCCTGGCCGAAATTGGCGCCGGGCACGCCGCCGCCGACGATGACGCCGCGATCCTTCATGCCGGCGACGAGCCGCGAGGTGAAGTTCTTCTCGGCCGCGAACGGCGCGCGCGTCGCGCGGTCGGCAACGAATTCGACGCCGGCATAGAGGCCGCGCCCGCGCACTTCGCCAATGCAGGGATGGCGCTGCTGCAGATCGTTCAGCCGGGCATGCAGATGCTTGCCGATCGTGCCGGCGCGGGTGAACAGGCCCTCCTTCGACATGATGTCGAACACCTGCTGGCCGATGAAGCACGAGGTCGGGTGGCCGCTATAGGTGAAGCCGTGCACGAAGCGCTTGCGGCTCTCGCGGAAGAAATTGGTGATCTTGTCGTTGATCAGCACCGCGCCGAGCGGCGCGTAACCGCTGCCGATCGCCTTGCCACAGGTGATCATATCGGGGACGACGTCCCAATCCTGGATCGCGAACGGACGACCGGTGCGGCCGTAGCCGGCCAGCACTTCGTCGGCGACGAAGAGAATGCCGTAGCGATCGCAGATCTCGCGGATGCGCTTGTAGTAGTCGGGGCGCGGCACGAGGCCGGAGGCGGTCGTGCCGACGATCGTCTCGGCAAAGAAGGCGGAGACAGTCTCCGGCCCCTCGAGATTGATCGCCCGCTCCAGCTCGTCGGCGCAATCGAGCGTGCAGCCGCCTTTGTCCTTGCAGTAGGCGCAGCGATATTCGTAGGGCGGCGCGATGTGGATCACCGGCAGCATGTAGGGCGTATAGGGCGCCCGCCAGCTGGTGCGGCCCGACAGCGACAGCGTCGCGATCGTCACGCCGTGATAGCTCTGCCAGCGCGAGATGATCTTCTGGCGCTGCGTGTCGCCGCGCTCGAGATGATACTGGCGCGCCAGCTTCAGCGCCGTCTCGTTGGCCTCTGAGCCGCCCGAGACGAAATAGACGGATTCGATCCCCTTCGGCGCGACGGAGAGGATCGATTTGCCGAATTCTTCCTGCCAGGGCGTCGTGAACTGGGCGGAATAGGCGAAGGTCACCGCATCGCCGGCCGCGGCAAGCGCCTGGTAGATCTCGGTGCGGCCGTGGCCGATGCCGACGACGCCGGCGCTGCCCATGCCGTCGAGATAGGACTTGCCGTCGGCGTCATAGAGATAGACGCCGCTGCCGCGCACCGCGGTCGGGAGCTCGCTGGCATAGTCCCTGGAAAAAATCGACGACACCTGGCTCTCCTGCTGGGCGGTCGCCGCCGGTCTCGCGGCGGCAATGGGGCGGCAATGGACGGCTCGGGCGGCAGCCCCGCCGGGGCCGCCTCCGGGCGGCGCGCAACATCCTTCGGGACTGGAACGCTGTCAATATCGATTATTGATAAAATCCGCATGCAAAAGGACAGGATCTTGCCGCGCCACGACCAGGCCGCGCACCCGCTCGAGACAACCCGCAAAAGATGCGGGACGGCAGAATTCCCGGCCTAGTCGTGGTCGGAATATCGTTTATTGTTAGTTTTCAACGCCGGCGACGCACCGGCGGACCAACGAAGCGGGCTTGAGCGCATGACGGATCGGCACGGGATGAAGCGGACGGCGCACCGGAATGCGGACGTCGGCGCCGATTGCGGGGCCGGATGGCCCGCGACCCAGTCGGCGGGAGCCGCATGATGGCCCGTCCGAGCAAGAAGCTGGTATCCGGCGACACCCATGCGAGCCTCGAATCCGAGATCGGCGGCGCGTTGCGCGCGGCTATCCTCGACGGCGAGCTCGCGCCCGGCGCCCGCCTGATCGAGCTCGATCTCGCCAATCGCTTCAACGTCAGCCAAGGCACCATCCGCGCCGCGCTGAAGTTCCTGCAGGCGGAAGGGCTGGTCGAATACCGCCCCCGTCGCGGCAATTTCGTCATCACCGTCGAGAAGGCCGACGTCTACGAGATCTCGATGCTGCGCGAGGCGCTGGAATCGCTCGGCGCCCGCCTCGCCGCCAAGCGGATCGACGATGCCGGCCGGAAGGCGCTGGAGGCGCTGCTGCAGTCGATGCGTGCAGCGGCACAGTCCGGCAATCGCGCCAAGCTGATCGAGCTCGACTTCGAGTTCCACCGCACCGTGATCGAGATCTCCGGCCATCGCCGGCTGATGGAGGTCTACAACCGCCTCGAAGGCCAGACGCGCATGTTCCTGCGGCTGACCGACCGCTTCTACAGCGACCCGCACGACATCATCGAGCTGCACGCGCCCCTCGTCAGCGCGATCTGCAACGGCGACGCCGAGGCGGCGTTCCAGCTCGCCAACCGCCATGCCGACGCGGATGCCGAGGACCTGATCGAAAGCATGCGCTGACCGCGCGCCGCGATACCAGCGCCGCGCGCACCTTCCCCAACGTCTTCCTGGGCCGGCCAATCCGATTGACCGGCCATTCCCCCTATGCGAGCCTGAGATATGAGCCGCAAAGAGACGCGCTGAAGCGGCAGGCTCTGGGAGGAATACGCCATGAGGAAATCGCCCATTCTGGCGGCGCTCGCCCTGCTGTGTCTGGCCGGCACCGCCTATGCCGATACGTCATCCAAGAAGATCGCCTTCTCCAACAACTACGCCGGCAATTCCTGGCGTCAGGCGATGCTGAAGAGCTACGACATCATCACCAAGAAGGCGGTCGCCGACGGCATCGTCGCCGCGTCCGACGTCTTCACCACCGCCGACCAGGAAGTGCCGACCCAGGCGGCGCAGATCCAGAACCTGATCCTGCAGGGCTATGACGCCATCGTCATCAACGCCGGCTCGCCGGACGCCTTGAACGGCGCCGTCAAGCAGGCCTGCGACGCCGGCATCGTCGTCGTCTCCTTCGACGGCATCGTCACCGAGCCCTGCGCCTATCGCGTCGTCGTCGACTTCAAGGCGATGGGCAAGGAACAGGTCGCCCAGATGGCGAAGTTCCAGCCGAAGGGCGGCAATCTGCTCGAGATCCGCGGCCTCGCCGGCACCTCGATCGACGAGGCGATCCACGCCGGCATCCTCGAAGGCGTCGCCGCCAACCCGCAGTTCAAGATCGTCAACTCGGTCACCGGCAACTGGGACCAGACGACGGCGCAGAAGGCCGTCGCCACCGTGCTGCCCTCGCTGCCCGAGATCGTCGGCATCGTCGACCAGGGCGGCGACGGCTATGGCGCGGCGCAGGCCTTCGCCGCCGCCGGCAAGCCGCGTCCGACCATCATCCTCGGCAACCGCCAAGACGAGCTCGCCTGGTGGAAGGAACAGAAGGCCAAGGACGGCTACCAGACCTGGTCGTCCTCGATCGCGCCGGGCGTTTCCTCGCTCGCCTTCTGGGTTGCCCAGCAGGTGCTCGACGGCCGCACCGATATCCCGCACGACCTTCTGGTGCCCTATCTCGCCTTTACCCAGGAGGACTTCGAGGCCGCCCTGCCGAACATTCAGGAAGGCGGCGTCGCCACGCATGAATACACCCAGGCCGACGCGATCGAAGCCATCAAGGCGAACATCAAGTAGGCCGCGCGAGCGTTTTCGAGCGAAGCGGTTCGCGGGAAGAAGACGCGACCCGGCAATGCGGTAGAGCCTTTCCCGTTTCCAGGAAGCGGTGAAAGGCTCCAGCTGCCCTCCTGCCATGGAATCGAATGCGGGTTGGAATGTCCGAGGGTAGCCCTGTCATCGTGAAGCTCGACGGCGTCGAAAGGCATTTCGGCGCCGTCCGGGCCCTCGACGGCGTCGATCTGTCGGTCCGCGCCGGCGAATGCGTCGGGCTGGTCGGCCACAACGGCGCCGGCAAGTCGACGCTGATGCACATCCTGGCCGGAACCGGCACGCCCGACCGCGGCACAATCGCCATCGGCGGTAGGCTCGAAACCGCATACTCCGTCGCGCGGGCGCAAAAACTCGGCATACGCTGCGTGTTCCAGGAGCTGTCGCTTTGCCCGAACCTGACGGTGACCGAGAACACGCGCATCAGCCACGCCGCCCTCAAGGGTGCCGGCTGGCGCCAGCGCTCGACGGCGCTGATCCGCGCCAAGCTCGACGAGATCTTTCCCGGCCACGGCATCGACCCCTCCGACGTCGTCGGCGACCTGGCGATCGGCCAGCGCCAGATGGTCGAGGTGGCGCGCGCCTTCACCGTCACCGAGGATCCGCTCCGCCTGGTCATCCTCGACGAACCGACATCGTCACTCGATGCGCACACCGCCGGCCAGTTGCTCGCCTTTGTCGGGCGGGCGCGCGACGCAGGCATCAGCACGATCCTGATCTCGCATGTACTGGGCGAGGTCCTTTCGACCTCGGACCGCATCGTCGTCATGCGCGACGGCCGCGTCGTGGCGAGCGACATGGCCTCCGCCTTCGATCGCGACCGGCTGGTCGCCACAATGGGCGGCGCCCATTCGCGCGGCGGCGACACCGCCACGGAAGCCCGGACGCGCGACAAGACGGCGGTCAGGGTTCGCGCGCGGCCACGGCACCAGCAGGACGCGGCCGAGCTCGTCGCCCATGAGGGCGAGATCATCGGCCTCGCCGGCCTTGCAGGGCATGGCCAGACCCGCCTGCTGCTGGACATCTACGCCGCCTCGACCCATCGCCGGCCCGGCATCGAGATCGACGCGCCGGTCGCGCTGGTCGCGGGCGACCGCCAGACCGACGGAATCTTCCCGCTCTGGTCGATCGCTGAGAACATCGGCATCCGCTCGCTCGCCGGCCTCAAGCGCGGCTGGCTGCTGTCGGCCGAGCGCGAACAGGCGCTCGCCCGCGCCTGGCAGGAGAAGATCGGCATCCGCACGCCGGATCTCGACAACAACATCCTGTCGCTCTCCGGCGGCAACCAGCAGAAGGTGCTGTTCGCCCGCGCGCTCGGCTCCGACGCCCGCATCATCCTGATGGACGATCCGATGCGCGGCGTCGATATCGGCACCAAGCTCGAGGTCTACGACCTGATCCGGGCCGAGGCGCGCCGGGGCCGCACCTTCCTCTGGTACACGACGGAGATGGACGAGCTCGGCCATTGCGACCACGTCTATGTCTTCCGCAACGGCCGCATCGTCGCCGACCTCGCCCATAGCGACCTGACCGAGGAGAAGGTCATCCAGTCCTCCTTCGAGGAGGCCGCGGGACCCGGTCCCCGGGGGATCGCCTCGTGACCGCCGCGGCATCCGCCGAGCCCCTCGCCCGCACGGGCTTCCGCTCGCCCGCCTTCGCCCGGCTGCTCCGCGCCCTGCTGCCGGCGCTGTCGATGACGCTGATCCTGATCGCCATCGCGTATCTGAACCCGCGCGCGATCAGCTATTTCGGCTTCTCGCTGATGCTGAACCTGGCGATCCCGATCGCGCTCGCCACCATCGCGCAGATGTTCGTCATCACGGTCAACGAGCTGGATCTCTCGATCGGCACCTTTGTCGGCTTCGTCGCCTGCGTTACCGCCACCTGGCTGCGCGAGACGCCGCTTCTCGGCATCCTCGTCCTGCTCGGCTCGATCGGCGTCTACGCAGCGCTCGGCGCGCTGATTCATCTCAGGAATCTGCCGTCGATCGTCGTGACGCTCGGCATGAGCTTCGTCTGGCAGGGGCTGGCGATCCTGCTGCTGCCGAAGCCGGGCGGCAAGGCGCCGGACTGGCTGCAGGCGTTCATGAGCCTGAAGCCGCCCTTCGTGCCCTTCCCGATCGTCGCCGCCATCGTCATCGGCCTCGTCGTGCATTTCGGCCTGATGCGGACCTCCTATGGCGCCGTCTTGCGCGGCACCGGCGGCAACCCGCAGGCGATCCACCGCGCCGGCTGGTCGATCCTCAAGACCAAGGTGACGATGTTCGCGCTGACCGGCCTGTTCGGCGTGCTGTCCGGCATGGCGCTCGTCGGCATCACCACCTCGGCCGACGCCAATCTCGGCAATGGCTACACGCTGCTGGCAATCGCCGGCGTGATCCTCGGCGGCGGCGAATTCGTCGGCGGCCGCGTCTCGCCGATCGGCGCCGTCATCGGCGCGCTGACGCTGGCGCTCGCCGCCTCGCCGCTCCTCACCTTCATGCACATCCCGCCGGACTGGCAGGTGGCGGCGAACGGCGCCATCCTGATCATCGTGCTGGCGGCGCGCGCCCTGATCAGCCGCCGGGAGGGCGACCGGTGAGCGCGATCCGAACCCTCCTCGGCCGCCCCTGGATCTGGTCCTATATCGGCGCCCTCGCCGTCTGGCTCGCCGCCATCACCTTCACCGGCGGCTATGGCGCCGGCGGCATGATCACGGCGGCGCTGTCGCTCGCCGTCTTCATGGTGATCGTCGGCATCGGCCAGATGTTCGTCATCACGCTCGGCCCCGGCAATGTCGACCTGTCGCTACCGGCCAATATCGGCCTCGCCAGCGCCGTCGCCATGAAGGTGATGGGCGGCAGCAATTCGATGATCGCGGTCGGCCTCGTCGCGGCGCTGGCGAGCGGCATGGCGGTCGGCGCCTTCAACTATCTGCTGATCCGGGCGCTGCGCATCCCGCCGATCATCGCGACGCTGTCATCGAGCTTCATCGTGCTTTCGATCGACATCGCCTATGGCCGCGGCCTGCAGATCAAGCCGCCGCCGGCCTTCGCCGATTTCACCAACATCCAAATCTTCGGCGTGCCGATCCTCGCCATCGGCGGTGCCATCTTCGCCTTCCTCGCCGGCATCGCGCTGCAACGGATGGTCTATGGCCGCTCGGTGCTGGCGATCGGCCAGAACATGCGCGCCGCCAGGCTCGCCGGCATCCCGGTCGAGCGCATCCGCTTCTTCACCTACACGCTCTCCGGCGCACTCGGCGGCATCAACGGCGCCCTGCTCGCCGGCTATTTCCGCGGCGCCAGCGTCGATATCGGCAACGAGTACCTCCTGAGCTCGATCGCCGTCGTCGTCATCGGCGGCACCTCGGTTGCCGGCGGCAAGGCCAATGTGCCCGGCATCTGGGGCGCGGCGCTCTTCCTCGTCCTGCTCCTCACCATGCTGAACACCTTTGGCGTCAGCGCCGGCGTCCGCCTGCTTCTGACCGGCCTCATCATCGTCGGCGTGATCACCGCCGCGGGAGGCCAGAAATCGCTTCGCTGAGGCGGCCATCGCCCCGCCTCCGCCTGGCTAACCGGCATCGATGTTGACTTCTCCGCCGAGGGCTGGTTTCACCTTTTGACCGAACAAACAAATTCCAAAGCCACTAAGGGGGGCCATCTGATGAAGTTCCTGACTGCCGCCGCGATTGCGACCCTCGCTTTCGTCCAGCCTGCCCTCGCGCGCGACGTCACCGTCGACGTCACCGCCATCGTCGAGCATCCGGCGCTGGACGCGGTTCGTGACGGCGTCAAGGACGCGCTCGGCGAGGCCGGCTTCAAGGTCGGCGAGAACCTGACCTTCAATTACGAGTCGGCGCAGGGCAATCCCGGCACCGCCGCGCAGATCGCCCGCCAGTTCATCGGCAACGGCCCGGACGTGATCGTGCCGATCTCGACGCCGTCGGCCCAGGCCGTCGTCTCCGGCACGCGCGACATCCCGGTCGTCTTCTCGGCCGTCACCGACCCGGTCGGCGCCCAGCTCGTCAAGCAGCTGCAGAAGCCGGGCGGCAACGTCACCGGCCTTTCGGATCTCTCGCCGGTCGCCGATCACGTCGCGCTGATCAAGGAAATCCTGCCGTCGGTGAAGACCATCGGCGTGCTGTTCAACCCCGGCGAGACCAACTCGGTCACGCTGGTCGAGCTCCTGAAGAAGTTCGGCGCTGAGCAGGGCATCGCCGTGATCGAGTCGCCCGCCACCCGCTCGTCGGAAGTGCAGAACGCCGCCCGCGCGCTCGCCGGCCGCGTCGACGCCATCTATGTGCCGACCGACAACACCATCGTCTCGGCGCTGGAATCGGCTGTCACCGTCGCCGTCGAGAGCAAGCTGCCGCTGTTCACCGCCGATACCGACTCGGTCTCGCGCGGCGCCGTCGCGGCGCTCGGCTTCAACTACTATGACGTCGGCAAGCAGACCGGCGCGATCGTCGTCCGCATCCTGAACGGCGAGAAGCCCGGCGACATCGACATCAACGTCGCCGCCGGCACCGACCTCGTGATCAATCCGGGCGCCGCCGAAAAGATCGGCCTGGAGCTGCCGAAGGCGGTCGTTGATCGCGCGACGAAGGTCATCAAGTAATCAGGAATGGCCCGGCCCAGCGCCGGGCCTTTCTTCAGGGCGGAACGACGGGCGGCAGAGATCGCCCGCGGATCCGTTGAAACGGACGAGCCCGACCCGCGCCGCGCGGGGCGGGCTCCATCGGAGAGGCCGCTTTCGTGAGCCAAATTGCCTTCCTCGGCGCGGTTGAACTCGGCCTCGTCTTCGCCTTCGTGGCGATCGGCGTCTATCTCGCCTTTCGCATCCTCGATTTCCCGGACCTGACCGTCGACGGCTCGTTCCCACTGGGTGCTGCCGTCGCCGCCGTGCTGATCATCGCCGGCTGGAACCCCTGGCTCGCCACCGCCGTCGCCATGGCGGCCGGCGCCGTCGCCGGCCTCGTCACCGCGACGCTGAACGTCAAGTTCCGCATCCTGAACCTGCTCGCCTCGATCCTGACGATGATCGCGCTGTTCTCGGTCAATCTGCGCGTCATGGGCAAGCCGAACGTCGCCCTGATCAACCAGGACACGATGCTGACGCCGTTCTACGGCCACGGCCTCTCCGAATTCTACGTGCGGCCGCTCTTCGTCGGCGTCCTCGTCATCATCGCGGTCTTCCTGGTCTGGCGCTTCCTCGCCAGCGACCTCGGCCTCGCCATGCGGGCGACCGGCGCCAACCCGCGCATGGCGCGCGCCCAGGGCGTCAACACCAGCCTGCACATCTATCTCGGCATGGCGCTCTCCAACGCGCTCGTGGCGCTCGGCGGCTCGCTGTTCGCCCAGACCAACGGCTTCGCCGATGTCACCTCGGGTGTCGGCACCATCGTCGTCGGCCTCGCGGCGGTGATCATCGGCGAGACGCTGTTCCACTCGCGCCTGATCATCTGGGCGCTGATCGGCTGCGTCGTCGGCTCCGTGCTCTACCGCATCGCCATCCAGCTGGCGCTCTCCAGCGACGTGCTGGGCCTCAAGGCGTCAGACCTCAACCTCGTCACCGCCGTCCTCGTCGCCGCAGCCCTCGTGCTGCCGCGCCTTCGCCGCGGGAGGGCCGCGGCATGATCGAGCTTTCCAACCTCTCCGTCGTCTTCGGACGCGGCACGCCGCTCGAGAAGCAGGCGCTCTCCGGCCTCGATCTCAAGATCGAGACGGGCTCCTTCGTCACCGTGATCGGCTCGAACGGCGCCGGCAAGTCGACCATGCTCGGCGTGCTCGCCGGCGACGTCATACCGACGGCCGGCCGCGTCGTCATCGGTGGCCGCGACGTCACCAAGATCGCCACCGCCGACCGCGCGAAATATGTCGCCCGCGTCTTCCAGGATCCGCTGACCGGCAGCTGCGGCGCGCTGACGATCCAGGAAAACCTGGCGCTCGCCGCCGCGCGCGGCAGCCGTCGCGGCTTCGGCCTCGCCATCGGCAGCAACCGGCGTGAAGAATTCCGCTCGCGCGTCGCCGAGCTGAAGCTCGGCCTCGAAAACCGCATGGACGACCGGATGGACCTCCTGTCCGGCGGCCAGCGCCAGGCGCTGTCGCTGGTGATGGCGACGCTCGCCCGCAGCGAGGTGCTGCTGCTCGACGAGCACACGGCGGCGCTCGATCCGGGCATGGCCGAATTCGTCATGGAGCTGACCCAGTCGCTGGTCGAGAAGCACAAGCTGACGACGCTGATGGTCACCCATTCGATGCGCCAGGCGCTCGACTACGGCACCCGCACCGTCATGCTGCATGGCGGCAAGGTGATCCTCGACGTCGTCGGCGAGAGCCGCAAGAATTTGACGATCGAGGACCTGATCGAGATGTTCCGCAAGGCGCGCGGCGGCGAAACCCTCGACGACGACGCCCTACTGGTGAGCTGATCTTGCGGGGCACAGTCATTTTCACCTCTCCCTGAGGGAGAGGTCGACGGCCGCAGGCCGGCGGGTGAGGGTTTACGGCCTCACCCGATAGTTCCCTAAACCCTCACCCGGAGCTGCGCTCCGACCTCTCCCTCAGGGAGAGGTGAAAGCCAGATTCCACTCCGTCGGCGGCTAGAATCCGGCGATGAGATCAGCGGCCCGCCCCGTCCCTGCCGGCCTCGCCGACGCAGCGAAGGCCGAGGCCGGCGCCGATGCCCCAGAACAGCGAGCTGCAGTTCCGGCAGGTTCCGCAACCGCTCGGTGCTGTGGAAGCCGGTCTGTTCGTCGTGCTGGCCATGCCGAAAATCTCCACTCAACGCCATACGACGATGATCGACCGATTGAGCGGGACTTCCAAGAAATGGAATTCCGGACGTCGCTCGCTCCCTTAGAACAAGCGACGCCCTGAACAGCCGAACGCGTTACGCCGGCACCGCCGCGAACGCCTCCGGCTTGACCGGGCCGCCCGTCTCGATCGACTTGTAGGCCGCCTCGACCAGGGCGAAGGTGCTGAGATTGTCGTGCCCGGAGGTCGCCGGCGCCGTGCCGGCGTCGAGCGAATCCAGCCAGTGGCGCTGGGTCGAGACGACGCTGTCCTGAATCAGCAGCCACGGCTCGCCGCCCCAGGAAAGCGGCTTCGGCTTGGCGATTTCGATGAAATTGCCTTCCGGCGAGGTGACGACCAGCCGGCAATCGGCCTCGACCCGGATCGAACCCTTGGTTCCCTCGAAATGGATCAGGGTCTGTGGGAAGAGGTCCGGCTCCTGGCGGCTCGCATAGCTGCCTTCGGAGACGCTGACGGCGCCATTGGCGTGGCGCATCAGCACGGTCGCCTGGTCCTCGCCCTGGATGCCTTCCTTGATCGACTGACCCAGGCAATAGACGCTCTCCGCCTCGCCCATGAAGACGCGGGCGACGTCGAGCACGTGCACGCCGATATCGAGCAGCACGAAGCGCTCGACCTCGGCGAGATAGGGCTGGCCTCGGTAGATGTCATAGCCGGTGCGGAAGGCGAACCGGCCCCAGGTCGGCTCGCCCAGCACGCCCGAGCGGGCGATCTCGGCGGCGCGCAGCAGCGGCGCCTGGAAGCGGAAATTCTCGTGCACCATCAGCGGCCGGCCCGCCTTGTCCATGGCGTCGACCAGCGCGCAGCCATCCTCCCAGTCGGGCGCCAGCGGCTTCTGCACGATGGCGGCGACGCCATGCGCGGCGCAGGCCTCGACCAGTTTGCGGTGCGACGGCGCCGTCGTGACGATGTCGACGAAATCCGGCTTCTCCTCCGCCAGCATGCGCTCGAAATCGTCATAGAACGCCGGAATGCCGAAATCCGCCGCAGCCTGCTCCGCCTTCGCCCGATCCACGTCGCAGACGGCGACGATGCGGGCGCGATCGCCGAGCTCCCGCCACGCATTCAGGTGATTGCGCGCGAAGAACCCGCACCCGACCAGGGCGCCCCTGCGTATCGTCATAGTCTCTCTCCCTCGATTGTCGTTCCGGCCGATATGGCCGGTTGGCATGGCGGCGGTTCATCACCGCCATGCGCCTCCCGATTGCGATCCGAGCAGGCGCGCGCCGCGCCTGTCAAGCGGTCGAAGCCTAGAGACCGAAGGTAACGAGGCCCTGCGCGTCGATCGCGAAGCCCGGGTTCCAGGCAATCTCCCAGACATGGTCATCGGGATCGGCGACATAGCCGCGGAGGCCGCCATGCGGCGGCGCATCGGCGGCCCGCAGCATCGTGCCGCCGGCGGCGGCGAGCCGGTCGATCAGCAGCTGGACAGCCTCCTGGCTCCCAACGTTGTGGGCGAGCGTGAAGGCGCCCGGCCGGCGCAGCCCGTCGCGCTGCAGATCGGCTTCCATTGCCGCCTGAAGCCAGGTTCCAAGCACGAAGCCGTTCATCTGGTAGAAAACGATCTCGTGGTTCTCGAATATCGGCGTCCAGCCGAAGCCGTCACGATAGAACGTCTTCGAGCGCCCGAGATCGGCGATGCCGAGCGTGATGACCGAAAGCTGCTGTTGCATGTTCCCATTCCCTTTCGTTCGCCCCGGCACCGTGCCGGAGCGTTGAAAGTCTTGGGACTCGGCGCTGAAACGCGTTCCATGCGCCGGACAGGACCCGTTTCCGGGGACCGGGCCAACCGCACCGGCCTTTCCTTTTTCGACGGACCGAGGCTATCGCGGCGCCCCGGTCCGTTCAAGACCGCAGACTGGGCTCAGTCGCGGAACAGGTCGAGCGAGAACTGCTTCGACAGGCCGACGCCGACGGTGAACTGGTTCTCGTTGCCGGCCGTCGCCACGATCGGCGAATTCCGCGCGTCGCCGACGAAGCGCTCGTAGCCGGCATTGGCATTCAGGAACCAGGTCGGCTTGAACTCGTAGCGCGCCGACGCCTTGAGGCCGACCGAATAGAGGCCGCCGCCGGCGTCAAAGGCGTCGAGATGCCCGCCGCTGGCGACGCTCTCGCCCGGCGTCACCGAGAAATAGGTGCCCATGTAGTCGCTGGAAGCGAGATTGGCGCGTGGCCCCAATCGAAGCTCCAGAGTCTTGATCGGCCGGGCGATGACGTCGGCGCCGACGGTGCCGACCACGCCGCTCGCCTCGCCGAAGGCGCCGCGCACCTCGCCGATCACTTCGGCGCCATAGACGGGATCGAAATTGAACTCGTAGGCGGCCTTGATGCCCGCCTCATAGGTCGGATCGAGCTTGCGGGTGCCCGCAAGGCCCGGCTCGTCGCCCGGATCGCGCTTGCCGATGACGCGGAAGGACGGCCCGATGGTGAAGGCCGTCTTCGGTCCGCCGCCGAGCTCAAACAGGCCGGGCAGGCGCAGATAGGACATCGAGACGATCGGATAGGGCGCGAAGAGCAGGTCCCGCGCGCCGGGATAGCGCGGCTGCACCTGGCCGCCGACACCGAGCTCGATGACGAGGTCGACGCCGTCGTTCCGCTTGGGAGCGGCGGAATCGGCGGCTATCGCGGAAGAGACAGCGAGGGGCAGGACGAGGGAGCCAGCCAATGCGCTGGCAGCCAGATTTCGAATCAAGACAGGGGTACTCCGGAACGCGCAATCGACAACGCAGCCGGGACGACAACAACCTCCCCGCGCGCTTGGTTAACCAGATATCACGGCCGTTGCTGAAGATTGCGTTACGAAATACGTCGGCCGCCGCCCGAGCCCGGCGCCGCGCGCCGGCGACGAAAAGCACCCCTCCGCCGCGCCAAAGGGGCGGAAAAGGTACCGCTGCGCTGCAGCCAAGCATTCGTTAAATAAAGAAACGAATCGATCACGAAGAAAATTGTCAGATGCCGTAGCGTTGGCTAAGATCCAACCCTCGCGTCTGAACCCTAAGGGGATAGAAATGCTTGGTTCGTCAAAAGGCGCCGGCTTTCGATTTATGGGGCTCGTCTTCGTCGCGGCGACCTCCCTCGCCACAAACATGATTTCCGCCCGGGCGCAGGAGCAGCCCGCCGCGCAGGCGCCGCCGCCGGCGGACGCCGCGGCGCCCGCCGCGACCGCGCCGGCAGCGGCCACGCCCGCGCCGGCCGATTCCACCGCGCAGCAGGCGACGGACGACGCCTTTACGCAGGAGGAGCTCAGAAAGCTGCTGGCGCCCTTCGCGCTCTATCCCGACGCGCTGCTGGCGCAGCTCCTGCCGGCATGCGCCTATCCCGTCGACATCGTCCAGGCGTCGCGCTGGATCGACAAGAACAAGTCGGCCGTCGCCAAGGGCGACTTTTCCGGCGCCGACACGCAAAACTGGGATCCGACGGTCAAGGCTCTCGTCCGCTTTCCCGACATCATCGCCAAGCTGAACGCCGACCTCGACATGACGACCGACCTCGGCGACGCCTTCGTCAACCAGCCGGACGATGTCGCGACGGTGATCCAGGACCTGCGCCGCGAGGCGCAGAAGGCCGGATCGCTCAAGACCAACAAGCAGCAGAAGGTCACGGTCCAGGACCAGGGCGGCACCAGCTATGTCGCCATCGAGCCGGCGGATCCCGGCGTGATCTACGTGCCGACCTATGATCCCCAGACCGTCTATTACGACACCGGCGACGCCTACGCGGCCGGCATCATCGGCTTCGGCGCCGGCATCGCCGTCGGCATCGCCATCGACAATGTCTGGGACTGGGGCCGCGGCTGGGTCTATCCGCCGCGCTGGCCGGGATACCCCGGATATGGCGGCGGCAACATCAACATCGGCAATGACATCAACATCGGCAATGGCGACCGGATCGACATCGGCGGCGGCACGCGGCCGTGGCGGCCGGATGGCGACCGCTACCGTCCGGGTCAAGGGACCAAGCCGAATATCGGCAACCGGCCCGGCGCACCGGGCGCCGGCAACCGTCCGGGCGCCGGCAACCGGCCAAACGCAGGGAACCGGCCCGGCGTCGAGCGGCCGAATGCGGGCAACCGGCCGGAGATCGGCGATCGGCCCAACGCCGGCAACCGCCCGAACGCGGGCAATCGTCCGACAGCCGGGAACCGACCCGCGACCGCCAACAAAGGCCAGAAACCCGGCGGCGGCGCCAAGAAGGCGGCGGCGAAACGCCCCGCGAAGGACACCGCCTTCAGCAATTCCAAGATGGGCGGCAAGGGATCCAAGGCGGTCTCGAACCGCGGCGCGCAGAGCCGGCAATCGGTGTCCAGGCCCTCCGGCGGACGCCCCCCGCAGATGAACCGGGGTGGAGGACGTCCGCAGCAGATGTATCACGGCGGCGGCGGACGACCCCAGATGGGACGCGGCGGTGGCGGCGGCGGACGGCAGATGCACCGCGGCGGCGGTGGTGGTGGCGGACGCGGCGGACGGCGCTGAGGAGAGCAAACATGCACAAGATCACCGCATCCAGGATCACCGCATCCGTGCTCGGCGTCCTGCTCGCGAGCAGCCTCGCCTCCTTCGCTCTCCCGGCCGGGGCACAGGAAGTGTTCCCCTCGCCGGAAGCCGCATCGACGGCGCTGGTCGACGCGGCAAAGGCCCCGAAAGAGGGCACGCTCGACAAGATCTTCGGTCCCGGCGGCAAGGACCTGATCGCCTCCGGCGATCCGGACGTCGACAGCGAGCGGCTGGCCGACTTTCTGGAGCTGGCGAGCAAGGGCAACAGCGTCATCGACGGCCAGAACGGCGAGAAGATCCTCGTCTACGGCACCGACCAATGGCCGTTCCCGATCCCGCTCAGGCCGAGCGGCACCGGCTGGGCCTTCGACATCAAGCTCGGCAAGCAGCAGATCACCGATCTGACCATCGGCCAGAACGAGCTCGTGGCGATCGGCGCCTGCGAAGACTATGTCGCCGCGCAGAACGAATATTTCCGGACGCTGCATGACGACGAACCGGTGCAGCAGTTCGCCCGCAAGCTCGTCAGCACCGAGGGCCGGCATGACGGCCTCTATTGGGAACCGGCGACGCCGACCGACCACAGCCCGCTCGGCGACCGGATCGTGGCGGCGGCGGTCCGCACCAGCGACGACCCGACGGCGCCGCGCTCCTATCACGGCTATCGTTATCATATCCTGACCCGCCAGGGCCCCGACGCGCCGGGCGGCGCCTATGACTATCTGGTCAACGGCCGCCTGCTCGCCGGCTTCGCGCTCCTCGCCTATCCGGAGAAGTGGGGCGAGACCGGCATCATGACCTTCCTCTGCGACCAGCGCGGCAATGTCTACGAGCGCAATCTCGGCCCGTCGACCGACACCGTCGCGCCGGTGGTCCGGCGCTTCAATCCCGGTCCCGACTGGGATCCCGTCCAGCCGTGAACGCGGCAGCGGTCGGGCGCCATCGAGGCGCCCGACGGCCCCGAGGGCGTTCCCGCCGCCATTCAGCGAGAAATTTGCCCCTGAGTGGCGGGCCGGCCGGCAACCGGACGGGCGCTCGCAGCCCGACGAGGAACCCGCATGAAGTCGCCTGGACGTCGCATCGACATATCGCCCCTGGGGTTCCTCAAGGCGACATTGCTCGGCGGCCTGCTGTTCCTCCTGCCCGTGGCGCTGCTCTCGATCGCCTTTCGCCATGCCATGACGCTGGGCCAGAAGCTGGCCGAGCCGATATCGAAGCTCGTGCCCGAAACGGTCATTCCGCGCGGCTTCGGCCTCATCCCGCTGCTGACGATCCTGATCCTGGCGCTCTTCTGCCTCGCGGCGGGCCTGTTCGCGCGGACCCGAACGGGCCGGCAGCTGCGCGATTGGCTGGAAACCTCGCTATTCGGGGGCCTGCCGCAATATCGGCTGATGAAGAGCATGGCCGAGGGCCTCGCCCATGTCGAAGGCTCCGAGGGGATGACACCGGTGCTGGTCAAGGTCGAGGAAGGCTGGCAGATCGGCTACCGGCTCGAACCGCTCGAAGGGGGCTGGCTGGCAGTATTCCTGCCGCAGGCGCCGACGCCGATGTCCGGCAACATCCTCTACATGCCGGCCGAATGCGTGCGCCCGCTCGACCTGACCATGGTGCAGGCGCTGCAGATCGTGAAGAACATGGGCGTCGGCTCGGCCCCTGCCCTGCGCGGGATCGACCTCGGCCCCGCCCCGGCCGAACCGAAGCTCTAGGGTCCGACGCCGCAGCGCCTAGGTTTCGGAAGGCTCGAGGGATTCGGCCAAAAGGCTCAGCGTGTTGCGCAGCGAGGTATCGAGATGCTCGCGCATGGCCTCCATCGCCCGCTGCTCGTCCTTGGCGGCGAGCGCCGTCAGGATCGCCTGGTGCTGGGCGATGGTCGTCGCGCCCGAGCCGGGTCGCGGCAGCGCCAGATACCGCCCGCGATCCATCTGCGCCTTGGAGATATCGACCGCCCGCCACAGCATCGAGAAATGGTTGACCTCGGCGATCGAGCGATGAAAATCGTCGTCGAGACGGATGGCGTCGGTGTAGCGCTTGCGGCCGATGGCGGTCTGGTGCTGGCCGATGATGTCCTCGAGCGCCTCGATATGGCGCGCGGTGATCTTCGACGCCGCGCGGCGCACGCTCTCGACCTCGAGCGCGCTGCGGATCACATAGGCCTCCTCGAGCGCATCGCGCGAGATCGTCGCGACGAACGTCCCCGTCTGCGCATAGACATTGATCAGGCCCTCGTCGCTCAGGCGCTTGACCGCCTCGCGGACAGGCGTGCGCGAGACGCCGAGCTGCTCGGCGATCTCGACCTCGTTGACCGACTGGCCCGGACGCAGCTGTCCGATGACGATCAGCGTGCGGATGACCTGGTAGATCTGGTCGCGCAGAGGCGACTTGCGATCCAGGTTGACCAGTTGCAACTGCAGTAACGCCGCTTCGGCCACCCGCTGACACCCTTCTCGCGGGAACCGCCCGCATCCCGTGACGCGGGCCGGCTCCGCCCCGGCGCGCCGTGCTCGGCACGCCCCTTACGTCACTGTTATAATAGTATCCCAGATCCCCGCAAGCCGGCCCCTCTCGGAGGCCGGGATCCTATGGCATCCGCATTTCTGAGGTGTACCTCAAGAAACCGATCCTTATCAAGGATATGGGTGAGAAAACCCTACCGTGACGGTCATGAATCAGAATCTCCGGCCTGACGTCCAACTTGGCGTTGAAGCCGACTTGACACGTTACACTAATATAACAGACAGTGCCGTTGCGTTCCGGTCAACCGAGGTAGCGGCCGGAGCGCGCTGGGGAGGCGATCTCGCGACGTGGCGACAACCGGAACGGAGTCCGCATGGACTGCCGGCGGGAGCGTGCGCCTGAAAAGAACGCGTCGCCGCGCCGGCATGCAGGAGGGACCCGTTGCCAGGAGCCGGCGGGCCCGAGAGGGAGGAAGAACACGTGGCGGATCAGAACAACTTTCCAAAGCTGCACAACGCGGCATGGCCCGGCGTCGTCGGCAAGGGCGGGGAAGGTGGCGAGCCCATCATTCCATTGGACACGCTGCTGGAGCTGACCGCCAAGGCGGAAGTCGATGGACAGAAGTTCGACGGCATCGATCTGTGGCTCGCCGATCCGCATCTCTCGATCGACAGTGACCGCGACCAAGTCAAGCGCATGGTCGACCATATCGCGGGCTACGGCCTGAAGGTCGGTTCCTTCGTGGCGCCGATCTGGGCGGGCGCCGGCGGCGGCTCGGCCATGGGTTCGGCCGACGAGCGCAAGCGCTTCGTCTCGCAGGTGCGCAAGGCGGCTCAGATCGGCGAGCAGATGCGCGAGCTCGGCATCCGCCCGACCGGTGGCATCCGCATCGATTCCTCGACCGGCGTCGGCGACTGGGACAAGGACCCGGCCGGCAATACCAAGATCATCGCCGAGACGTTCCGCGAGGCCGGCAAGGCGGCGCAGGACCATGGCGAGTTCCTCGTCGCCGAAGGCGAGATCTGCTGGGGCGGCATGCAGTCCTGGCGCGAGAATGTCCGCCTGCTCGAAGAGGTCGGCCTGCCCGGAATCGTCGGCTACCAGGCCGACATGGCGCATTCGATGCTGTTCACGCTCGGCTACAACGCCGAGAGGGATCGCCTGCTGCCCGAGGGCTATGACTGGCAGGACCGCTCCGTCCTCGACGCGGCCTACAAGAAGGTCGCCGACGCGCTCCGCCCCTGGACCTACGATTTCCACGTCGCCCAGAACGACGGCACCGTCTTCGGCTCGGGCGACCACGAGAAGACCGGCCGCCACGTCCAGGTCACCGACCCGAACGGCAAGCTCGATGTCACCAAGCATGCCGGCTACTGGCTGCGCGACGACAGCGGCAACCCGACCCGCAAGATGCGCCACATCGCCTGGGACGGCTGCATGTTCCCGAACTCCGTGATGACGGCGCAGCAGACCTGGAACGACGTTCTGGGCGCGATGATCAAGGTGCGCGACGCCCATGGCTGGCGCGAATAACGGTTCCGGGGATCCTTCGAAAATGACCAAGAAAAAACTCAATATCGGCCTGGTCGGCGCCGGCTTCATGGGCCGCACCCATTCCAACGCCTTCCGTCAGGTCGGCCAGTTCTTCAAGAACGACTACGAGCCCGTCCTGAAGGCAATCGCGACGCGCAACGCCAAGGGCGCCGCCGATTTCGCCCAGAACTGGGGCTATGAGAGCTCCGAGAGCGACTGGCGCAAGCTGATCGAGCGGAAAGATATCGACCTGATCGATATTGCCAGCCCGAACGACACCCATGCCGAGATCGCCATCGCGGCGGCAGAGGCCGGCAAGATGGTGATGTGCGAGAAGCCGCTCGGCCGCAACGCCGCCGAGGCCGAGAAGATGGTCGCCGCCGTCGAGGCGGCCGGCGTCGCCAACATGGTCTGGTACAATTATCGCCGCGTGCCGGCGGTGACGCTCGCCAAGCAGATGATCGACGAGGGCCGGCTCGGCCGCATCTTCCATTATCGCGCCAAATTCCTGCAGGACTGGACGATCTCGGCCGACGTGCCGCAGGGCGGCATGGGCACTTGGCGTCTTGACGCCAGCGTCGCCGGCAGCGGCGTCACCGGCGACCTGCTCGCCCACTGCATCGACACCGCGCTCTGGCTGAACGGCGGCATCGACAGCGTGACGGCGGCGACCGAGACCTTCGTCAAGCAGCGCTCGCATGCCGTCAGCGGCAAGGTCGAAGAGGTCAAGATCGACGACGCCAGCGCCTTCCTCGCCCGCTTCGGCAACGGCTCACTCGCAACCTTCGAGGCGACCCGCTACGCCCGTGGCCACAAGGCGCTCTACACGCTGGAGATCAACGGCGAGAAGGGTTCGATTGCCTGGGACCTGCACGATCTGCACCGGCTGCAGTTCTTCGACCATGGCGACGACGGCCATCTGCGCGGCTGGCGCACGATCCACATCACCGATGGCGACCACCCCTATATGAGCCATTGGTGGGTGCCGGGGCTGCAGATCGGCTACGAGCATTCCTTCATCCATCAGGCCGCCGATTTCCTGTCCGGCCTCGCTTCGGACAAGCCGGCCGCGCCGACCTTCCGCGATGCGCTCCGGACTGACTACGTCACCGACGCGGTGCTGGCCTCGGCCAAATCCGGCCGCTGGGAAACGGTCAAGGGCTGAGCGGCGATGAACTCCGCAACACCCCTCGCCATCCAGGTGCAGTCCGTGACCAAGAGCTTTCTCGGTCAGCGGGCGCTGGATGATATCGACTTCGAGGTCGCGCGCGGCGAGGTGCACGGGCTGGTCGGCAAGAACGGCGCCGGCAAGTCCACCTTCATGAAGATCCTGTCGGGCGCCCAGCCGCCCGACAGCGGCCAGATCATCGTCGGCGGCAAGGCCTTCACCGCGCTCAACCCGGCCGAAGGGCGCGCCGCCGGCATCGCGATCGTCTACCAGAATCCCGAGTTGCATCTCGACCTGACGGTCGCGGCGAACATTTTTCTCGGCGCGGAGCCGCGCAAGGCTTTCGGCATCATCGACGAGAAGGCGATGTCGCGGCAGGCGGCGGAGCTGCTCGCCCGGCTCGGCCTCAACCTGCCCGTAGACAAGCGCCTCGGCGATTTCGACATCGCCGACCGCCAGCAGGTGGCGATCGCCAAGGCGGTGCGCGAGAAGGCGCATGTCCTGCTGCTCGACGAGCCGACGGCCGCGCTCAACAAGGCGCAGGCGGAGTTCCTGTTCAACCTGATCCGCGACCTCGCCAAGCAGGGCATGGCCATCGTCTACGTGTCGCATCACCTCGACGAGGTGCTGGAGATCTCCGACCGCATCACGGTTCTGAGGAACGGCCGCAAGGTCGCCGTCGTCGAGGGCCGGAGCGCCGACAAGGACGGCCTGATCTCGATGATCGTCGGCCGTACGCTCGACGCGGTCGAGACGCACCGGAGCGAGCGGCCGAAGGCGGATCCGTTCCTGGTGCTCGATGCCGTCTCCAGCGACGGCGGCCTCGACGACGTGTCGCTGACCGTCGCCAAGGGCGAGATCATCGGCCTGACCGGGCTGATCGGCGGCGGCGCCAATGCGCTGGCGGCCGTCATCGGCGGGCTCGACCATCGCCATGTCGCGGGCAACATGACCCTCAACGGCCAGCCCTATGCGCCCCGAGCCGTCCGCGAGGCAATTGCCCGCGGCGTGCTGTTCATTCCCGAGGACATGCGCGGACGCGGCCTCGTGATGAGCCTCTCCATCGCCAAGAACATCTCGCTCGCCGCGCTCAAATCGCTGTCGAAACTGGGCTGGCTCAAGCTGGCAAAGGAGACGGGCGTCGCGACGGAGATGTCGGAGCGGCTGGACCTCAACCCGCGCGCGCCCAGCCGCGAGGTGCGGTTCCTGAGCGGCGGCAACCAGCGCAAGGCGCTGCTCGGCCGCGCGATCTTCGCCGATGGCGAGCTCTTCGTGCTGGAGGAGCCTACCCAGGGCGTCGACGTCGAATCGCAGCGGCAGATCCATGACCATCTGCGCAGCCTCGCGGCCAAGGGCGCGACCGTCGTTTTCGTTTCCACCGACCTCGAGGAACTGATCGCGCTCGCCGATCGGATCCTCGTCCTGCGCGGCGGCCGGATCGAACAGCAGCTGTCTCCCGACGGCCTCGATCCGCAGCAATTGCTCGCGGCCATCCAGACTCAAAGCACCCGGAGCCTGAACTGATGTCTTCTCCCGCCGCCACCGCCGCCGCGTCGGCAAGCCGCAAGCCAGGCGGTCTCCGGACGCTCGACATCGGCCGCTACACGCTGCTGATCGTGCTCCTGCTGATCGTCGTGATCACCGCCATCGGCAACCCGCGCTTCCTGTCCGTCAACAACCTGATGAACATCCTGTTCCAGGTGTCGGCGCTGGGCATCGTCGCCTCCGGCCAGACCATCCTCTTGATCGCCGGCGGCCTCGATCTCTCGGTCGGCGCGGCGCTCTCGGTCGCGGGCCTGGCGACGGCGCTCACCATCATGTCGACGGGATCGGTGACGCTCGGCATCCTGGCCGGCGTGGTGGCCGGCACGGTCGTCGGCGCCATCAACGGCATGCTGGTCGCCACCAATCGAGCCACGCCCTTCATCATCACGCTCGGCACGATGACGTTCCTGCAGGGCGTCGCGATCCTGATGTCGGGCGGCAGCCCGATCAACGGCACAGGCGCGCTGTTCAACGTGTTCGGCCTCGGCGATTTCCTCGGCGTGCCGTGGCCGGTCTACGCCATGATCGTCTCGATCCTCGCGATGTTTCTGATCCTGCGCTTCACCACCCTCGGCCGCTATGCCTTCGCCATCGGCGGCAACGAGGAGGCGGCGCGGCTCTCGGGCATCCCGGTCCGGCGCATCAAGATCGCCCTCTATGCCCTGAGCGGCCTGTTCGTCGGCGTCGCTGGCGTCATCCTGACGGGCATCCTCGACTCGGGCCTGCCCAGCATGGGCACCGGCTACGAGCTCCGCGCCATCGCGGCAGTCGTCATCGGCGGCACGCCGCTGATCGGCGGGCGCGGATCCGTCATCGGAACCCTCGGCGGCGTCCTGCTGCTGGGCCTGGTGAGCAACAGCATGAACCTTCTCGGCGTCGGCGCGAACTTCCAGAGCGCCGTGCTGGGATTGATCATAACGGCGGCCGTGCTTCTGCAGAAAAAGAGCTGACCGACACGCCGCTCCAAGGACTACGTCAAAGGAGGAGACGAGGAATGAACATCACGAGAAGAGCCCTTGCGCTACTGGCGCTCGGAACGGCGCTTGTGGCCCCCGGCCTGTCCCAGGCTGCGGAAAAGACCATCGCCTTCATGCGCGGCGGTCCGGATCCCTACTACCAGTTCGGCATGAACGCGGCCCAGGCCGCCGCCGACAAGCTCGGCGTCAAGCTGATCACCTATTCGGCGAACAATGACCCGACCCAGGAACTCGCCAACGTCCAGGACGCGATCACCAAGGGCGTCGACGGCATCCTGATCTACGCCGTGTCGCTGTCGTCGGAAAAGGCCGCCATCGCGCAAGCCAAGAAGGCCGGCGTACCGATCTTCTTCCAGTACGGCTATGACGAGTCGATCCTGGCGGATTCGGCCGGCATCATGCAGATCGACCTCTTCAATTTCGGCCAGCCCGTGGGCGAAGCGATCGGCAAGCTGCTGCCGGAAGGCGAATACGCCACGATCACCGGCAAGCTCGGCCGCGGCGACGCGGAAGCCTTCGCCCAGTCGTTCAAGAACGGCATGGTGAAGTCCGGCTCCAAGGCCGTCTCCGTGGCGGACCTGGCAGCTGACTGGGATCGCCAGAAGGCCATGGACGCCGCCTCGCAGATCCTGACGGCCCATCCGAACGTCAAGGCGATCTACGCCGCCAATGACGACATGGCCGTCGGCGTCGCCATCGCCATCGATCGGGCCGGCAAGTCCGGCGAAATCCTGATCGGCGGCAACAACGGCGCGCCCTATGGCGTCGAGCTGATCGAGAAGGGCCAGATGACCCTGACCGGCAGCAACCCGCCGTCGATCGCCTCGGTCCATGCGCTCCGCCTGCTGCTCGGCGTCATCGACGGATCGGTCAAGCCCGGCCAGTTCTACTACGCGCCGACCCAGCTGATCACCAAGGACAATCTCGGCGACGCTATTCCGTGGGATGCCCAGCCCGAGATGGTCGCCAAGTGGCTGGAAGAGCCGCTGCCGCAGGGTGCGGCCCCGCCGGTGCCGCCGGCAAACTGATGCGCCGGGCCGGCGGACCCCTGCGGTTCGCCGGCCTGTTCCAGCGGTGCCGGGCCTCGTGCCCGGCCCGCACGGCTTGCCCGCGACGGCTCCATATCGGGTCGCGTTTTCTTCACGCGAACCGGTGTCGACTTCGCTCGAAAACGCTCTGGAAAAGACGACCGCAATGAAGATCGGCTTCAATCTCCTGCTCTGGACGGCCCATGTCGAACGCCGGCACTGGCCGATCCTCGAGGACCTTAAACGCTGCGGCTATGACGGCGTCGAGATCCCGATCTTCGAGGGCACGCCCGAGCATTACGCGGAGCTCGGCCGCGAACTGGACCGGCTCGGCCTCGATCGCACCGTGATCGCGCTGTTCCCCGGCACCGAGATGAACCCGATCGGCGCGGAACCCTCGCAGCAGGAAGGCGCGCGCCGCCATCTCGCCTGGATCCTCGATTGCTCGGCGGCGCTCGGCGCCAAGATCGTCGGCGGGCCCCTGCACTCGACGCTCGGCCACTTTTCCGGCGACGCGCCGACGGCGGCGGAGCGGGAGCGCGGCATCGCTTTCCACCGCGACGCCGGCGACATGGCGCGCGACCGTGGCATCACCCTAGTGCTGGAGGCGATCAACCGCTTCGAGTGCTATTTCGTCAACACGATGCAGGACCTTGCGGGCTACCTGGCCGAGGTCGACCATCCGAACGTCGCCGGCATGTACGACACCTTCCACGCCAATATCGAGGAGAAGGATCCGCTCGCCGCCGTCGCGGCGATCGCGCCGCACCTCGCGCATGTGCATGTCTCGGAGAACGATCGCGGCACGCCCGGCAAGGGGCACATCGACTTCGACAGCACCTTCAAGGCGCTGAAGGCGGTCGACTATGACGGCTGGATCACCATCGAGGCGTTCGGCCGCTCGTTGCCGCTTCTCGCCGCAGCGACGCGCGTCTGGCGCGACTTCTTCCCGTCGACCACCGAGGTCTATGGCGACGGATTCAAGCTCATCCACGACGGCTGGCATTCGGCCTGAATTTGCAGACAAGGCGGCCGGCGGTTCGGCCGCGAACAAGGATTTCCCATGAACGAGGCCGCCCCCCTCCCCGTCCAGTCGCGGACCCTTCTCCTGAACGGCCAGGACAACATCGCCGTCGCGCTCGGCAATCTCGACGTCGGCGCGATGACGGCGCAAGGCGCCGAGATCATCCGCCGCGTGCCGCGCGGGCACAAATTCGCCATTCGCCCGATCGCGGCCGGCGAGCCGATCCTGAAGTTCGGCCAGATCATCGGCTTCGCCAAGAACGACATCGCCGTCGGCGACTGGGTGCATGAGCACAATTGCGGCATCGGCGAAGCGCATGGCGCCTTCGAGCGCGACTACGCCTTCGGCGAGGGCGTGGTGCCGACGCAATATGTGTCGCCCGAATTCCAGGCGACGTTCCAGGGCTTCCGGCGCGCCAATGGCAAGGTCGGAACGCGCAACTATGTCGGCATCCTCACCTCGGTGAACTGCTCCACGACGGTCGCCGGCTTCATCGCCACCGAGATCGAGCGCTCCGGCATCCTGAACGACTATCCGAACATCGACGGCATCGTCGCGCTGAAGCAGGCGAATGGCTGTGTCATCGATTATCGCGGCGTCATCTTTGACACGCTGAAGCGCACGACCTGGGGCTATGCGACCAACCCGAACATGGGTGGCGTCGTCATGGTCGGCCTCGGCTGCGAGGGCTTCCAGATCCCCCGCTTCAAGGACGCCTACAAGATCGAGGAGAGCGAGACCTTCCGCACCATGACGATCCAGGAGGTCGGCGGCACGCGGAAGACGGTCGACGCCGGCGTCGAGGCGGTCAAGGCGATGCTGCCGATCGTGAACAGCGTGAAGCGCGAAACCGTGCCGGCGAGCGAGCTGATGCTCGCCCTGCAGTGCGGCGGCTCCGACGGCTATTCCGGCATCACCGCCAACCCGGCGCTCGGCGTCGCCGCCGATATCCTGGTGCGCAATGGCGGCACCGCCATTCTTTCCGAGACGCCCGAGATCTACGGCGCCGAGCACCTGCTCACCCGCCGCGCCGTCTCGCGCGAGGTCGGCCAGAAGCTGGTCGACATCATCCATTGGTGGGAGGACTACGCCGAGCGTAACCTCATGGAGATGAACAACAATCCGTCTCCCGGCAACAAGCAGGGCGGGTTGACGACCATCCTGGAGAAGTCGCTCGGCGCCGCCGCCAAGGGCGGCATGTCACCGCTCACCGCCGTTTATGGCTATGCCGAGCCGGTGACCGAGAAGGGCTTCGTGTTCATGGACACGCCCGGCTACGACCCGGTCTCGGCGACCGGACAGGTGGCGGGCGGCGCCAACATCCTCTGCTTCACCACCGGGCGCGGCTCCGCCTATGGCTGCAAGCCGACCCCGTCGATCAAGATCGCCACCAATTCCGAGATCTACGCCAAGATGATCGACGACATGGACATCAATGGCGGCGACGTGCTCGACGGCAAGTCGCTCGAGGCCAAGGGGCAGGAGATCTTCGACGAGATCCTCGCGGTCGCCTCCGGCAAGAAGAGCAAGTCCGAGCTGCTCGGCTATGGCGACAACGAATTCGTGCCCTGGCAGATCGGCGCGACGTTCTAGCCTTTGCCGACCCACGTTTTCGGTGCGCGAACGGCTAGCCGCGTCGCCCGAAAACCAGAACCCCCGGGGGGGCCAAGGGGCCCGGTCCGTTCCAGCGCCGCATCGTCTGGGACGGACCGGGCTTCCGACGACGGCCAGCCTTCGCGAACAAAATTCATCCAAGGAGAGTGAGACATGCTGAAGGGACTTTCGCCCATCCTCAGCCCAGACCTGTTGTGGACGCTGCGCGCCATGGGCCATGGCGACGAGATCACCATCGTCGACGCCAACTATCCGGCCACTAGCGCCGGCCCGGACCTGATCCGCATCGACGCCGCCACCGCGCCGCAGGTGCTGGAGGCCGTGCTGTCGCTGCTACCGCTCGACCAGTATGACGACGTCGCCGCGATCTCGATGCAGGTGGTGGGCGATCCCGACCGGCGCGAGCCGATCGTCGACGAGTTCGAGGCGATCGTGCAGCGCCATGAGCCCTCGCACAAGGTGCACTCGCTGGAACGCTTCGCCTTTTACGAGCGCGCCAATTCCGGCTACGCCATCATCCAGACGGGCGAGACGCGCCAATATGGCAATCTGATCCTGAAGAAGGGCATCGTCCCGCCGAGTTGAGCCTAGTCCGATCAGGACACAGGCGCGCTGACCAGCGCCGCCGCGGCACGGTTGGCCTGCGCCAGAGCCTCGGCGAGGGCCTCGCCCCGGGCGAGGCTGGCGGCCAGCATGCCGATGAATTCGTCGCCGGCACCGTGCGTGCTGACCAGCACCACCGGGATCGCCTCGATTGCGATCTCGTCCCCCGCTCCGGTGACGCAGGCCACTCCCTTGTCGCCGGCGGTCACCACGGCGATCGGGTAGTCGCGCGACAGGATTCGCGCGGCCGCCATGGCTCCTTCGAGGCTCTCGACGACGGGAACGCCGGCCAGGAGCTCCGCCTCGACGCCATTGACGACCAGGATATCGACGCTCGCCGCCAGGGCTTGCGAGGGGACGCGGGCCGGCGCTGCGTTGAGGATGACGCGGCCGCCCGCCGCCTTCATCGCCAATGCCGCCGCGACATTCGCTTCGTCCGGTACCTCATTCTGCAGGACGAGGACGTTGCCGGGCGCAAAGAGTTCGCCGGCGTTCGCGACATCGGCCCCGGACAGCGACAGGTTGGAGCCGGACACGATCACCGCGCCATAGTCTCCGTCGCTGTCGAAGATCGCGACGCTCATCCCGGTCGAGGCGCCCGAGGTGGTCCGCACGAAGCGGCAATCCACGCCACGGCTGCCGAGGTTCGCCAGCAGCGTCCGGCCGAAATCATCCTCGGCCACCGCACCGATCATGGCGCTGGCAACGCCGTGGCGCGCCGCCGACACAGCCTGGTTGCCGCCCTTGCCGCCGCATTTCGGATACCAGGAGCGCCCCGCGATCGTCTCGCCCTTTCGCGGCCGCGCCGGACTGTCGACGATGATGTCGTAGTGGAGGCTGCCGAAGACGACGACGGTCGGCGGGCTTGCGGTCATGGCGTCCTGTCTCTCCGCTTTGATGCTACGGCCGACATGGTCTTTTCGAGGTTCTGTTCGGCGCCGCGGCGGTCGCGCTGGGCGACGGCGACGAACACCGCGTCGAGAATGTTCAGCTGAGCGATGCGGGCGGCGGCGTTCTCGCCCATCAGCGGCGAACCCTGCGCGGTCGAGCAGAGGACGATGTCCGCCTGCTCGGCGAGCGGCGAGCGATTGTAATTGGTGACGGCGAGCGTCGTGGCGCCGTTTCGCCGCGCCAGGCCGATGGCCTCGATCACCGCCGTCGTATTTCCGGAATGCGAGAAGCCGATGGCGATGTCCCCCGGCCCGAGCAGCGACGCCGACATCAGCATCATATGCGCATCGTCCTGGACGCCGGCGCGCAGGCCGATGCGGAGAAACTTGTGGCCGACGTCGCGGGCGATCTGGGCGGATCCGCCGACGCCATAGAAGTCGCGCTGGCGCGCCGCGTGAATGGCATCGACGGCGCGATCGAAGGCGTCCATGTCGAGGATCGCCAGCGTCTGCTCCAGCGCCTGGATCGACGTCCGGAACACCTTCTGGACGATCTCGCGGGATGTATCGTCCGGCGACAGCTCCTGGTGCAGGGCAGCCGCCGGCAGGCGGTTATATTGCGCGAGCGCGGCGCGAAAACTCCGATAGCCCTCAAAGCCAAGCTTCTTGGTGATCTTGACCACCATGGCTTCGGAAACACCGGCGGCCAGGGCGACCTGCTTCAGCGCCGTCTCGGCTCCGAAGTCGCCCATGGCGAAGACCGTCTCGACGACATGCGCCTCGCGCGAGGTCAAGAACGGCATCATCATCCGGATATGCGGGCCGACCGCGTCGGGCTTGAGATCGTCGGGGTTCATCGGCCTTCCCCCATTGGCGCGGCGCGGGTCACGCTTCGGGCGCCAGCATGGCTTCCTGCAGGATCGCCTGCGAGGTCACCGCGTCCTGCCGGTCGATCGCATCGGTGAGACGATTGTCCCGCTCGAGGCGCTCCACCACCCGCAGCATGCGCCGGACCGTGCGGATATTGACCTCGCATTCCCGCACCGGGTCGAGGCCGGTCATGTCGGGGAAGGTGTCGAAATAGATCGCGCCGTCATAGCCGTCGCGCCGGATCTGGCGCAGCAGTTCGATGGTCTGGACCGAATGGACGGCGCCGACCATCAACCCGTCGTCGCGTTTCGCATAGCCGTCATTCAGGTGCACGCCGAGCAGCCGGCTGTGCCGCGCGATCATCGCCGCGGCGAAGGCCGGCTGCTCGTCCGCATAGAGCACGTGGGCGAAATCCAGCGTGACGCCGAGATTGGGCGCGCCGACCTCGCGGATCGCCAGCAGCGTCGTCGCGCAATCCGGCATCAGGCTGTAGGAGCGCGGCTCGTTCGGCTTGTATTCGATGCTGATCCGGCAATCGGGATCATGCGCGCATACTTCACGAATTCCATCTATCTCGTGTTGCCACAGCCGATCATAGTCGGCCTGAAATGCGTAGTCGAAGCCGTCCTGGCCGAGCCAGATCGTCATAAGATCGGCTCCGGCCTCGCGGGCGGCATCGATGCCCCGCTTGGTCAGATCGATCGCCTCGCGCCGCACTCCAAGATCCGGATGGGTGAAGGCGCCGAGCTTGAAAGCGGGATTGGTGTAGTAGCGCATGGCGAAGCCGTTGATCGCCAAGCCCAGATCGCCAAGCTTCTTCGCCAGTTCGCGGGGATTATCGTCGACATGGTCGGGATAGTTCAGGTCGAGATCCGTCAGACCATCCACCTTGGCGGCCCGCGCCGCCATCTGCAGCGCGCTCGGCTTCCCCTTCAATTCCGGCCACTCCGCCTCGGCGCGAGACGCGAAGGAGTTCAGGCGTGTAGCGAAGCGCAAGCTGGTCACGGGAGAGCCCCTGTTTGCCGGATCTCGCCAAACTTCACACAATTATTGAAAGCTGTAAAGTTATCGATGATTCCGGCAATGCGGACGGACGCAGCGCCGCCTGCGTTGCGCCTGTCACCGGCCAGTGCCATTCGGCAGAGCGGGCCTCAGCCCTGATAATCCTCGTCCGAGACCGGCTCCATCCAGTCGACGACCTTGCCGTCGAGATGCTCGTGGATGGCGATGTGCGTCATGGCGGTCTCCGGCGACGCGCCGTGCCAGTGCTTCTCGCCCGGCCCGAACCAGACGACGTCGCCGGGGCGGAGTTCCTCGATCGGGCCGCCCTCGCGCTGAGCGCGACCGAGCCCGGCGGTGACGATCAGCGTCTGTCCGAGCGGATGCGTGTGCCAGGCCGTGCGCGCGCCGGGCTCGAACGTCACGCTGGCGGCCGCCGCCCGCCGCGCCTCGTTGGCGGCGAACAGCGGATCGATGCGGACGCGACCGGTAAACCAGTCCGCCGGCCCGTTCCCGGACGGATGGGCGCCATTTCTTGTGATCTGCATGATGACCGTTTCCCTATCGGATGCTTCCCGCAGTCTATGATAGCGGATGGCAACCGCCACAGGCGGATTCGAGGGGTGGAGCGCGCGTGACGGCGAGCGAGAGGTTCACGCTCGGGAAAACCGAGACCTTCCGGCAGGAAATCAAGAAGAGCCGCTTCATCGCGATCGCCGGCCCGATATCCGGCGAAGCGGCGGCGAAGGAATTCATCGCCGCCCATTCCGATCCGGCGGCGAACCACAATTGCTGGGCCTGGCGGGCGGGTCAGCACTACCGCTTCAGCGATGACGGCGAGCCAAGCAGCACTGCTGGCAAGCCTATCCTGCAGGCGATCGACGGCCAGTCGCTCGACGGCGTCGCCGTCGTGGTGACGCGCTGGTTCGGCGGCATCCTGCTCGGTAGCGGCGGCCTGATCCGCGCCTATGGCGGCACCGCGGCCGCCTGCCTGCGCGCCGCGGAGAAACGGCCGCTGGTGGCGACGCGCGAAGTCACGATCACCTGCCTGTTCAGCGACCTCGCTCTGATCCAGGCACGCCTGTCGGCGCTTCCCTCGGCTGAGGTGCTGCGCCAGGCCTATACGGAGACGGGCGGCGAGATCGTCGCGGCGATCCACGAGGCCGAGGCGGAGGATATCCGGCAGATGATCGCCGATCTGACCAGCGGCCGCGCCATCGTCTCGGGAGCGGATTGAGACATGTTTCGGCGACACGGACTCACGTGAAACATCCTGCGCGGTTCCTCTAGGTCCGATCCCAGACGTCGCGCCAGGCAGGCAGGGTGTCGGGCTGCGGCAGGGCGGTCGCCTCGTAGACGGCGCGCGCGCAGGCGCGGGCGAGCGTCCGCACCACGGCATCACCGATCAGGGCCAGGTCGAACACCGGATCGGCCAGCGGCTTCCGGGCCGTCGCGGCGGCGAAGATCGTGTCGCCGTCGAGCGGCGTGTGCACCGGCCAGATCGCATGGGCATAGCCATCATGCGCCATCACCGCGAGACGCTTGCACTGCGCCTTGGTCAGCACCGCATCCGTGGCGACGACGGCGATCGTCGTGTTGGCGCCGGGCGGCAGACCCTTCAGCGGCGGCCGAACCGGCAGGGCGGGCAGCGGATGCGGCAGGCCGAGCCCGCCGAACTCGCCCCCCTGCTCGAACGGCGCCGCCCAGAAATGCGGCCCCTCTCCGAGATTGACGGCGCCGCAGGCATTGACCGCGACGAGCGCGCCGACCGTGTGGCCCGAGGCGGAGATCATCGAGGCAGAACCGAGCCCGCCCTTGAGATTGACTGTGGTCGCGCCCGTGCCGGCGCCGACCGTGCCGAGCGGAAAATCGAGGGTCGCGGCCTCGACGGCGGCATGGCCGAGATCGCGATAGGGCGAAAACCGGCCCCAGTCCTTGTCGCCGCCATTCAGAAGATCGAACAGCACGGCGCCGGGCACGATCGGCACGCGGGCCGTGCCGACCTCGAAGCCGACCCCGCGCTCGGCCAGCGCCGCCATGACGCCAGAAGCGGCGTCGAGCCCGAATGCCGATCCGCCGGAAAGCACGACGGCATGAATGGCGCCGACCGTCTCGCGGGGATCGAGCAGATCGGTCTCCCGCGTTCCCGGCCCGCCGCCGCGCACATCGACGGACGCCACGGTGGGCTCGTCAAAGACGACCGTCGTGACGCCGGAGGCGAGCGCGAGATCGGTCGAATTGCCGACCTTGAGGCCTGGAACATCGGTGATCAGATTGCGCATCGGGCAGGAACCTCCGAAGTTATTCGTCGCCGAGGCCGCGTGAAAAAGCGAGCAGCACCGCATCGAGATGCTTCTGCATCGCCGCGCGGGCGTCGGCCTCCCGGCCGTCGGCGATCGCGTCGAGAATGCGCCGGTGCTCCTCGACCGTCTTCGCCGGGCGATCGGGGCCGACGAGCAGCTCCTCGAACTTGTTGAACAGCGGCCGGGAGAGATTGTCCCACAGCGAGGCGATGACAAAGGCGTAGGCGGCGTTGCCGCTCGCCCGAGCGATCGCGACATGGAAGTTGCGGTCGCCGTTCCGGTAGTTCGGCGCCCTGACCGACTCCGCCTCGTCCTGCAGCTCGATCGCCTCGCGCATCCGTTCGAGATCCGCCTCGGTCCGGTTCGCCGCGGCGAGCTCCGCCGTGCGGAGCTCGATATGCAGGCGCGCCTCCATCAGCTCGATCGGTCCGATGTCGCGGTCGGCCAGGCCGGCGACGGCGCCGGCAGGATCCGGCCGGGGCGTTGCCTCCAGAATCTGCACGCCGTGACCGACGCGGATCGACACCTTGCCGCTGACCTCGAGCGCGATCAGCGCCTCCCGCACCGACGTCCGGCTGACGCCGAGCTGCTGCGCCAGCTCCCGTTCCGCCGGCAGGAGAGTGCCGATCGGGAAGAGCCCCTGATCGATGCGGTCCCGGATCAAATCGGCGATCTGGCGATACAGACGGACCGGCTCGAGCTGCGGCAGCCGGGCCTCGGCGGCCTTCTCCGGATGCGCGAGACGGGAGGGGGGAAGTCGTTTCATGGGGCCTTCCAGGCTGGGGCTGAACGTCGGCCACCTGACGAGGCTGGGGCGATGACGGGGCAACATATCGAGGTTGACGGCGCTTGCAAAGCGGCCTATCAGTCCAAATGTCCAGTGGTTGGACCAATAGATCAAGCGATCGTCAGACAGCCTCCGGAAAGCAGTATAAAACCAACAAAACCTGCCTCTTGAAGTTGATCTGACAAGCAAAGCGCCGATCCACCGCCGCCTTGCGATCGCGAACCAGTATTGTCCCGATCTTGCCGAGTGCATCGTCGGGAAGGGAGCGATGCCTTGAATTCCGGTTCCGTCAAACTGAGATTTCGTCTGCTCACCATCGCGGCGAAAGAGGAGCTCTTCACCGTCGTGCGGAAGGGCATGAACGACGCCGCCGCCGCCATGCAGGTCGAGGCCGAGCTGGACGGCACGCCGGGCGTCGAGGCGTCCGAGCTCATCCGGCTCGCGCGCCAGGCGATCGCCGACGGCGTCGACGGCATCGGGCTCAACATCTTCGACGCGACCGCGTTCAACGAGGTGATCGCCGAGGCGCGGGCGAAATCGATCCCCGTCGTCGGCTTCAACATCGACGCCTCGCGCCGCACGAGCGGCAATCTGAGCTCGATCGCGCAGGATTTTCACGCCGCCGGCAAGGCGCTCGGCCGCCGGGCGGCCGCCGCGATCCCGAAGGGCTCGACCGTCCTCATCACCGTGCATGACGATGGCGTCGACGCGCTGGAGGAGCGCTTGGCCGGCATCCAGGCGGGGCTCGCGCAGCACGACATAAGCTGGCGGCGCCTGCGCGTCGGGCAAGACCCCGAGCGCGGCGCGGCAATCCTGCGCGAGGCGATCGCGCAGTTTCCCGTGCAGGCGATCCTCGGCACCGGCCAGGGCGACACCGAGGCCTGCGGCGTGGCGGCGAGGTCGCTGGCTCCGAACCATCCCTATGTGGCCGGCTTCGACCTGTCGCCCGGGATCGTGGACCTGATCTCGGAGAGCTTCATCGACTGCGTCATCGACCAGCAGCCCTATGCGCAGGGCTTCTATCCCGTCGTCCAGCTCGCGCTCTACCGCCGCTACGGCCTGCTGCCGCCGCCCTCGCTCGACGCGGGCGCGGCCATCGTCGACCGCGCCAATCTCGACGCCATTCGCGAGCTTAGCCGGCAATCCATTCGCTGACCCCTTTCTCGAACTGCCTGAGACCTGACATGAAGATCAAATCGGTCGAGCCCTTCATCCTCCACGTGCCGCTCAACGTGGATTCCATCTCGGACTCCACCCACACCATCACCCATTGGGGTGTCGTGGGCGCCAAGATCGTCACCGAGGATGGCCTCGAAGGCTACGGTTTCACCGGCACGCACGCCCACCTGCCGACCGATCGGCTGATCGCCGCCTGCATCTCGGACAGCTATGCGCCGATGCTGATCGGCGAAGACGCGCAGGACGGCGACCGGCTCTGGGCGAAGCTCGCGCGCTATCCGGCCGTGCAGTGGGTCGGTCGCGCCGGCGTCACCCATATCGCGCTCGCGGCCATCGACATCGCGCTCTGGGACCTGCGCGCCAAGAAGGCGGGCCTGCCGCTCTGGAAGCTGCTCGGCGGCGCCACCGTCGACAAGCTCGAAGCCTACAACACCGATATCGGCTGGCTCTCGATCCCGAAGGAGCGGCTGGTCGAGGGCAGCCTGCGCGCCATCGAGCAGGAAGGGTTCCGTCGTCTGAAGCTGAAGGTCGGCCACGCCGATCCGACGATCGACATCGCCCGCATCGAGGCCGTCCGCAAGGCCGTCGGGCCGAGCGTCACCATCGCGATCGACGGCAACGGCAAGTGGGACCTGCCGACCTCGCAGCGCTTCTGCGCCCGCGCCGAAGCCCTCGACATCTTCTGGTTCGAGGAGCCGATGTGGTACGACGACGTCGCCTCGCACGTCACGTTGGCCCAGTCGACCTCGATCCCGATCGCGCTCGGCGAGCAGCTCTACACGGCGGAGGCCTTCAACAACTTCATCGCCTCCGGCGCGGTGCAGTATGTGCAGCCCGACGTGACCCGCGTCGCCGGCATCACCGAATACATCCAGGTCGCCCATACCGCGCATTCGAACCGGCTGCCGGTGGTGGCGCATGTCGGCGACATGGGCCAGGTGCATGTCCACCTCTCCTTCTGGCATCCGGCAACGACGATGCTCGAATACATCCCCTGGATCAAAGACTGCTTCGCCGAGCCGATCCGCATCGAGGATGGCCACTATGTCCGCCCGCAACTGCCGGGCGCCGGCTGCACGCTGACCAAGGACGCGATTGCCGCCTACTCCAAGGCCCTCTGAGCGCCGGGAGGCGCGTTTTCAGGGACTTGGGAAAAGGGAGGAGACCCAAATGACACGACCTATCGAGCGGGAATTCGAAGGCAAGACCGCCTTCGTGGTGGGCGGCAGCTCCGGCATCGGGCTGGCGTCCGCCACGCTCCTGGCCGATCGCGGCGCCAATGTCGCGATCATCGGCCATTCGACGAATACGCCGGCGCTCGCCGCCGAGCTCTCGGCCGACGGCAAGCGCAAGGTGATCGGCTTCAACGGCGATGCCAGCCAGGCGGATTTCGTCCGCCAGGCCATCGCCGACACGGTCGCTCACTTCGGCGGGCTGGACATCCTGATGTGCTCGGCCGCCATTCATCCGCTCGGCAACGTGATCGAGACGGACGAGGCGACCTGGGACCGCACCTTCGCCGTCAACATCAAGTCGATGTATCTGACCTGCCACTATGGCGCGCCGCATCTGATCGAGCGCGGCGGCGGCTCGATCATCACCGTCTCGTCGGTGCAGGCGACGTCGAACACGCCGAATGTCTGCGCCTATGCGACGACCAAGGGCGCGATCGTCACCTTCACCCACACGCTGGCAGTCGATCTCGCCAAGCACGGTATCCGCGCCAACACCATCTGCCCGGGCTCGATCATCACGCCGATGCAGGAGCACTTCGCCAAGGGCAACGCCGACGGCCGGAGCGTCGAGGAGGTGTATGCGGGGCTAGCGCGTCCGGTGCCGCTGCAGCGGCTGGGCGAGGCGTCCGAGATCGCCGAGCTGGCGGCCTTCCTGGCGAGCCCCCGCTCGGGCTTCTGCACCGGCTCCGAGTTCACCGCGGATGGCGGCCTGCTCGCCAGCCTCCGCATCGTCTAGCCGGGTGGGAGGCATCATGCGCCGGATCGACTGCCACATGCATTTCTGGACTCTGGCGATGGAGTCCCACTACGCGCTCTGGATGTCGCCGGAGCTCAAGGTGCTCTATGGCGACTACGGCCCGCGCGATGCGCGGCCGCTGATGGCGGCGAACGACGTCGAGGGCGTCGTGCTGGTATCGGCCGCCGCCTCGATCCAGGAGACGGCCTATCTGCTCGGCCATGCCGATGCCAACGACTTCGTCCGCGGCGTCGTCGCCTGGGTCGACATGCTGGGCGAGAACGCGTCGGCCGAGCTCCGCGAATGGGCCCGGTTCCGCAAGCTGAAGGGCATCCGCCCCTATCTGCAGGATCTGCCGGACGACGACTGGATCCTGAACCGGGCGCTCGATCCGGTCGTCGAGACGATGCTGGAACAGGGCCTGCGCTTCGACGCGCTGGTCAGGCCGCGCCACATCCTCAACACCGTGAAGTTCATCGAGCGTCACCCGACGCTGCCGGTGATCGTCGATCACATGGCGAAGCCGGAGATCCGCAACGGCGCCTTCGAGCCGTGGCGACGCGACATGGAAGAGTTCCGCGACCTGAAGCACGTCCACTGCAAGCTCTCGGGCATCCTGACCGAGGACGGCCCGGACTGGTCGCCGGAACGGCTCAAGCCCTATTTCGAGGCCGTCCTCGACATCTTCGGGCCAGACCGGCTGGTGTTCGGCAGCGATTGGCCGGTGGTCAATCTGGTCGCGGATTACGGCCGCTGGATCGACACCCTCGGCGGTGCCCTCACCGGCCTCACCCGTGCCGACCAGCAGAAGATCTGGGCCGGCAATGGCGAGCGCTTCTATGGCCTCTGACGCTCCGCTCTCCGAAGCAACCCGAGTCTGACGATGGCAAATTTGCAGAACCCCGATGCCGGGCGCCTCAAGCGCCGCGGCCTCTCCAGCCTCGCCTTTGACGAACTCGGCATCGCGCTCGCCGTGCTGCTGTTCTTCGTCGTCGGCGCCTTCAGCAGCCCCTATTTCCTGACGCTCAACAACCTGACCGGCATCCTGCAGAACGTCACCTTTCTCGGCTTTCTCAGCATCGGCGTCGGCCTGACGCTGATGGCCGGCGAGATCGACATCTCGGTCGGCTCGATCTTCGGGCTCTCCTCGATCGTCACGGCTCTGGTGCTGAAGGCCGACTACCCGCTCGCCGTCGCCATCGCCGCGGGCCTCTCGACCGGCCTCGTCTGCGGCCTCGTCAACGGCGTCGTCGCCGAGATCATCAAGGTTCCGGTCGTGGTCATCACGCTCGCCACGCTCGGCGTCTACCGGGCCCTCGCGCTGGTGCTCGCCAACGGCTCGCCGGTCGGCGGCCTGCCGGAGATTCCCGGCTTCTTCGAATGGTTCGGACAGGGCGGCATCGGCCAGATTTCCTACATCACGCTGCTGTTCCTGGCCGTCGCCGTCATCGTCGAGATCGTGCTGCGCTGGACGTCCTCCGGCTTTCGCCTGCTGGCGATCGGCAGCAATCCGCACGCCGCCCATCTGATCGGCTTCCATGTCGAGCGCACGCGCATCACCGTGCTCGCCTTCTCGGGCCTGATGGCGGGCCTCTCCGGCGTCTGCGCCGTCGCCTACCTGCAGACGGCGAGCCCGACGAGCGGCACTGGCTACGAGCTCGCCGTGCTCGCCGCCATCATCATCGGCGGCGTCAAGCTCACGGGCGGCCGCGGCTCCATTCTCGGCGTCTTACTCGGCCTCTGCGTCATCGGCGTCATCCAGAACCTGATCGTGCTCTGGGGCATATCGCCGAACTGGTCGCAGGGCGTGTCCGGCCTGGTGCTGATCGCCGCGATGACCCTGACCTGGATCACGAAACGGGGCGCCAGCCAGCGCGGCTGAGCTCGTCCAAAAAAGCAAGAGGAAGCGGGTCCGTCAGACGGCCCGATCAGGAGGAGGATGACATGACGGATCACGAGCAGACGAACGGTTTCGACCGGCGCCAGTTCGGCAAGCTTCTGGGCCTCGCCGGCACGGTGGGCGCCGCGGCGGCGCTGAGCACGCCGGCACTGGCGCAGCAGGGCGGCGACTGGAAAAACTGGGTCAACAGCTTCCACGGCAAGCCGATCAAGATGGCCGTCTCCTGCGGCGGCACGACCAACCCGTTCTTCGCGCCGCTCAAGGCGGGCGCCGAGGACGCGGGCGCCCAGCTCGGCATCGAGATGCAGTGGGGCGGCGTGCCCGACGGCAACACGATCAACCAGATCGCGCAGTTCGAGCAGCTGGTGAACACCGGCTTCCAGGCGATCGTCGTCGTCGCCTTCGAGCCTGACGCCTGGATCGCGCCGATCAGGAAGGCGATGAAGAACGGCGTGCTGGTGCTGACTGCCAACAACGACACGCCGAAGAGCGGCCGCGAGCTCTATTTCGGCCAGGATCTGGTCGCGGCGGCGGTCGCGCAGGGCGAGCTCGTCGCCAAGCTCGCCGGCGGCAAGGGCAAGGCCGCGCTGACCAATTGCGCGCCGGGATCGCTCGGGCTCGACCTCCGCGTCCAGGGCGCCAGGCAGGGCCTGCAGCAGGGCGGCATGGAGACCGCCGGCGTCTACAACACCAATCCGGCCGATATGGCGAGCGAGATCGGCACCATCCAGGACATCCTGAAGGCGCATCCGGATCTCGGCGCGCTGATGCCGCTCTGCGGTCCCGATACGGCGGCAGCCGGCCTTGTGCGCAAGAACCAGGGCAAGAACATCCCGATCGTCGGCACCGACCTGCTCTACCAGACGCTGCAGCTGATCAAGGAAGGCCACATCGACGCGACCATCGGCCAGCAGCCCTATCTGCAGGGCTATCTGCCGATCATGTACGCCTATCAGCGCGTCGTGCTGGGAGCGCCGAAGCTCGACCTGCCGGGCGGCAATTTCTATCTCGCCAACGAGATCGTCACCAAGGAGAACGTCGACCACTACCTGATCCGGGAAGAGCGGTTCCGCGGATGAGCGAACAGGCTGGCGCGGCGCTTCTGAGCGCACGGAACATCAGCAAGCAGTTCGGTGAATTCCGGGCGCTCAGCGATGTCTCCCTCGAGGTGAAGGCCGGCGAGGTTCACGGGCTTCTCGGCGCCAATGGCGCCGGGAAGTCCACCCTGATCGGCGTGCTGTCGGGGGCGATCCGCCCGGATAGCGGCACCCTGAGCGTGGCCGGGCGGACGATCCCGCTCGGTTCCCTCTCCGCCGCGCGGCAGGCCGGGCTCTCGGTGGTGCACCAGGAGCTGATGCTCTTCAACGACCGCACGGTCGAGGAGAACATCTTCGCCAGCGCCCTGCCCTCGGCGTCGTTCCGCTTCCTCAACCTGCGCGAACGCCGCCGCAAGGTGGAAGCGACGCTCGAGCGCATCGGCGCTGTCGTCGATCTCGGCCGCCGCATCGACGAGCTGCCGCTCTCGCATCGCCAGCTGGTGGAAATCGGCCGGGCGCTCTGCTCCGGCGGCCGCGTGCTCGTGCTCGACGAACCGACCTCGGCGCTGTCGCAGCCGGAAGCCGAAGGCCTGTTCTCGGCCATCCGCTCCATCGTGGCGGAGGAGGCGGCGGTCATCTTCGTCTCGCACCGCTTCGACGAGGTGTTCTCGATCACCAACGGCATCACCGTGCTGCGGGACGGCCGCGTCGCCGGCAGCTGGCGCACGGCCGACGTGGACATTCCCTCGGTCACGCGCGCCATGGTCGGCGAAACCGCCGATGCGCCGAGATCGGCGCGACGCACGGGCGATGCCGGCAGGACCGTCATGACCCTGCTGGGGTCGTCCGAACGGCTCGGCAGGATCGATCTCTCGCTGCGCGCCGGCGAAATCGTCGGCCTCGCCGGGCTGGAAGGCTCCGGCGTCTCGACCGTCATGGAGATGCTGGGCGGCGTCGAGCGCGTCGACGGGCGGATCGAAGTCGAGGGCGCGCCGGTGACATTCCGCCATCCAAGCCACGCCATCGGCCATGGCGTCGTCTACATGCCGCCCGACCGCAAGAAGAGCGGCCTTTGGCTCGACCGGACCACGGCCTTCAACATCAACGCCGCCTCGGTCTCGCGCATGCCGGCGTTTCGCTGGCTGGACCGCAGCCGGCTGGAGGGCAAAGCCTCCGCCCGCATGCGGCAGGTCGGCGTGCGCATCAGCGCGCTTCGCGAATTCACCGGCCGGCTGTCGGGCGGCAACCAGCAGCGCGTCCTGCTCGGCCGCTGTCTCGATCTTCGGCCTAGGATCCTGCTGCTCAGCGACTTCACGCGCGGCGTCGACGTGAAGGCAAAGGCCGAGATCCATCAGCTGGTGCGCGAGCTGGCCGACGAGGGGATCGCGATCTGTCTCACTTCCTCCGACATGGAGGAGCTGCTCGACATCGCCGACCGGATCGTCTGCATGCAGGGCGGCCGCGTCGTCGCCGACCAGCCGAGCCCCGAGCTCGACAAGCACAGCCTGCTGACGCTCGCCTCGACGGCCTCCCCTCACCCTCTGCACGCCTGAACCGTCGCAACGGGTCCGAGGGGAGCCTCCCCTCGAGCCCCCTCCTCCGCCATACGCCTCTTCCGTCGCCTCCCCGAGGTGAGGAAGGGACTTGGCCCCCACTTTCCCCATGGGAATTTCGCGCCTAGCTCGGCCGCCGCGCGGCGGCGATCCCGCCGGATCAGGGCCATCCGGACGAGCTTGGCAGCCGGCTCGCAGGCCTCCGGACCCTCCACCCGGCGCAGCCCGTAACGCCCTGCGCCATCACGCTTTTCCACGCGTTTGCCGACGCCTCCCCGCAGGCAGCCGACTGGGGATCGCAAGATCTTTTGCCCTTCCGCAAGATCCTTCCCCAGAGGCGCCGCCCGACCGTCGGCGCAGCCTCCTGCCGACGCCCGGCAGGCCGGAATTGTTTTGACTATTGACAGTCCGAGGAAACGCTCGCATCTTCGATGAAACGTTTCATAAGTGGCTTTGATGTCCGATAAACCGACGATGAACGACGTGGCGAGGCTCGCGCGCGTTGCGCTGGGTACTGTCTCGAAAGTGCTGAATGGCGACGTGACCGTCAAGCCGGAGCTGCGGGCTCGCGTCCTTGAGGCGGCCGAGACCCTGCGCTACCAGCGCAACCGGATCGCCGCCAGTCTTCGCAGCCGCCATACCCAGACCGTCGGCATCGTCATTCCCGACATCCTGAACACCTTCTACGCCGAATTCGTCGAGAAGATCGAAAACCTGGCGGCGGAGGCCGGCTACACCGTCCTGATCGTCACGACGGGCGAAGACTCGCAGCAGGCGAAGACCCGGGCCGACACGCTGATCCAGCGGCAGGTCGACGGGATGATCGTCATCCCGCCGCTCGACGGCTCCGACATGCTGATGGATCTCCTCGGGCCCGACCTGCCCTGCGTCATCGTCGACCGTATCGCGGCCGAAAACCCGTATCCGAGCGTCGCCGTCGACAATATCGACGCCGCCTACCAGGGCGCGCGCTACCTGTTGTCGCTCGGCCACCGCCACATCACGCTGGCGGTCAACTCGCCCAATCTCTGGAACACGCGCGAACGCATCATCGGCTTCGAGCAGGCCATGCGCGAGGCGGGCGCCAAGGCGGATGTGCGCATCGTCGGCATGACGGTCGAAGACGCGCGGATCTCGCTCAGCGCCCTCTTCCGCGGCGACGAGCGGCCGACTGCCCTCTTCACGGCGAACAACCTGGTGACGCTCGGCGCCATTCATGCACAGCACGATTGCGGCATCGAGATCCCGGCCGAGCTGTCGCTGCTCGCCTTCGACGATTTCGAATGGCTGCGGCTCCTGCGCCCGGCCGTCAGCGCCATGCAGCAGCCGATCGACCAGATCGCGGTCGAGACCTGGCGGCTAATGTTCCAGCAGATCGGCAAGCAGCCGATCAGCCTTCGTCATGTTCGCTCCGGCGCGCAGCTGATGATCCGGCAATCCACCGCTGCCCTGGTGGCAAGCGGCAAAAAGCCAAGCGGCAAGAATCCAATCGGTAAGAAACTAGGTGTGATGTGAGTGAACTGACAGGCCGAGGGGCCATCATTACGGGCGGCGGGCGTGGCATCGGGCTCGCCTGCGCGCGGCTTATCGCGGAACGGGGCGGCGCCGTCGTGCTGCTCGGGCACGACCGCGAAATGGTCGAGGGCGCCGCCGCGACCTTGCGCGACGACGGCCTGGAAGCGACCGCCGTGGTCGCTGACATCAGCGACGAGGCGGATGTCGAGGCGGCCATCGCGGAGGCGGCGACCGTGCTCGGCTCGATCGACATTCTCGTCAACAACGCCGCGATCCAGCCCTATGGCACGGTGGCCTCGATGAGCCCGGGCGAATGGGACACGGTGCTCGGCGTCAACCTGCGCGGCACCTACCTCGCCTGCCATCACGCGCTGCCGCACATGGTGAAGCAGGGGCGCGGCTCGATCGTCAACATCGCCTCGGTGCAGGGCCTCGCCAACCAGGCACGCGTCGCCGCCTATGCCACGTCGAAGGGCGGCATGATGGCGCTGACGCGCTCGATCGCCATCGATTTCGGCCGCGCCGGCATCCGGGCGAACGCCGTCTGCCCCGGCTGCATCGATGCGCCGATGACGCATTTCTCGGCAAGCGAGACGGCGCCGGGCCGCGAGGCGGAAACCATCAGCCAGTGGGGCAATTCGCAGCCCCTCGGCCGCGTTGGCAGACCGGAGGAAGTCGCCGAGGTCGTGGCCTTTCTCGCCAGCGACCGCGCCAGCTTCTGTTCGGGAGCGGAGTTCAAGGTGGACGGAGGATTGATGGCAAGCCTCGGCGTGGCGCTGCCGGACTGAGGACCGGCTCAAGCCGGGTTCCGCACGCGCCAGTCAAATCAGGTCAGGTCCGGCATTCTCGCCGGCCACAAAATGAAACGTTACATATTTCGGAGCGACGGGGTTTCGCTTCGAAAGGGAGGGGACGATGAAGCAAACCAACCGACCCGACGAGAGGAGAACCGCGCCATGTCGCTAGCCGGAACTCTCCCCGCCGCGCCGCGCAAGTGGCCCTCGCGTCAGGTGCTCATTTCGCTCGCGATCATTGCCGCGATCCTGATCGGGCTCTGGATCCACGCGCCGAATTTCTACCGCTACAACAACATCATCAACGTGCTGCTGCAGGCGTCGCTGCTCGGCATGCTGGCGATCGGCATGGCGGTCATCATGATCGTCGGCGGCATCGATCTGTCGCTGCCGGCCAACATGGCGATGAGCGCCGTCCTCGGCGCCTTCTACATGAAGACGACCGGCGACTGGGTGACCGGCTCGCTGATCATGGCCGGCACCGGCCTCGCCATCGGCCTGATCAACGGTTTCGCCGTCGCCAAGCTCAAGATGATCCCCTTCGTGGTCACGCTCGCCATGATGACCATGGTGTCCGGCACGTCGGTGTGGATGACGAACTCGCTCAGCATCTCGCAATTGCCGGAAGGCTTCGTCGATCTCTTCAACGCGCGTCCCTATTTCCGCATCCCGATCACCATCTTCATCGTCGCCATTCTGGCGGTGATGGTCACGATACTGATGCGGTCGTCGATCGTCGGGCGCTGGGCCTATGCCGTCGGCATCAACGAGAAGGCCGCGCGCGTCGCCCGCGTGCCGATCAGCCGCGTCGTCATGGCGAGCTATGTCTTCGGCGGGCTCATGGCCGGCCTGACCGCGATCCTGCTGACGGCCCGCCTCGGCTCGGCCTCCGCCAATATGGGCAATGACGGCATGGTGCTCGACATCGTGTCGGCCTGCGTCGTCGGCGGCATCAGCATCTATGGCGGAGCCGGCCGCGTCGCCGGCGCCCTGTTCGGCGCGCTGCTGATCACCGTGCTCTCCAACGCGATGAACCTGATCGGCGTTTCCTTCTATCTGAGCCTCGTCATCAAGGGCGCGGTCATCGTCGCCTTCGTCGCGGCCGACAGCCGGGGAGCGAAGTAGCGATGAGCGGACAAACCATCCTGCGCATGGACGGCATCGCCAAATCGTTCGGCACCGTCCCGGCGATCAAGAGCGCCCATCTCGAGGCGCGCGGCGGCCAGGCCCTGGCCGTCATGGGCGCCAACGGCGCCGGCAAGTCGACACTGATGAACATCCTCGGCGGCGTCGTCACTTCGGACAGCGGTCATATCTCGATCGACGGCGAGCCGATCACGCTGCGCTCGCCGCGCGACGCCAACCGCAACGGCATCGCCTTCGTGCACCAGGAACTGACGATGTTCCCAACGATGACCGTCGCGGAAAACATCTTCATCGACGGCATGCCGACGGAGAAGGGCTTCATCCGCATGCCGGAGATGATCCGGCAGTCCGAGGTGCTGCTCGCCCGTCTCGGCTGCAACATCTCGCCGAAGACGCCGGTCGAGCAGCTCTCGATCGGCGACCGTCAGCTGGTGGAGATCGCCCGGGCGCTGCGCCATCAGGCGCGGATCATCATCTTCGACGAGCCGACCTCCTCGCTGAGCGCGCCGGAGCGTGAGCGGCTCTTCGCCGTCATCCGCGGCCTCAAGGCCGAGGGCGTGGTCATCCTCTACATCACGCACTTCCTCGACGAGATCTTCTCCATCTGCGAGGAGATCGCGGTGATGCGGAACGGCGAGACCGTCTGGACCTCGCCGATGTCGGAGGTCGACCCGGCGCAGGTGGTTCACCTAATGCTGGGCATCGCCGAGGCTGAGGGCCGCATCCGCGAGCCGGTGGTGGCGGAAGGCGACGCGCTGCTCTCCGTAACCGGCCTCGGCCGGCAGGGCGCGCTCAGCGACATCGATTTCGAGATCAAGCCCGGCGAGATCGTCGGCCTCTGGGGCCTGCTCGGCTCCGGTCGCACCGAGCTGCTGCGCGCCCTGATCGGCCTCGACCCGATCGACAAGGGAACGATCCGCTGGCGCGACGGCGGCGCCGCCGCCTCGGAGATCACGCCGACCCGACTGCATGCGCATGTCGGCATCGTCACCGAGGACCGGCGCGGCGAGGGCCTGCACCTGCCGCTCTCCGTCACCCAGAATATCTCGCTGCCCAACCTGCGCTCGCTGCTGAACCGATGGCGGCTCGTCGGCCCGGAGAAGGAAGCGGCGCTGGCGGACGAGATGATCCAGCGGCTGCAGATCAAGGTCTCCGGCCGGCAGCAGCCGGTCGGTACCCTCTCGGGCGGCAACCAGCAGAAGGTGGTGTTCTCCCGCTGGCTCGCGACCAATCCGCGCCTGTTCCTGCTCGACGAGCCGACACGCGGCCTCGACGTCAGCGCCAAGGACGAAATCATGAAGCTGGTCGTCGAGCTGGCCGAACAGGGCTGCAGCTGCCTGATCGTCTCTTCGGAGGTGCAGGAACTGATGCGCGTCTGCGACCGCTACCTGGTGATCAGCCGGGGCCGCCTGATCGGCAACCTGCCCGGCTCGTCCACCAGCGGCGAGCTGATGCAAGCGATAGCGACGATCAACTAGGCACGGAACAAAGCCATGAAGATCAAGACAAGTGCCGACATGCTCATCAAGAACGGGTTCTTCATCGTCTTCGCGCTCGCCTTCCTGCTGTTCGCGACGATGACGGATCACTTCTTCAAGGCACAGAACATCCTCAACATCCTGCACACCATGGCGCCGCTGGCGATCACGGCGTCGGGGCTCGCCCTGGTGGTGATATCCGGCCGGCTCGACATCTCGGTCGGCTCGACGGCGTTTCTCTCCTGCGCCGTCGGCGCGCTGTTGATGAAGAACAGCGGCCTCGACCCGATCCTCGCCGCCATCCTGGTGCTCGCCTGCGGCGCGCTGCTTGGCGCCGTGAACGGCTTCATCGTCACGGTGCTGAACGTCAATTCGCTGATCGCCACGCTCGGCACGATGATCGCCTATCGCGGCGTCGCGCTGGCGCTCACCGATGCATTGCTCGTGCAGCTGCCGGAGCCGATCCGCGTGCTCGGCAATGCCCATATCGGCCCGGTGCCGACCGACATCTTCATCATGCTGATCGTGCTCGTCGGCGTGCACCTCTTGCTCGAGAAGACGTCCTTCGGCCGCCAGCTGGTCGCCATCGGCAACGACATCGCCATTGCCCGCAAGGTCGGCCTGCCCGTCGACCGGACGGGGTTCCTGAGCTTCGTCCTCGCCGGCACGCTGGCCTCGGCCGGCGGCATCCTGACGACGGTCCAGAACGGCGCGGTCAGTCCCTTCCTCGGCAGCGGCCTCGAATTCACCGCGCTCGCCGTGGTGGTCGTCGGCGGCATCAGCCTGGTCGGCGGCCGCGGCACGATCCTTCTCGCCATTATCCCGGGCGCCTTCATCTTCGAGATGATCCGCAACGGGCTCACCAATCTCGGCGCCAACCCTTACTCGTACAGGCTTGTCGGCGGCGCCGTGATCTTCGCAGCGATGTATGCGGATGCACTGAAAAGCGGACGGCTTTCGCTCAAACGGGGCACCAACCCCTGAGATCCAAATCCCGCCTGTGAAATGTACGAACAAGCCAAACTTTAGGAGGAGAAAGTTATGAAACGTTACATTCTGGGTGCTGCCCTCGCCGCCGGTCTCGCCGGCTTCGCACCGGCCCATGCCGCCGAGCCGCTCAAGGTCGGCTTCTCGCTCGACACCAAGGAATCCTCGCTTCAGACCGCATGGGAGGCGTTTTTGCGGTCCGAGGGCGAGGCCCAGGGCAAGGAAGCCGGCTTTGACGTCGAGTGGGTCATCAACGTCGCCAACGCCGACCCGGCCCGCCAGGCCGCCAACATCGACGACCTGATCACCACCGGCGTCGACGTCATCATCGCCCGCGCCTTCGATTCGGGCGCGATCGGCACCTCGATCAAGGCCGCGAAGGATGCCGGCATTCCCTTCATCACCTTCGATCGCGGCTCGACCAGCGGCACGCCGACGGCGCATGTCGGCGGCGACAGCTATGACCAGGCGCGCAGCACCGGCCTCGCCTTCGCCGAGATCCTGAAAAAGGCCGGCGTGAAGGGCAAGTGCATCGAGCTGCAGGGCATGCTGACGGACATCAACGCCGTCAACCGCAGCAAGGCCTGGAACGAAGTCGGCAAGGAGACGGGCCAGTACGAGACCATCATCCAGGTTCCGACCGAATGGAATCCGGAACTGTTCCTCTCGGGCCTCACCAACGCTCTGACGGCGAAGCCGGAAGCGAACTGCGTCTTCGCCGCCAGCGACTTCGCCTTCCCGTCGATCCAGGCCGCGCTCGAAAAGGCCGATCGCTGGGCTCCGACCGGCCAGCCGAAGCACATCTGGCTCGCCACGACCGACCTTCTCTCCGCCGCCGTCAAGCCGATGGAAGAAGGCTATATCGACGTCTCCACCACCTGGGACGCCTATCTCCAGGCCAAGGAAGCCGTGCGCGTCATCATCGCCCTGAAGAAGGGCGAGGATCCGAAGTGCGGTCCGGACGGCTGCCTCGCCAAGGGTCGCACGGTGACGCCGGCAACCATCAAGGAAACGCCGAACCTCTGGTCGCGCGACTTCCAGTAATCTGAAGACGGGACCGGCGAATGCCAATTCGCCGGTCCCGGTTATCCGGCGCCCCTTCCTCGCCGTCTTTCCGGGGAAGCCCCGGGAGATTGCCCGGGCTCACGATCAGCGGCAGCCAATATTCGTGGAACGTCCGAAGCCGGAAAAAACGCTCTCCGGCGCGCCGCAACTAAAGCATATAAAATCTATCAATCTGGTCGGGTATATATAGGCTGCAACTCGCTGCACGGCATGGTCACGGCCCGGTTGAAACGGGATGCCGCGCACGGTGGGATGAACCCATTTGCGAGTTACGGCACCGACAATGACATCCAGTTCCGAGATAACTGCAGATCAGCTTCACCAGAAGTTGTCAGAGCCAGATGAGCTGGCGCTGATCGATGTGCGCGAAGCGAAATTCTATGCGCGCGGCCACATAAACCTTTCCGCCCACGTCGCGCTGAGCACGCTCGAACCGCAGATCCTGCGGACGGCGCCGCGCAAATCCGTGCCGATCGTCCTCGTCGATGAGGCGGATGGCGCTGCGGTGCGCGCCCGGGAGACGCTGCTCGGCCTCGGCTACACCGATGTCCGCATCCTCGCCGGCGGCGTCGCCGCATGGGCGGCGAACGGCTATCCGCTCGGCACCGGCTACAACACGCTCGTCAAGACGTTCTCGGATCTGGCGCACGCCAACTACGCCACGCCGACGATCACCCCGGCGGAGCTCGAGGCCCGCCTCGACGGCGGCGGCGCCACGACGATCATCGATTGCCGCCCCGAGCAGGAACACCGGAACATGACGGTCGCCGGCGCGCACAACGCGCCCGGCGTCGAGCTGGCGCTCTACGACCTGCCGAGGGGCAACGAGGCGGATCATCTCTATGTCATCAGCTGCTTCAGCCGGACGCGCGGCATCGTCGGCACGACGACGCTCGCCCGGCTGAACGGCCTGCGCAATGTCGTCTTCCTCGAGGACGGCATCATGGCGGCGTTCCTCTACGGCCTGCCGACGGGCCCCGGCGACCGCGATCTGCCGCCGCCCGGCAAGCTGATCCCGGCGGACGTGCTGCGGCAGCAGGCCGAAGGCATCGTCGATGCCCACGGGCTCAGCGTCATCGACGCGGCGCGCTATGCGGAATTCCTCGCGGAGCGGGACGAGCGGACGCTTTACGTTTTCGATGTCCGTCCGGAGGCGGCCTATCACGAGGGCCATCTGCCGGGTTCCCAGTCCGTGCCCGGCGGGCAGCTGGTCATGACCTATGACGTCCAGGTCCCGGTGCGGCATGCCCGCATCGTCCTGATCGACGACCCCCATCTGAAGCGCGCGGCGATCAGCGCCTTCTGGCTTTCCCATTTCGACGACGCGGAAATTCATATCCTTCCGCTCGATCCGGAGCAGGCGCAGGTCTCCGACACAGTCTCTCCCGCCCTGCCCGACGATGTCCGCTGGCTGGAAATTGCCGAGGCCGAGGCTCGTCTCCGCGAGGGCGTGACGGTCATCGATGTCGGCCCCAGCCTGAACTACGAGCAGGGCCATCTCCCCGGCGCGAATTTCGTTCTGCGGTCCGCCCTGCCTTCATGGCTCGAGACCCATCCGGCCCCCGCTGCCCTGCTCTTCACCTCGCCCGACGGCGCCAACGCCGCTTATGCGGCGTCCGAAATCCGTCGCCGGTTCGGCATCGACGCGTTTGCGCTCAAGGGCGGCACGGAAGCCTGGCGCCGCGCCGGCCTGCCGCTCGAAACCGAGTTCAAGCCGGAACAACTGCTGTCGCCCTTCGACGACGACTGGGGCTCGACCATGCGCGCCAAGGTGAACCGCGAGCCGCTGTTTCGCGACTACCTCGCCTGGGAGCGCAGCCTCGGCCACGCGATCGAGCAGGACGATACCGTGCGGTTCCGCTGGCTGGCCGCCAGCGCCGCCTGACGCCCGATTTTTCCAAACGACGATCCAAGCAAGGAGTCTGGGACATGGTCTCTCGCCGGCAGTTTTTCGGTCTCGGTATCAGTCTGGCTATCGGTCTCGGCATTGCCGGCGCGGCCGGCCCGTCTTTCGCAGACGAGAAGCCGCTGCGCATCGGCCTCGCCACCAGCATCGCCAATGACGCCGTCCGCCACGCCGCGCAGCTCGCCGAGCAGCAGGGCCTGAAGGTGCAGATCATCGAGTTCACGGATTGGGTCACCCCGAACTCCGCCCTCGCCAATGGCGATGTCGACGTGAACTACTTCCAGCACATCCCCTTCCTCGAGAACGCCGCCAAGGCGAATGGCTGGAACTTCACCCCCGTCGCTCCCGGCTACAACTCGGTCTCCGGCATCTATTCGGAAAAGCTGAAGTCGCTCGACGACATCAAGGACGGCTCGACGGTCACCATCGCCAACGACCCGATCAACACGGGCCGCGCGCTGCTCTTCCTGCAGGCGCAGGGCCTCATCAAGCTGAAGGACGGCGCCGATTTCCGCGCGACGCTCTTGGACGTCGTCGAGAACCCGAAGAACCTGAAGTTCGTCCAGGTCGAGGCCCAGCAGGTGGTGCGCTCGCTGCCCGACGTCGACTTCGTCGTCTCCGGCCCCTCCTTCATCAAGCTCGCCGGCAAGGATCCGGACAGCGCGCTCGTCTTCGAGAAGCCGGACAATGTCTACGCCATGCAGTGGGTGACGCGCGCCGAGGACGCCAAGGATCCGCGCCTCGCGAAGTTCATCCAGGTCTACGAGAACGACCCGGAAGTGAAGCCGCTGCTGACCAAGCTCTACAACGGCCACGTCACTTTCGCCTGGTAGGCGCGGCGCCCGTCGCCCGAAGCCGGGCAACCCGATCTCCAGATCCCGATACGCGGCCCGCGCCATCCCGGCGCGGCCGCTCCCCTCCCAGCCCCTTGGAATGAACGGAGTTTCAGCATGATCTCTCGTCGGCTATTCGCCGGTCTCGCCTTCGCCGTCGGCAGCGTCCTCTTGGCATCCGGCCCGTCTCTGGCCGCCGATACCAAGCCGCTGCGCATCGGCCTGGCGTCGAGCCCGGCCAATGAAGCCGTGCGCTTCGCCGCCGACCTCGCCGAAAAGCAGGGCCTCGACGTGAAGCTGGTGGAATTCACCGACTGGGTGACGCCCAACACCGCGCTCGCCAATGGCGACGTCGACGTGAATTACTTCCAGCACATCCCGTTCCTCGAGAACGCCGCCAAGTCGAACGGCTGGAACTTCACCGCCGTCGCGCCCGGCTACATCAGCTGGCTCGGCGTCTATTCGGACAAGCTGAAGTCGCTCGACGAGCTCAAGGACGGCGCGCAGATCGCCTTCGCCAACGACCCCGTCAACACCGGCCGCGCCCTCTTGTTCCTGCAGTCGCTCGGCCTGGTCAAGCTGAAGGACGGCGCCGACTACAACGCCACCCTGCAGGACGTCGTCGAGAACCCGAAGAACCTGAAGTTCATCCAGGTCGAGGCGCAGCAGGTCGTGCGCTCGCTGCCGGACGTCGATGCCGGGCTCACCTTCGCTTCCTTCGTCAAGCTCGCCGGCAAGGATCCGGCCGACGCCGTGGTGTTCGAGAAGCCCAGCAACGTCTTCGCCATCCACTGGGTCACCCGCGCCGAGGACGCCAACGATCCGCGCCTGCAGCAGTTCATCAAGATCTACAACGGCGCGCCCGAGGTGAAGAAGATCCTCACCGACCTCTACCACGGCCAGGTCGGCTTCGCCTGGTAACGACGCGGCAGGTCGCCAGACGGCGACCTGCCAACCAACGCTGGTCAACAGCGACAAACGACAGGGATCATCGGATACACTTCATGGGATACGATAAAAAGCTCCGCCTCAACGCGTTCAACATGAACAGCGTCGGGCACATATCTCATGGCACGTGGACGCATCCGCGCGACCAGTCGCCGAACTATACCGACCTCGACCAGTGGGTGAAGCTCGCCCAGACGCTCGAGCGCGGCAAGTTCGACGGCCTGTTCATCGCGGATGTGATCGGCACCAACGACGTCTATGGCGGCTCGCCCGACGCGGCGCTGCGCGATTCCGTCCAGGTGCCGATCAACGATCCGATCATCCCGCTCTCGGCGATGGCCTATGCCACCAAGCATCTCGGCTTCAACGTCACCGCCAATCTGACCTATGAGCGCCCCTATATCCTGGCGCGGCGTTTCTCGACCCTCGATCACCTGACCAAGGGCCGGATCGGCTGGAACATCGTCACCGGCTATCTCGACAGCGCCGCGCGGGCGATGGGCCTCACCGAGCAGATCCGCCATGACGATCGCTACGACATGGCGGACGACTATCTCGACCTCGTCTACAAGCTCTGGGAAGGGAGCTGGGAAGACGACGCCGTGGAGCGGAACCGCGCGAGTGGGCGCTTCACCGATCCGGCGAAGGTGCACCGGATCAAGCATGACGGCCCCTTCTACCAGCTCGACGCCATCCATCTCTGCGAGCCGTCGCCCCAGCGCACCCCCGTCCTGTTCCAGGCCGGCACCTCGTCGCGCGGCCGCGATTTCGCGGCGCGCCACGCCGAATGCATCTTCATGTCGTCGCAGGGCCAGAACGTCGAGCTGACGCGCAACATCGTCGCCGACCTGCGCCGTCGTGCCGTCGCCAACGGGCGGGCGGCGGACGACCTCAAGATCTTCGTCGGCGTCACCGTCGTGGTCGACCGGACGGAAGCGGCAGCCCGCGAGAAATATGCCGAATATGAGCGCTATGCGAGCGCCGCCGGCGGTCTGACGCATTTCTGCGCCTCGATCGGCATCGACCTCTCGCGCTACGGCCTCGACGAGCCGATCAACGCCGGCAGTACGCAGGCGATGGGCGCCGCCCTCGACGCCATCACGAAATACAATACCGGCGCGTCCTGGACCGTCCGCCGCCTGCTCGACGAGATGAAGCTCGGCTCCCGCAACAAGCCGATCGTCGGCTCGGCGTCGCAGGTCGCCGACGAGCTGACGGCATTCGCGCGCGAGACCGACATCGACGGCTTCAACCTGGTGCGGGTCGTGACGCCGGAAAGCTACGAGGACTTCGTCGATCTCGTCGTGCCGGAACTGCAGCAGCGCGGCGTCTTCAAGGAAGAGTACGAGGAAGGCACGCTGCGCGAGAAGCTGTTCGGGCATGGCAGCGGCCAGCTCCCGGACCGCCATTACGGCCGGCGGTTCCGCTACCGCCCGTCCGGCGCTGCCGGTGACGCCAATGCGCCTCTGCACGAAGGGACCGCCTCATGACGCACCCAGCAGGAACCGATGCCCTGGCCGCCTGGGCGGGACCCGCGCTGCGGACGGCGGAACTGGCGGGAGCCCCCCATCCGGGATCGATCGTCTCCCGAGGCGAAACGCGGAGCGTCCCCGCTTCTGAGAACCCGCGATCGGCTGCCAGCGTGGTGTTCGAGGGAATTGAGAAGATCTATGCGACGCCGTCGGGCTCGGTGCAGGCGCTGAAGGACATCAGCATCGAGATCCGCCAGGGCGAGATCTTCGGCTTCATCGGCCGCAGCGGCGCCGGCAAATCGACCCTGATCCGGCTGATCAATCGACTGGAGCGTCCGACCAGCGGCACCGTCGTCGTCAACGGCGTCACGGCTTCCGGTCTCGTCGGCGAAGGGCTGGTGCAGTTGCGCCGTCGCATCGGCATGATCTTCCAGCATTTCAACCTGATGTCCGCCAAGACCGTGGCGCAGAACGTCGCCCTGCCGCTCGTGATGGCGGGCGCGCCGCGACGGCAGATCGATCGCAAGGTCGAGGAGCTGCTGTCGCTCGTCGGCCTCTCAGACAAGCGCGACGCCTATCCGGCGCAGCTCTCGGGCGGCCAGAAGCAGCGCGTCGGTATCGCCCGCGCGCTCGTGCACGATCCCGACATCCTGCTCTGCGACGAGGCGACCTCGGCGCTCGATCCGGAAACCACCCAGTCGATCCTCGGCCTGCTGCGCGAGATCAACCGCAGCAACGGCATCACCGTCGTGCTGATCACGCATGAAATGGCCGTTATCCGCGAGATCTGCGACCGCGTCGCGGTGCTCGATCACGGGCGGATCGTCGAGCTCGGCGACGTCTGGAAGGTCTTCGGCAATCCCGAGCACGAGGTGACGAAATCGCTGCTCGGCCAGATCGAGCACGGCATTCCGGACGATCTGACCGACCGCCTCCAACCCGGCTTCCCCGCCGGCGCGGGAACGCTGCTGGTTCGCGCCACCTTCCTTCCCGAGAGCGGCGGCGCGCCGGATCTGCAGGCGGTGCTGAAGGTCGTGCACGGCCCCGTCCAGCTTCTGGACAGCGCTGTCGACCGCATCCGCGGCCACACCGTCGGCCGGCTGCTGGTCGCCGTCCCGTCCGAGGGCAACCGCCCGGAAGAGATCGAGACCCGGCTGGGCTCGCTTCCTCCCAACGTCCAAGTCGAGGTGCTCGGCCATGTTTCAGCTCCCGTTTGACGCCTATGCCGAAGTGACCGTCGCGGCGGCGTGGGAGACGGTCCAGATGGTCGCCGCGGCCGGACTGCTGACGCTGCTGCTCGGCCTGCCGATCGCCATCCTGCTGATCGCCACCGGACCGGGCGGCGTGCTGGAGGCGCCCCGTCTCAACCGGGTCGTCGGCGCCGTTATCAACGCGTTCCGCTCGACGCCCTTCATCATCCTGCTCGTCGCGCTGATCCCGATCACCCGCTTCCTGGTCGGAACGTCGATCGGGCTTTGGGCAGCGGTGGTTCCGATCACCGTCTCGGCCACGCCGTTCTTCGCGCGCGTCGCCGAAGTCGGCCTGCGCGAGATCGACCACGGCCTGATCGAGGCGGCCGAGGCGATGGGCGCCCGGCGCTGGCAGATCATCTGGCACGTGCTGCTGCCGGAGGGGCTCCCGGCCATTATCGGCGGCTTTACGGTGACGCTGGTGTCGGTCACCGGCATGTCGGCCATGGCCGGCGTGGTCGGCGGCGGCGGCCTCGGCGATCTCGCCATCCGCTACGGCTACCAGCGCTTCGACACCACCGTGATGATCACGGTCATCGCCATCCTGATCGCGCTGGTGAGCATCATCCAAGTATCCGGCGACCGCCTGGCGCGCCGGCTCAACCATCGCAAATGACGACGCGGCGGCCGGTATTCCGGCCGACCCGTCATCCCATCCAGACTTCCGAACAGAGTATCGGCCGCGCAAGCGACGCGCCGGCCGAAAAGACAAAGGACATCAGCCATGGCATCGACGATCACGGAATATAGTTCCAGCGATCTCCTGAACATATTCAATCCGATTTTCGATGAGATCCGGAAGGACGCGGCCGCGCGGGAGCGTAATCGCACCCTGCTGTTCGAGCAGATCGGCTGGCTTCGCGAGAAGAAGTTCGGCGCGTTGCGGGTTCCGGTCGAACTCGGCGGCTATGGCGCCTCGGTCGTGCAGCTGTTCGACCTGCTGATCCAGCTGGCGGCGGCGGATTCCAACATCCCGCAATCGCTGCGGCTGCACTTTTCTCGCGTCGAGCGCATCGTCCTCGACTCGGAGCTTGAAAAGCAGAAGGTCTGGATCGAGCGCGTCGCGCGCGGCGAACTGTTCGGCAACGCGACGACCGAGGCGCCGGGTCCGGCGATCGGCGAGGTGCGCACCCGCGTCGTGCCGCATGCCGACGGCAATTTCCGCTTGAACGGCCGCAAGGCCTACGGGACGGGCAGCCTCTATTCGCAGTGGATCCCGGTGGTCGCCGTCGACCACAAGGGCGACCGCATCACCGCCATCGTGCCGGCCGACCGGCCGGGCGTGACGCTGGTCGACGACTGGGGCGGCTTCGGCCAGCGCCTGACGGCGACCGGCACGACGATCTTCGAGGACGTTGTCGTCTATGCCGACGAGCTCTCGGAGCACGGCAAGCGGACGTCGCGCTCGGGAAGCGGCTTCGCGCAGCTGGTGCATCTCGCAACCCTCGCCGGCGTCGCCGCCGCCACGGCGCGCGACGTCACGGAGAAGGTCGCCGGCCGCCAGCGCGTCTATTACACCGGTCCGGGCGGCCTGCCGCGCCACGATCCGATCATCCAGACGCAGGTCGGCAAGATCGGCGCGGCCGCCAACGCCGCCCGCTCCATCGTGCTCGGCGCCGCCGCGTCGATCCAGGACGCCTGGCTGCTGTGGAACCAGCATGGCGAACATGCGCCGGCGACGGAGGAGGCCTATATCCAGGCCGATCTCGCCATCTCGTCGGCCCAGGTGACGCTGGTTCCCTTGGTTCTCGGCGCCGCGACCGAGCTGTTCGACGCGCTCGGCGCCTCGGCGATCGACGCGAACACCGGGCTCGACCGGCATTGGCGCAACGCTCGCGCGCTCTCCTCGCACAACCCGCACCTCTACAAGGCCCGGGTCATCGGCGACTATCTGCTGAACGGAACCCTGCCGCCGCTGTTCGTAGCGGGCGACGATGTCGGCGTGCTTCCGAACCAGGAAGCCGCCCGCTCGACCGAAGCGGCCTGATCGGCCGGCGCTCTCCGCGCCTTGGCTTCGATCGGACAGCACGGATCGATCCCGGAACTGGCGACGGCCTCGCGGCAAGCTGCCAGTTCCCTCCCGGCGCTCCGGAAGCGCACCCGCTACGCCTTGCCCGCCGAGCCGGGCCTTGCGGAATAAAAGCCTCCTGAGCTAACCGCCCGGCGCCGAAGTCGTGCCCAAAATCACTTAGAATTGAGAATTATAGAAAATAATCCTTATTGTCGTTCTGCATTAGAATTTAATGCTTCGACGATATTGGGTGGAATCGGGAAACTTCAACCATGAGATGAGGCCGGTCCCCATATCGGAGGACGGGCGAGCAGGAGAGACAAGCCGATGTCGCGGTCGCGAAACGTGTGGGGCGGCGTCAGCCGTCGCGGATTCATTCAGGGCGCGGCCGCCGCGGCCATGCTGCCGTTGCTGGCGAGCGCCGGCTTCGCCGCCGACAAGCCGCTGGCCGGGCAGAGCCTGAACCTGCTCGTCATCCAGCCGCACACCGTGTCCGGCAACAAGCTGGCGGCGGATTTCGAGGCCGCGACCGGCGCCAAGGTCAACGTCACCGTCGTTCCCTACGACCAGATCCAGGCCAAGGCGACGCTCGACGTCCAGTCCGGCGTCAACGAGTTCGACGTCGTCGACTACTGGTATCCGACCAAGGGCCAGCTCGCCGACGATGGCGTGATCGCCGACGTGACCGAGTGGATCGAGCGCGACAAGGCCGAGGTCAAGCCGGACGATTTCCTGCCGCTGGTCTACGACGCCTACACGCTGCAGGACGGCAAGCGCTACGGCCTGCCCTATGACGGCGACGCGCATCTCCTGTTCTACAACAAGGAGATCCTCGACCGGAACGGCGTCGCCGTGCCGAAGACCTGGGAAGAGTATCAGGCGGCCATCGAGAAGATCACCGCGGCCGAATCCAAGAACGGCATCTATGGCGCGGCCGTGCTCGGCGGCAAGGCGCCGATCATCATCGGCTCGAGCTACGCCAACCGCCTCGCCGGCTTCGGCGGCAAGTTCCTGAACGACGACGGCACCTCGGCGCTCGACAGCGAGGCGGCGGTCGCCGCCGCGAAGGCGCTCGTCGCCGCGGGTCCCGCTGCGCTGCCGACGCCGCTCGAGACCCGCTTCGAAGAGGGCCTGCCGGCCTTCCTCGGCGGCAAGGTCGGCTTCATCGAGTTCTGGAGCGATCTCGGCGTCTACGCCCAGGATCCGAAGGGCTCGCAGATCGTCGACAAGTGGGGCGTGACGCAGATCCCGGTCGGCGGCAGCAACACCCAGCCGCGCCTGGCGCTCAACGCCGGCTTCGCGCTCGGCGTGTCGTCCGGTTCGACCAAGAAGGACGCCGCCTGGCAGCTGGTCAAGTTCGCGACCAGCCCGGAATACCAGGAGGAGCTGGTGCTCCTGTCCGGCAGCGGCATCGATCCGGCCCGCCAGTCGGTGCTGTCCTCGGAGAAGTACAAGGCCTTCGCGCCGCAGGTGCAGGAAGCGCTTTCGAACGCGCTCGGCCAGAGCCTGCCCTGGCCGACGACGCCTGCCTCGCCGAAGCTGCAGCAGGCGCTCGCCGACGAGCTGGCGCTGGCGCTCGCCGGCACCAAGACCGCCGAAGAGGCGATCAAGGACGCCCACGCCCAGTGGCAGCAGATCCTCGCCGAGTAAGTCGTTGATTTGACGGGATCCCGTCCGCCCTGGCGGCCGGGATCCTCGTTTTTGGCAGAGCATGCCCACCCGCTCCGGCGGGTGGGATCTTTCTTTTGTGACAGAGCATGCTAATGGCGTCGCGACCGTCGCCGTGCCATCCGGGTCCGGCGTCGCCAACGCAGGATCGCAGCTGGGCGGCTTGAAGCGCCTCGCCCGCCAGAGGACAAGCATGACCAGCATCCCTGAGGCCGAACGAGCCGGAAGAGGCCGTCTTGCCGCCGCGCCGGAGAAAGCCTCCGTCTCGCCGCGCGACTGGCGGAACGCGCTCTGGGTCGCGCCGCTGGTGTTCTCGCTGATCGTGACGACGGTCTATCCCACGATCTTTCTTGTTAGCCTCGCGTTAACCAAAAGCACGCTCGGCAAGCCGTTCGGCGCCTTTGTCGGCCTGAAGCCCATCACCCGGGCGCTGTTCGACCCGAATTTCCACAGCGCCGTGTTGAAGAGCGTCCTCTTCGCCTTCTCGTCGGCGATCGTCGAGCTCGTCATCGGCTTCGCGCTGGCGAGCCTGTTCGTCGCCCTGCTCAAGGCCGGCCGCTACCTGCTCACCCTCGTGTTGCTGCCGCTGATGACGCCACCGGTGATGGTCGGCATCGCCTGGAAGCTGATACTCGCGCCCTCCGGCGGCCTGCTGAACGGCATCCTGCTCTCGTGGGGCGTCATCGACCAACCGATGTCGTTCCTGGCCAGCCCGGTTCCGGCCTGGCTCTCGATCGGCGTCGCCGATCTTTGGCAGTGGGTGCCGTTCGTGACGATCCTCTGCTTCGCCGCACTGGTCAGCCTGCCGGACGGCGTGCGCGAGGCGGCGCAGATCGACGGCGCCGGCCCCTGGCAGCGGCTCCGCCATGTGATCCTGCCGCTGGTCGCCGCCCCCCTCGCCTCGATCTTCCTCCTGAAGCTGATCATCGGCTTCAAGCTGTTCGACCTCGTCTATGTGCTGACCTTCGGCGGTCCCGGCTTCACCACCACCAACGCCACCTTCGGCATCTGGCGGCTCGCCTTCGAGCAGTTCGACGTCGGCCGCGCCGCCGCCCAGACGCTGATCTTCGCCATCGTCATCGGCATCGTCACCATCCCCGTCGTGCGGCTGCACAAGCGGGCGTCGGAGTATTATTCATGACGCGCCCGTCGACCCGCATCCTGCAGGCGTTCGCCGCCCTCCTCGCCGTCGGCTTCTTCCTGCTGCCGGTCGCCTACCTGCTCTCGGTCTCGTTCAAACGGCCGGACGACGTGCTGACGGGCCGCTTCTGGCCCACCGACCCGACGCTCGCCAACTGGCCGGCCGCCTTCGAAGCGACGTCGCTCTCGACCTTCATCCTGAACTCGGTCGTCGTCTCGGTGCTGTCCGGCGTCCTCACCATCGCCATCACGCTGCCCGCCGCCTATGCGATGATCCGGCTCGGCATCGGCAAGAAGTTCCTGCCGCAGGCGACGCTCGCGAGCTACATCGCGCCGCCGATCGTCGCGCTGCTCCCCTTCTTCTTCCTGCTGAAGACGATCGGGCTCCTCAACACCCATGCCGGGCTGATCCTGGTCAACGGCCTCCTCAACATCCCGGTCGCCTTCTGGCTGATCGCGCCCTTCCTGCGCCGGGTTCCGGCCGAGATCGAGGAAGCGGCGGCGCTCGATGGCGCGAACCGCTTCCGCACGCTCGTCTCGATCGTCGCGCCGATGATTGCGCCCGGCATCGCCGCGACCTCGATCATCGTCATCATCCTGAGCTTCAACGAGTTTCTGCTGGCGTCCGGGCTGACACTCTCCGACAGCATGCGCACGCTCACCGTCGGCATCTCGCTGTTCCAGGGCGACCGGCTCGTCAATTTCGGCCAGATGGCCGCCGCTTCCCTTGCCGGCATCGTGCCGATCTATGCCATCGCCCTCCTGATGCAGAAGCATCTGGTCGAGGGTCTTGCGCATGGTGGCGTAAAATGATGTCAAGGCGCGATCAGGAGGATCCATGTCCGCAGTTTTGAACGCCCGCACCGACGGCTACCGCGTCCTGGCCCAGGCCGACATCATCCCGCATCTCAACACCATGCCGGAGATCGCCGCGATCCTCGGCGGCGCGCCGTCGCAATGGACGATCCGTGACGTCGCCGACGGCTACATGAACGCGGTCTTCCTCGTCGATGGCCCGAAGGGCGGCATCTGCGCCAAGCAGGCGCTCCCCTGGGTGCGCTATCACGGCGAGAGCTGGCCGCTGTCGGAGGACCGGGCGTTCTTCGAGGCGAGCTACATGCGCCGGCTCGATCCAATCGTAGGTCCCCTCGCGCCAAAACTGCTGCATTTCGATCCGAGCCTGCAGTTCCTGGTGATCGAGAAGCTCACGCCGCACATCGTGCTGCGCGGCGAGCTGATCGAGGGTCGCCGCTACCCGAAGGCGTCCGAGGATGTCGGCCGCTATGTCGCGCTGGCCGCTTTCCACACCTCCGATCTCGGCGTGCCGTTCGAGCGCAAGTTCGAGGATATCGGCCTCTTCGCCGGCAATCACTCGCTGCTCCGCATCAGCGTCGACCTGATCTTCCTCGACCCCTATCTCGAGACCTGGCGCAACCGCTTCGTGCCCGAGCTCGGCGCCTGGGCGAAGGCGTTCCGCGAGGATGTCGAGCTCAAGACGGCGGTCGCCCGCCATCGCAACGCCTTCCTCAGCAACCGCCAGGCGCTGCTGCATGGCGATCTGCATTCCGGCTCGGTGATGGTGACCGAGGACGACACCCGCGTCATCGACGGCGAATTCTCGACCTTCGGCCCGATCGGCTTCGACCTCGGCGCCTATGCGGCGAACCTGATCCTGAACTGGTACGCGCAGGGCGGCTATGACCGCCCGGTCGAGGAGCGCGACAGCCACCGCCAGTGGCTGCTCGAGCAGGTCGCCGTGCTCTGGGACACCTTCCGGCGCGAATTCCTCGCCCTTTGGGAACAAAACCCCGACGCCGGCGGCGACGGCTATCCGGCGGCGCATTTCTCCGGCCCGGCCGGCGCCGCCCGCCTCGCGACCCTTCGGCGCGACTATGTCGACGCGATCTTCGCCGATTTCGTCGCCTTCGCCGCGATCAAGATGATCCGCCGCGTGCTCTCCTACGCGCAAATCGCCGATTTCGGCGTGATCGAGGACACCAAGCTCCGGGCCGAGATGCAGGCGAACGCGCTGGCCTTCGCCCGCGAAGTGCTGACGAACCCCGCCCGCTTCGCCGATCTCGGCGCCTTCCTCGACGCGGTGCCCCGCTTCGAGGGCGCCGGCCTCGATCCCCTCGCCCGGAGCTGAGCCCGCCCATGACCCATTTGACCTTCACTCCGGACGTGGTGCTGCTCGACATCGAGGGCACGATCAGTTCGCAGTCGCATGTGACCAACGTCCTCTACGCCTATCTGCGCGAGCGCCTGCCGGCCTATGTCGCCGAGCACCGCGACGATCCCGTCATCCAGAAGATCCTCGCCGATACGATCGCCCTCTCCGGCACGGACGAGGACCCGGTCGAGACACTTCTCGGCTGGCTCGCCGAGGACAAGAAGGCGCCGCCGCTGAAGAAGATCCAGGGCCTGATCTGGGAGCACGGCTACGCCGAGGGCGCCTTCACCGGCCACATCTTCGACGATGCGCTCGCCGCGCTCCAGCGCTGGCACGCCGCCGGCGTTCCGCTCTACATCTTCTCCTCCGGTTCGATCCAGTCGCAGGTGCAGTTCTTCCAGTTCAACCAGGCCGGCGATCTGCGCTCCCTGTTCAACGGTCATTTCGACACCGACACCGGCGCCAAGGTCGAGACGGCCTCCTATGGCAAGATTGCCGAGGCGATCGGCGTCGCGCCGGAACGGCTGCTGTTCTTCTCCGACAATCCGCGCGAGCTGGTCGCAGCGACGGCGGCCAAGCTGCCCGTCGTGCATGTCCTGCGCGAGGACACGGCGCCCGACGCGCGCTTCCCGGAAATCCGCTCCTTCGACGAAGTGGAGCTGGGACCGAGGGCCAATTGAACCCCGGCCTGCCGACGCTCGACCGGCGGCGGATGGAGGCGGAGATCGCCACCGACAACCGCTTCGACGCCGTCGTCATCGGCGGCGGCATCACCGGCGCCGGCACCTTTCGCGATCTCGCCCTGCAGGGCCTCCGCGTCCTTCTGGTGGAGCGCGACGATTTCGCCAGCGGCGCCAGCAACGCGCTGACCCGCATCGCGCATGGCGGCTTCCGCTATCTCGAGCGCGGCGACGTCGGCCTCGTGCGGGAATCGGTCATCGAGCGGGATCTCCTGATTGCCAACGCCCCGCATGTCATCCGGCCGATCCGGCAGGTCCTGCCGCTGCGCAGCCGCTTCGGCGGGTTGTTGGCCGCGCCCTTCCGCTTCCTGAAGCTATTGCCCGGCCACGGCATGCCGGGCGTCGTGCCGATGTGGATCGGCGTCCGTCTCTACGAGGCCTTAGCGGGAAGCCGGCGCGCCATGGCGCGCGGCGGCGCGGCGATGGGCGAGCGGGCACGCCGCCTGTTTCCCTATCTCGGGCCAGAGGTCGCCGGGGTGGTCTGGACCTATGAGGGCCGCATCCACGCGCCGGAGCGGATCGCCGTCGAGCTCGTCGAGGACGGCGTCGCGGCGGGCAACCGCTCGGCCGCGCTGAACTATTGCCGGCTCGTCGCCGCCGAAGGAAACCGGCTGACGCTCGAACACACGCGGACCGGCACGCGGTTCGCCGTCGAGGCCGGCGTCGCGGTGAATGCCGGCGGCGCGCATGCCGACAAGATCGCGGCGCTCTTCGACATCAGCGAGCGCATGACCGGCGGCGTCGCCGGCATCCATGTCGTGCTGGAGGCGCCCTCGATCGCCAGGGCGCTCGGGGACGATCTCTTCTTCTTCGAGGACCACAACGCCGACCCGGCCAAACGCCGGCTCTGCGTGCTCTACCGGCTCGGCGAGAACCGCCTTCTGCTCGGCACCAACGAATTCGCCTGCGACGATCCCGACCAAGCGGGGATCGACGCGGCGGACGAGCAATATCTGCTCGACGCGCTCGCCGCCGCCCTGCCCGGCCATGGCCTCACCCGCGCCGACATCGTCGCGCGCCTGGTCGGCGTGCGGCCGCTGGTGAAATCGACCACGGCCGATCTCGCGAGCCGCAGCCGCAGCCACGCCATCTTCCGGCATCAGCCGACGGGCCTGCCGCTCGTCACCATCATCGGCGGCAAATGGACGACGTTCCGCCGCATGGCGGAAGACGCGGCTGACGCCGTGCTCGCAGAACTCGGCCGGGCCCGCACGCTTTCGACCGCGCATCTCGCCATCGGCGGCGGCCGGAATTTTCAGCGCGCCGATATCGTCCGGGAGCTGATGGCGAGCGGGCTCGACACCGGCCTCGCCGAACGCCTTGCCGACACCTATGGCAGCCGCGCGACGCGGGTAGCGGAATGGATCCGGAGCGAGGGCGCGGAGCCGGTCTCGGCCGACGGCCGCCTGACGCGCGGCGAGATCGCCTTCTTCGCGGAAGCGGAACTCGCCGCGACAGTGGAAGACATCCTCCGCCGGCGCAGCGACCAGTTTTTCCGCGGGAGCGAGCTGGAGGCGCTGACGGCGCGGATCGCGGCCATCCTCGACAAGCGGCGGTAGCGCCGGCCTTCTTGAACCTCCCCCTTGAGGGGAGGTCGAAAACGCCCTTCGCGTTTTCGGGAGGGGGACTTCGCACCGCTCGCGGCAAATCCGACGAAGACCCCCTCCCCAAGACCGCCGACAGGCGGTCTTGACCCTCCCTCAAGGGGAGGGTTCAGGACGTCGAGATCTCATTCTCAAATTGTAGGCCGTCATGCAGCGCTCGATTTCCATCATCTGAGGTGCCCGAGCGCAGCTCGGGCCTCGAAGGACGCACGGTCTCTCTGCGTGCTTCGAGACGGCCCTGCGGGCCTCCTCAGCATGATGAGGTGGGTTTCCTGCAAAGACGAGGCGAGAGGCGAAGGGGCAACATCGCCCTCATCGAGCGGATCGGATCGCGCCACCCTCCGCCATCATCCCGGCGAAGGCCGGGATCCAGACACACCGGCCTATGGCCGATAGGCTGGGCCAATCTTTCCTGGCCAGTGTTCATGGGCCCCGGCCTTCGCCGGGGCGACGGTGCCCTGCCCATGGGCCGTGGGCTGCATGGAAGCACCGCAGATGCGGCGGTAGTACTTCAGGAAGCCGACCCGGACGTACCGGACCGGCTCCCTGCACTCCAGGAGGCTCAGAGGACGTCGAGCTCGAGCTCGTCCGCCAGCGCCTCTTCCTTCTGCTCTTCCGTCAGGGTGATCTCCTCGGAGACCCCTTCGGCATCCTTCACGTCGAAGGTATCCGGCAGCTCGTCGTTCAGCGACCAGTAGGCGAGCATCGCCGCCTCGGTCCGGTTGCTGGCGATCACGTCGACGGTGATCGTGACCTGGAAATGGTCGCCTTCGAATTCCTCGAAGTCCGTGTCGAGTTCGGCTTCCGTCTTGTCCGACATGTCTGTCTCCGCAGCTTTCTGGGAATCATGGATGAGGTTGCTTCTGCCCGACCCCGGGGCTCTCCTACGCAGTTTGCGCTCCGGCGGGAAGGCCGATCCCGACGCCGCGGGCGCAACCCACACATCCGGCGGGCCGGCGAGAGCCAAATCCTGCGGGCCCTTCACAATCCTGCATGCCTTTCGAGATCCGATGTCCTAGGCTCGGGGAAGTGCCTGCCCGTCTACCAGTCCCAAAAGGTAATCTCATGACAGCAAGTCCGTGGCGCGCCGATCCCCTCGTCTGGGGAACGGGTTCCCGCGTCTTCGAGGTTTTCCTCGAGCCCACCTGCCCCTATTCCGTCCGCGCCTTCAACAAGCTCGACACGCTCTTGGCCGAGGCCGGCGCCGACCGGATCACGATCAAGCTCCGCCTGCAGTCGCAGCCCTGGCACATGTATTCCGGCGTGCTCGTCCGCTGCATTATCGCGGCATCGACGCTGGAAGGCGGCAAGGAGACGGCGAAGAAGGTGATCGCCGCGATCGGCGCGCATCGCGAGGAATTCGAGTTCACGCACCACGCCGGCGGGCCGAACCTCGACGCGACGCCGAACCAGATCATCGAGCGGCTGGAAGCCTATAGCGGCGTGAAGCTGAAGAAGGCCTTCGCAATTCCGGATCTCGACCGCGAGATCAAGTGGCACTGCAAATATGCGCGCCAGAACGGCATCCACGTCTCGCCGACCTTCCTGATCGACGGGCTGGTGCAGCCCGACATCGGCAGCGGCGACGAGGTTTCGAGCTGGGTATCGAAGCTGCTGCCGGCCTAGCCTGCAACAATTGCGTTCGGGAGGGGCCGCGAGGCCCCTCCCGGAGCGGGCGGCCTACACCGCCAGCGGGCGCACCCGCATCTTGATGTGCTTGGATTCGCGGAACGCCGCGAGGCCTTCCGGTCCGAGCTCGCGGCCCATGCCGCTCATCTTCCAGCCGCCGAACGGCGCCTGCAGTTCCGTCGTGTCGTTGACGTTGACGCCGATCGCCCCCGCCTCGATCCGGTCAGCGAGCGCCCAGGCCCGTTCCAGATCGCGCGAATAGACGTAAGCCGCGAGTCCATAGGGCAGCGCATTGGCGACGCGGAGCGCCTCGGCGTCATCCGCCACCGGGCGGATCGCCGCGAGCGGGCCGAAGGTTTCCTCCGTCAGCGCCAGCGCGTCGTCCGGGGCGTTGTCGACGAGGGCCGGCTCGTAGAAGAAGCCGTTGGCATATTCCTCGCCCTCCGGGATCCGGCCGCCGACGAGCAGCTTGCCGCCCTTGGCGACGGCATCGGCCACGTGGGTCGTCACGCGCTGGCGCACGCCCTCATGCAGCATCGGGCCGTAGAGCACGCCGGGCAGGCTGCCATTGCCGAGCTTGATCTTCCGCGTCTCGGCGACCAGCGCCTCGACGAAGTCCTTGTGGATCCCCTTCGAGACCAGGATGCGGTTCACCGCGATGCAGATCTGGCCCATGTTGGAGAAGGAGCGGCGCGCGGCGGCCGCCGCCGCCTCGACCGGATCGGCGTCGTCGAGCACGACGAACGGGCTCTGGCCGCCGAGCTCCAGCGACAGGCGCTTCAGCGTGCCGGCGGAGGCGCGCATGATCGACTGGCCGGCCGGTACCGAGGCGGTCGCCGTGATCATCCGGATATCCGGATGCTCGGCGAGTGCGGCGCCGACTTCCGGCCCCGTGCCCGGGATGTCGTTGACGACGCCTTCCGGCACGCCCGCGTCGACGAAGCACTGCACCACCATGCCGATCGCCAGCGGCGTCTCGTGCGGCGGCTTGGCGACGAGCGTGCAGCCCGCCGCCAGCACCGGAGCGATCTTCCAGCAATAGAGATCGACCGGATAGTTCCACGGCACGATGGCGCCGACGACACCGACCGGAGCCGTCGTCACCATGCTCTTGATGTCGGGCCGCGACGAGGGCCGGAGCGAACCGCCGATACGGCGGCCCTCCTCCGCGTAATAGCGGATCACCTCGATGCCGAAGCCGATCTCCTTCTTCGAATCCGGCACCGGCTTGCCCTGCTCGCGCGTCAGCGTCGCGGCGATCGCGTCGATGCGCTCGGCGACGAGATCCGCCGCGCGGTGCAGGATTTTTGCCCGCTGGTCGGCGTGCATGGCGGCCCAGGCGGGCAGCGCGCGGCCGGCGGCGGCGACGGCGAGGTCGACATCCGCCCGCGACGCCAGCGCGCTGGAGCCGACCAACTCGCCGGTCGCCGGATCGCGGATCTCGATCCGCTCGCCGTTCACCGCGTCGCGCCAGGCGCCGCCGATGAAAAGTCCTCGTTCCATTGTGCTCATCGCGACTTCAGCCTCCGCCACAGTTCCTCGTAGTTGCGGTCGTTCTGGGCGTTGGCTTCCGCCTTGCTGGTCGTGTTGGGGTTCACCATCACGAAGGGCTGGATGCCCTGCTGCACCAGCTTCTCGGCCGTCGTCGCCACGATCGCATGGGCGATCGCGATGGTGACGCTGGTCGAATTGGCGCCGACCGGATGCTCCAGGCCCTCGATCACAAGCGAGGCGTCCGCCTTCGGAATGCCGGTGTCGATGACGACGTCGGCCACCTCGAACAGGCGCTTGCCGGAGGAGTGGCGCGAGGGGGTGACGCTCGAATGCGGCAGCGAGGTCACGCCGACCACCTTCATGCCGCGTGCCTTGCACTCCAGCGCGATGTCGAGGATCACCGCGTTGATGCCGGAATGCGAGAACAGCACCATCGTGTCGAGCGGGTCGAGCTGGTGCGAGTTCAGGATCGCCTTGCCATAGCCCTCGACGGCATGGATGAAGCGATACTGCCGCGCGCCCATGTCGCCGAGCACGCGGTGGAACGAGATCATCGTGCTCTCGACGATCGGCCGGAAGCCGGTGATCGTGCCGGTGCGCGGAAAGCTTTCGAGAGCCGGCAGCGCGCCGTGGCCGGTGCCGAAGGTGAAGGCGAGCTTGTCGGCGGCGAGGCTCGCCGCGCAGAGTTCCGCCGCCTGTTCGATGGCCGCGGCCTGGGTCGTGCGGACCCTTTCGAGCCGCTCGGCCAGATTGTTGAAATAGCGGTCGACCATCGACGTCATGACGTCACCTCGTTCTTCTTCGTTGCAAATGCGGCGATCGAGTCGAGCGCGACCTCGAACAGTTCGCGCTCGGCGACGGCCATGGAGGCGTCGTCGATCTTCTCCTGGGTAAAGGCGTCGACGGTGGCGACGCAGAGCGTCGAGGCGCTGGCGCCGAGCACGCGAGCCGCGACCAAGAGCGCCGAGGTCTCCATGTCCGTGCCGATCAGGCCGAGGCGCTGGATGTCCTGCTTCAGCGTGTCGATCATCGCCCGGCTCTGGCCGGAGAGGCCGAACATCTCGGTATAGAAGCCGTCATAGGTGCCGTAGACGCCGGCGTGCCAGGTGCGGCCCGAACGGCCAAGCTGCTGGCGCAGCGTCGTGTTCAGCTCAAAATCGGCCATGGCCGGGAAGCCGAGCGGCGCATAGGTGTTCGACGTGCCCTCGGCGCGCAGGGCGCCGTCCGCCAGCACGAAATCGCCGAGCTTCGCCGGCGGCACGGCCATGGCGGTGCCGATACGCAGGAAGCTGCGGACGCCGAGCGCGAAGAGCTCGTGCAGGACGATGGTCGCGATCGGCGCGCCCATGCCGAAGGCGCTGACGGTGATGCGCTGGCCGTTGCGGGTGCCGGTGACGGTGCGCAGGCCCCGGTTCTCCGGCAAGAACTCGACATCGCTGAGGTGCTCGGCGATGCGGCCGATGCGGGCGGGATCGCCGACGAGAATGGCACCGCTGCCGACCTGATCGCGCTTCGCGCCGATGTACCAGGCGGTGTTGGTCTTTTCGTCTTGCTTGGTCATTCTCTCAATGCACTTTCATTTTCAGAAGTCTGGCGCGCATTTTCGGAAGTCTGGCGCCCCAGAAGCAGCCGGCGCGCGGCGGCATGGCCGGAGCGCACGACGGCAGCAAGATCGGTTTCGCCCTTGGCGAGCGCGGCCAGCACGCCGCCGGCGAAACTGTCGCCGGCGCCGGTCGGATCGGTCACGGAGATGGGCTCGGCCGAGACGGTGACCGACTGGCCGTCCCGGGTGATCGCCGCGCCGGCGCCGCCGCGCGTCTCGATCAGGGTCTGGCCCGGCCGGGCCGCGTCGGCCTCGGTCAGCGCTTGCTGCACGAACGCGGCCTCGGCATGGCTGAAGCAGATCAGGTCGGCGCGGGCGGCGAAGCGGGCGGCCTGCGCCACCGACATCGCGCGCGGGTCGTGCTTGACGATCCAGGCGAGGCGCGTGTCGGGACGGATCGCGTCGAGCACGGCGTCGTTGACGGCGGCCGGGCCGATGGTGACGCAGACCCAGTCGGCCGTGCCGACCAGTTCACGCTGCGCCGGCGAGAGTGTCAGGCCGGGAGGAATGCCGGGATCGTAGAGGCAGATGCAGCCGCCATCGGGCTCATAGGCGAGCACGGAGACCGGCGTGCGCGCGCCGGCGACGGCGTCGAGCCCCCGGCCCGGCACGCCCCGCGCGGCGAGCTGGTCGCGATAGGCCGTGCCCGCCGCGTCGTCGCCGATCCAGCTGACCGGGACCGCCTGCGCGACGCCGTCGGCGACAAGCGCCATGGCGACGAAGGCGGGTCCGCCGCCGAGGCGCGGCCAGGCGTCCTCCGGCCGATGCAGGATGGTCGTCGTCCGGCCCGCCTGCGGCGACCCGTCGAGAACAGCGACATGGTCGAGACTGGCAAAGCCGGTGATGGCGATGGTGGTCATGCCAGCATCCCGAGCGCTTCTTCAAGCGGCACGACTCGGCCCATATAGCGGTCAATGTCCTCCAGCGAGGCCTCGGCCAGATGCGGCCGGTTGGAATTGGTCGCCTCGCGCGGCACCACCGGCTCGAAGCCGTTGGCGAAGGCGTCCTGCGCCGAAGCGCGGATGCAGACATTGGTCTTGACGCCGGCGATGACGACGCGCGTCACCTTCTGCTCGTGCAGGAACAGCGCGAGATCGGTGGCGAAGAAGGCGCTGAAGCGGCGCTTGAAGATGGTCGTCTCGTTCGGGCCCTCGGGGCGAAAATCGGCGAAGAAGGCGGCGTCATGCGCATCTTCGAGATGATGGACGGGGAGCTTGCGCCATTCGAAATCGTCGAATGCCGGCCGGTGCTTCTCGACCGCGTGCACGACGATCCCGCCCGATTTCCGCGCCGCTTCGAGCAGCGCCCGCATCGGCTCCAGCACGGTCTCGACGCCGGCATAATAGTTCGGCTGGCCGGGCTCGAAGAACGAGTTGATGACATCCACGAGGATGAGCGCGGTCTTTTGATTATCGACCAATTCAGGCTCCTTTGTTCCGCGCACGCTTCATTGTGATGGCGACCAGGGTGAGGATGACGATGACCATCACGTAGGGCAGCGTCTGCACCAGCTCGGCCGGCAGGCCCCGGCCCTGCAGGCGGATCTGGATCGCGTCGAACAGGCCGAACAGCAGCGCGCCGAGCGCCGTCGGCCAGGGCCGGTTGCGGCCGAAATAGAAGGCGGCGAGCGCCAGGAAGCCGCGCCCGGCGGTGATGCCTTCGTTGAAGATGCCGACGACGCCGATGCAGAGATAGGCGCCGGCGAGACCCGACATTGCGCCGGCGAAGACGGTCGAGGCGTCGCGCAGGTTGAGCGGGTTGAGGCCGAGGGCGCGGGCCGCCTGCGGCGCCGCGCCGGCGGCGCGGAGCCGAAGCCCCATGCGCGTGCTGGCGAGGAACCACGCCGTGACCGGCACCAGCAGCCACGCGGCCCAGGTGAGCGGATCATGGTCGGAGAAGATCGCGCCGAGGATGGGAATGTCTGCGACGACCGGGATATGGATGCGCGGCAGCATGGCGACGTCGGGAAGGCTCAGCGTGCCCGATGTGCCGTACCAACTCTTCAGGAAAAAGCGCACCAGCCCGGCGACGGCGATGTTGAAGCCAAGGCCGACGATGATCTCGTTCGCCTGCAGCCTGGTGACGGTGAGCGACATCAAAAGGCCGAGCAGGCCGCCGACGAGGGCGGCGGCGACGAGCGCCGCCGGCCAGCTTCCCGTCTGCGAGGCCACCATCAGCCCGACCAGCGCGCCGGCCAGCATCATGGAATCGAGACCGATATTGACGAGGCCGGCGACGCGGTTCACCAGCCCGCCGAGGGCGGCGAGCAGGATCGGCGTCGTCATCACGAAGGCCGCGTGGATGATGTTGTCGATCATTTGCCGCCCTGCCGCTGTTTCAGGAGCCAGCCGAAGCGGGCGACCGCGAAGATCATCACCGTTCCCTGCAGGATGTTGACGATCTCGATCGGCACGTCGCTGAAGAGCTGGATGGTGGCGCCGGACGTCGCCAGCGCGCCGAAGAGCAGCGCGGCGAGCAGGATGCCGATCGCCGAGCCGCGACCGAGCAGCGCCACCGCGATGCCGGTGAAGCCGTAGCCGGGCGAGAAGCCGACGACGAAGCGGTTGACGGTCCCGAGCGCCTGGATGCCGCCGGCAAGCCCGCCAATGGCGCCCGAGAGCAGCATCATCTTGATGATCAGCATCGGCACGTTGATGCCCGACGCGATGGCGAAGCGCGGGTTCAGGCCGGCGAGCCGGGTCTCGAGCCCGAGCGCCGTGCCGCGACCCCAGAGCCAGTAGAGCACCAGCAAAGCGATGGCGATCAGGAAGCCGGCGTTCAGCGTCGAGGGTGGCAGCAGGCGCGGCAGGCGTGCGGCTTCCGCCACCATCGGCGTCGCCGAATTGGCCGATCCCGGCGCCAGCAGCGGGCCGTTCACCAGCCACGCCGTGAGGCTGACCGCGATGAAGTTCAGCATCAGGGTCGTCACGACCTCGTCGACGTCGAGCCGCGCCTTCAGGAGCGCCGGCACCAGCATCCAGAGCGTGCCGGCGATCACGGCGGCGCCGAGCGCGAAGGGGAGCAGCAGCGCGGCCGGCAGGCCGACATAGGTGAAGCCGACATAGGCAGCGGCGAGGCCGCCGACGAGGACGCAGCCCTCGACGCCGACATTGAAGACACCCGAGCGAAACGCGACGGCGGTGGCGAGGCCGGTCAGGATCAGCGGCGTCGAGGCGGCCACCGTCGCGGCGATGCGCTTGACGCCGCCGAAGGATTCCTGGAGCAGCAGCCAGTAGACTTCGAGCGGGTTGTGGCCGGCGACGCCGAGCACGATGCCGGCGACGACGAGGGCGAGCACCAGCGGCGCGACCGCCAGCGCGACGTCGCGCCAGCCGACCGCCGGGGTCGCCCGGGCGGAGGAAGCGACGGCGCTCATGCGGCGTGCTCCTGGCGGTGTTCGCCCAGCATCATGCGGCCGAGCTCCTCGACCCTGGCCGAGCCGCGCGCCACTTCGCCGGTGACGCGGCCGTCATAGAGCACGACGATGCGGTCCGACAGCGCGATGAGTTCATCGAGTTCCTCCGAAATGACCAGAACCGCCCCGCCGCCCTCGCGATAATCGAGCAGGCACTGGTGGATGAAGGCGATGCCGCGAATGTCGACGCCGCGCGTCGGCTGGCAGGCGACGAGCAGCTTCGGGCCGCCGTCGAGCTCGCGCGCCATGGCGACGCGCTGCTGGTTGCCGCCCGACAGGCTGGAGATCGGCAGCGCCGACGAGGCCCGCTTGACCGAGAAGCGGTCGAGCAGGGTTTCGACATGGCGCTTGATGGCGCGCTTCTGCAGGACGCCGCCCTTGCAGAGATCCGGCGAGCGATGCCGGCCGGCGATCAGGTTTTCCGCGATCGGCGCCGGAAGGCAGAGCCCCTCCGCCGCGCGGTCCGGGCTCAGATAGGAGAGGCCCAGCTCACGCCGGGCGCGCAGGCCGAGCTTGGTCACGTCCTGGCCGTCGAGCTTGACCGTGCCGCGCTCGATCCGGCCGAGGCCGGTGACGGCGGCGATCAGTTCGTCCTGGCCGTTGCCGGCGACGCCGGCGATGCCGACGATCTCGCCGGCGCGGACATCGAGATCGAGTTCCTTCAGCCGCAATACGCGACGGGCGTCCATGGCGGCGAGGCCGCTGAGTTCGAGCACCTTGCGGCCGACCGTGCTCGGCCGGGCGTTCGGGCGGCTCAGGATCTCGCCGATCATCATTTCGGCCAGCGCCGCCTTGTTGGTCTCGGCGGCGGAAAGCGCGCCGATGACCTTGCCGGTGCGGATGACGGTGATCTCGTCGGCGAGCGCCATCACCTCGTCCAGCTTGTGGCTGATGAAGAGGATGGTGCGACCCTCCGAGCGCAGCTTGCGCAGGAGCACGATCAGCTCCTGCACCTGCGCCGGCGCCAGCACCGCCGTCGGCTCGTCGAGGATAAGCACGTCGGCGCCGCGATAGAGCAGGCGCAGGATCTCGACGATCTGGCGCACATGCACCGGCGCGTCGTCGACCGGCATGTCCCAGTCGAGCGTGACGCCCGCCTCGCGCTCCAGTTTTCGCGCGGCGTCGAGGGCCTTCTTGCGGTCGATGCGGCGCAGGCCGTCGAGCGGTTCCTGCGCCAGCACCAGGTTTTCCAAGAGCGTCAGCCCCGGCACCAGCATGAATTCCTGGTGCACCATGCCGATGCCCTTCGAAAAGGCATCGGCCGGGCCGAAGAAGACGGTCGGCATGCCGTCGACGAGGACGACGCCCTCGTCCGGGCGGTCCATGCCCTGCAGGATGCGCATCAGCGTCGACTTGCCGGCGCCGTTGCCGCCGACGATGGCATGGATGGTTCCGCGACGGGCGCGGAAGGTGATGCCGTCATTGGCGACCAGCGCGCCGAACCGTCGGGTGACGCCCTGCGCCCCCAGGCGGATCGTCGTGTCCGGCTGAAACTCATCCATCGACATGGACCGTCCTTACGAGTGGAAAGCGCTTACTTCAGGAAGTCCGGATAGCCCTGGTCGACGACGTTCCAGACCTTGATCTTGCCGGAGAGGATGTCCTGCTTGGCCGCCTCGACTTTCTCGAGGATCGGCGCCGGTATGAGCTCCTTGGTGTACTTCATCTCCGACAGGCCGACGCCGTTCTCCTTGAGGCCGAGCGTGATCGTCTTGCCGCCCGGGAACTTGCCGGCGGCATAGTCCTTCACCACCGCCTCGACGGCGTTGTCGGAATGCTTGACCATGCTGGTGAGCACGTTGCCCGGCGCGATACCGTCCTGGTCGGTGTCGACGCCGATGGCGTAGACGCCGGCTTCCTTGGCCGCCTGGATGACGCCCATGCCGGTGCCGCCGGCGACGTGGTAGATCACGTCGGCGCCTTCCTCGATCATCGCCTTGGCCATCTGCAGGCCGACGGCCGGATCACCGAAATTGTTGGAATAGGCGATCTTGACGACGACGTCCGGATTGGCCGCCTTGGCGCCCTGGACATAACCGGCGATGAACTTGTCGATGCCGGCCGACTTGGTGCCGCCGATGACGCCGATCACCGGCTTGGCATTGATGCCCTTGATCGAGGTGTCTGTTGTCACCAGGGCGGCGAGCGTGCCGGCGAGGTAGGAACCTTCCTGCTCCTCGAACAGCACCGAGGCGATGTTCGAGCCCTCGCGCACCTGGTTCAGGATGACGTACTTGGTGTCCGGATAGTCCTTGGCGACTTCGAGCATCGGCTCGCCATGGGCATATTCGAGATCGACGATGAGGCCGAAATCGGCATCCGAGGCGCGGCGCAGGATCTCGGTCGCCTGCGAAACCACTTCCTTCGACTCGACCGCCTTGCCGTCCAGCCCCGTCTCCTTCAGCGCGCGCTGAAAGCCGGAATGGGCGAGGTCGTTGTAGGACTGGTCGCCGAGGCCGCCCTGCGAGACGATCAGGGCGACGGGCTTGTCCTCTGCCCGGGCGCTAGCCGTTCCAAGGGCCGAGGCGAGGACCATCGTGGCCGCGAGCGCCATCGAGGTGGTTTTCATCTGCATTCTCCGTGTTGGGGCCGTGGTTCCGCGGTTGCCGCACAAGCGTCGCCTCATAGGAGTAGCGACGGGCATCGTAGACAGCGTTGACCGCGTCGAGCGGCGTACCGTCCGCGGCAAAGGAGTGACGCGCGACGGCGACGACCACCGCGTCCCCGCCGAGGTTGAGCAGCTTCCGATCCTCCGGTTCCGCCGCGCAGGCGACCAGGCGCTCGGTGGCGCTGTGGACCGAAAGGCCCCGTTCCTCGAAGAAGCGATAGAGCGAGAAGGCCTGCGAGGCGGCGACCTCGCGGGTCAGGCCGATCTCTCGGGCGAGCTCGGCCGAGATCACCGAGCGATGCAGCGCGACCGCCCGGCCATCGACCAGGCGCAGACGGTCGAGACGGATCAGCTCGGCCCCTTCCGGATAGGGCAGCGAAGGCTGCCAGCGCGCCTCGCCGAATTCGAGCAGCTGGTGCGTCGCCTTGTGGCCGGCGGCCTCGACGGCCTCGGTGAAGCTGAGGAGATAGCCGGGCTGGCGACGCAGCGGCGCCGCCGCCACGAAGGTGCCGCTGCCCTGGCGGCGGGTGATCAGGCCTTCGTCGGCGAGCTGCTCGACCGCCTTGGCGACGGTGAAGCGGCTGACGCCCCAGTCGCGCGCCAATTGCGGCTCGCTCGGAATCCGCGCTCCCTCGCCGAGCGAGGCGATGTCCTCGCGCAGCCGATCCGCGATCTGCAGATAGAGCGGTCCGTCGCGATCTCTCGTCCCTGCGGCCATTGGTGTCTCCCAACTTGTCCAGTCAACTGTACAAGTGAATTTGGAGATTTCAAGCCGTCCCGGTGATTTGCCGCGAAAATTATTCTCCCGTGCCGCGACACAGCGGAATCCACGCCCGCGCCGTCGCGACGGCGCAGCAACAAACGGGCCAAACGGAAACGCCCCGCGCCCGCCGGCAAGGCGGTCGCGAGGGTTCTTTTTGTCGATGCGGAAGTGAAGTGCGCTTTGGCGAAAAGGCCGGCGGGTAGAACGGTGTCAGCCGATCAGCGCCAGCGTCTCGCCGGCGACCGGCTTGAGGATCTGAGGCACCGCCGCGACGCGAACGGCGGCGTCGATCGCCGCCTCGTCGGCCGTGTTGAAGGCGAACAGGCCGAAATGATGCGGCACGAGGAACGCCGCGCCGGCAGCGCCGGCGAGCGCGACAGCCTCGGGAAGCGTCAGATTGCCGGGAATGCCGGCGGCGAGCCGCACAGCGTCGCGGCCGTTGACCGGCAGCAGCGCGATATCGGGGCGAAAGGCGCGCACCGCCTCGGCGAGGCCGTCGAACGGGATGGTGTCGCCGGAATGATAGAGGCGGAAGCCACCGGCGCGGATGCCGTAGCCGAGAAAGACGAACCGGCGCTCCGCGTCGCGCTCCAGCGTCTCATGCGCCGCCGGGAACATCGTGATGGTGATTCCCTCCAGAGGGTCAAAAGTCTCGCCGGCATCGACGCCGATAAGATGAGCCGACTCACCGATACGCTCCCGCGCGACATCCATGCGCGCGGCTGGAACCACAAAGGGAAGATCCGGAAAACGCTCCGCCAGCGGCCGCAGCGTGTCCGGATCCATGTGGTCGGTATGCGCGTGGGTGACGAGGACGAGGTCCGGCCGCGGCAGCGCCTCGACTGCGATCGGCGGCGACATCATCCGGCGATGGTCGTTGGCCTTTCCGGCATATTTCCTCGCCAGGCTGTCCGAGAGATAGGGATCGACGAGGATGCGGTGCCGGCCCGTCTCGATCCAGAAGCCGGCCTGCCCCAGCCAGAAGAGGCCAGGGCGGCCGGGAGCCGGGAAGCCCGGCTGGCGCTCAATGCGCATCGCGGGCCAGCGCGTCGAGGAGATTGGTGACGGCCCGCACGGTCGAGCGCTCGACCGAGGCATCGGTGAAGCCGCCGATATGGCTGGTCAGCACCACCTTCGGATGATCGAGCAGCAGCGAGGGAGCCGGCGGCTCGGTCTCGAACACGTCGGTCGCGTAGCAGGCGACCCGGCCGGAATCGAGCGCCCGAAGCAGCGCCTCGGCATCGACCAGGCCGGCCCGCGCCGTATTGACGAGCACCGTCGCCGGCGCCAGCGCGCCGATCCGCTCGGCGGTCATCAGCGGCCGGCCGTCCGCCGGCATCGGCGCATGCAGGCTGACCGCGTCGACGCCGGTGATCGCTTCATCCAGATCGACGCGGACAAAATTCGGATGGACGACGCGGTCGGCATTGGCGAAGGGATCATAGCCCCGCACCTTGGCGCCGAGATCGAGGCAGAGCTGCGCCAGCGTGGCGCCGATGGCACCGAGGCCGACGATGCCGATGGTCGCCTCGCACATCTCGCGGCCGATCTGGCGCGGCCATTGCCCGTTCCGCATGCCCTCATGCGTCCAGACGATCTGGCGCAACCCCGCCAGCGTCAGCGCGAGCGCCAGCTCGGCGACGCCGCGCGCATTGGTGCCCTCGGCGCGGCGCAGCTCGATGCCGCGATCCTCGATCGCGCGCAGCGGCAGATTGTCGACACCGGTGCCGTTGCGGCTGATGACACGGAGCCGGTCGGCCGCCTCGAGCACGCGCTCGCTGACCGGCTCGACGCCCGCGAGCCAGCCGACGCAGCCGGGGAGTGCCGCGATCAGCGCCGCCTCGTCGGGAATCGCGCCCGGCGCCGGCATGGCGAGCGAATAGCCGGCCGCCTCGAGCAGGGCGAGCGCCGGATGGCCGCCCCTCGACAGCGAGCGCGGCGTGATCAGGATCCGATCCATCCTCAGCGCCCCGTCGCCCGCGCCGCGATGGCGGCGATCGCGTCGAATTCGGGACCCGAGACCGGGATCTCGATGTCGAACACTTCGGCGATCACCTGCGTCCAGCCATGGATGAAATAGGTCCAGCCATCCTCGACCTGCAGCCGCAGCGCCGCCTCCTGGGCGCGCGCCTGGTCGAGGAAGACGAGATCGCCGCGATAATTGAGCTCCCAGACGACGGCGCGCTCGGGAAAGACGCCCTGGTCGGTCAGCGGCGAACCGGGCGCGTCCTTGCCGAGGCCGGTAGCGTTGATGACGAGGCTCGCCGGCTTCATGCCGGCGAGGATCGCGTCATTGTCCTCCGGCCGGGGCGCCAGGCGATATTCGACCGGGATGTCGGTCCCGAGCTGGCGATGGATCGCGGCGATATGGTCGAGGCGGGCCTGCGAGCGGTTCGAGACGACGATGCGCGACGGCCGGTCGGCGCCGCGCGAGCGCTGCATCAGATGCCAGGTGAGCGCGATGGTCGAGCCGCCGGCGCCCATCGAGAAGAGCTCGGCGCCGGTATCGGCGAAATGGTTCGGCGCGAGGAAGCCGTCGATCGAGAGGCCGGACGAGATCGGGTCCTTGGCATGGCAGATCAGCCGGCCGTCGCGCTTCGACAGGCAGCTCGTCTCTTCCATCAGCAGCGCATGCGGATCGATCTCGTCGAACATGTCGCGGCAGGCGGCGAAGAGGTCGAGCTTGTGCGTCGTCACCAGCGCGCCGAGCGAGAGCGGATCGCTCTTCAGGAAGGCGACCGCCTCGCGGTAGCGCTCCGGCGTGTCGTGCGGCACGAAGTCGATGCCCTTCATCTCGACATCGCCAAGACCGAGATGGCGCGCCCATTCCGGGAACACCTTCATGATCGAGGACTTCGCGGTGGTGACGCCGATGAAATAGAAGGTCGGCCGCGTCGCGGGCTGGTAGCTCATGAATTCCCCCGGATCTCGGCGACGCGCGCCACGGCGGCGCGGGCATTGGCGGTGATCTTCGACCAGTTGCCGGCGGCGATGTCGGCGCGCGTCGCGATCCAGGTGCCGCCGACCGCCGCCACCTCCTTCAGCGCCAGCCAGTCGGCCAGATTGCCCATGCTGACGCCGCCGGTCGGGTTGAAGCGGATGCCGGTATGGAGGTACGGCGCGGCGATGTTCTTCAGCATCGACGGGCCGCCCGCCGGCATGGCCGGGAAGAATTTGACCATTCCGCAGTTGGCACGGAGCGCCGCCTGCAGGTCGGTCGGCGTCATGATCCCGGGCGCGAAGGGCAGGCCGCGTTTGGCCGCATGCGCCAGCACGGCGGCGTCGAGGCCGGGCGACAGGGCGAAGCGGGCGCCAGCGTCGACCGCCTGGTCGACCTGCGCCTCGTCGAGCACGGTGCCGGCGCCGACCAGCAACTCCGGCCGCGCCTTGGCGATCGCCTCGATCGTGGCGCGGGCGGCAGGCGTGCGGAAGGTGATCTCGGCGACCGGCAGGCCGCCCTCGATCAGCGCGTCGGCGAGCGGGATGGCGGCGGCGGGATCGTCGAGAGCGATCACCGGCACCACCGCATGGGCGGAAAGACTATCGAAGATGGACATGCGGGATCAGTCCTGCGTGGCGAGGATGGCGTCGATCTCGGCTTTTGCGCGAGGACGGTAAGAGGCGTTGGGCACGGCCTTCCAGGCGGCGCCGTCGGCGACGATGCGCGTCGCCATGCCGCCGGAGCGGGCGATCAGCCCGTAATCCTGGCCGGAATCGCTCGGATAACAAAAGCTCATGACGAGCGGCGCAGCCCCCGTATTGACCGAGCGGTGGATCCAGAGCGGCGGCACATAGACCATGACGCGCGGCGCGATCTCGAGAATCCGGGTCTCGCCTTCGGGCGATTCTAGCAGCATCACGCCCTCGCCCGCTTCGCCGTAATAGGTCTCGGGGCGGTTGCCGATCGCGTGGATGTGGCCGCGCGTGACGAAGAACTCGTCGCCGATCCGGCCCGGCTCCATGAAGGTGGTGCCGAATATCAGGTCGCCGCGCGCCGCGGCCGGGCGCACTTCGTGGACGGTATAGACGACGCGGTCGCCCTCGCGGGCGACGGCCGCCGCGAAGGCATCGGCGTCGGCGTAGATGCCGCCGAGATCGGCGAGCCGCTTCTCGTAGCGGCCGGTCGGATCCGACAGCACGCCGCTTGCGGGATCGATGCGGTGGGAGGTGGGAGGAATAGCCATGTGGGTGTCTCCAATCGGTAGCAACACTACTCAATCGGTATCGCAATGCAACAGGATAGGGCCATCCTCGCGCTTGTTTTGGTAATTCTGCTCAAAATTCGGCTTGCCACGCGCAGATTATGTAGTATCAGTACATAGCCGGCGTGGATCGCGCCGGGCCCTGCCGGGCGCAGGCCTGTTCGCCCACCGCAATCCGGCCTTGCTCGTCGGGCCTCGCTTTTCGAGTATCCCAGCGGCCGTTCGGCAGTGTACGCCGGCCGCCTCACAAAGCTCTGGGAGGAGCCTCATGACTATCTCTTCCGCCAAGCCGGCCTCCGGCCTGCGCGCCTCGCTGCTGGCGCTCGCTTCCGCCGCCGCGCTGATCACGGCCGCCGGCAGCGCCGTCGCCGAGGGCGTCGCGCCGATCGCCGACCGCCCGGAGCCCGTCGCCAACGAGGCCGGCACCAAGGCCAAGATCGCCATCATCGGCTTCTCCAACAATCCGTACTGGATCGCCGTGCAGAAGGGCGCCGAGACGGCCAACGACGTGCTGAAGTCGCGCGGCGGCGAAGTGCGCTGGATCGTCGGCGGCGCCAATATCGACGTGCCGACCGTCAACCAGGCGATCAATGCCGCCGCCACCCAGGGCTATAACGGCATCGGCTTCTTCATCGCCGGCGAAGGCAATTGCGCCCTGATCAAGAACCTCATCGCCGAGAAGAAGATCTCGATCGGCGCCTACAACACGCTCTTCCCCTGCGTCGAGGAAGCCGGCGGCGTCATCAACTACGCGCAGGATCAGTTCGCGGCCGGCAAGAACGCCGCCGCCGAGCTGGTCAAGGCGGTCGGCGACAAGGAAGGCAAGGTCGGCGTCATCGTCAGCCAGTTCACGGCGCCGGGTTCCGAGCAACGCCGCAAGGGCTTCGTCGAAGGCCTCGCGGGCTCGAAGCTCTCCGTCGTCAATGACGGCATCGAGGCCAAGGATTCGGCCGGCAGCACCTTCTCCGCCGCCAAGGACTTCCTGACCTCCACCCCCGACCTCGTCGCCATCTACGCGACGGCCGGCGGACCGTTCGGCGCCGCCCAGGCGGTGAAGACGGCCGGCAAGCAGGACAGCGTCAAGGTGATCGGCTACGACTTCACCAAGGAGAACGTCGCCGCGATCCACGACGGCAGCATGTTCGGCGTCACCGGCCAGGACGAGTTCGGCCAGGGCTACAACGTGGCGATCGCGCTGTTCAACGACATCGTCGCGCAGCAGAAGCCCGAAAAGGTCCTGCAGCCGGCCGTCAGCCTGTTCATGACCAAGGACAATGTCGACCAGCTCGATCCGGAAAAGCTGCCGGTCGGCGCCGTTCCGAAGCTCTGACGCGAAGTCTGCCAACCACTATGTCGAACCGAGCCGAACGAATGCCCGCCGAAGATCCGATTGCCATGGAGAACCCGATCGCCCTGGAAGTCGTCTCCGTCGACAAGCGTTTCGGCTCGGTCCATGCGCTCGCCGATGTGAGCCTGCAGTTCCGCGCCGGCAGGGTCACCGCCCTGCTCGGCGAGAACGGCGCCGGCAAGTCGACGCTGATCCGCGTCTGCTCCGGCGTCCATCACCCGGACGCGGGCGAAGTCCGCGTCTCGGGCAAGCCGCAACGCTTGCCCAACGCCCTCGCCGCCAAGGCGATGGGCATCGCGGTCGTCCATCAGGAACCGCAGCTGGTCACCCAGATGACGGTGGCCGAGAACATCTTTTTGGCGCGACTGGGTTCGCGCGGCGCAGGCGCCCTGCACAACCGCGCCGGCCTGGTCAAGGAAGCCGAAAAGCTGCTCGCCAGCCTCGGCCTCGACAAGGAGCTGCCGGATCTTTCGGCTCGCTGCGTCGGCCTTTCCGCCGCCGAGCGCCAGCTGGTCGAGATCGCCCGCGCGCTCGCCGATGATCCGCATGTGCTCTTCCTCGACGAGCCCAATTCGAGCCTCACCCGCAAGGAAACGGACCGCCTCTTCGACATCGTGCGTCGGCTGCGCGATCGCGGCACGGCCGTCATCCTCGTCAGCCACCGCCTCGGCGAAGTCTACGAGATCTCCGACGAGGTCATCGTGATGCGCGACGGCCGCAAGGTCGGCGAGGGCCCGGTCGACGTGCTGCCGAAGCAGAAGGCGATCCAGCTGATGGCCGGCGAACGGCTGAAGGCGGCGCTCGACCTCGCCGAAAGCGCGCCGCCGCCGCCCGCCCCCGGCGCCGTGCCGGTGCTTTCCGTGCGCAACGCCTCCGGCCTCACCTTCTCCGACGTCTCCTTCGACATCCACGCCGGCGAGATCGTCGGCATGGCGGGCCTGGTCGGTTCCGGCCGCACCGAGATCATCCGCGCCATCCTCGGCGCCGACCCGCTCTTCTCAGGCGACATCCGCCTAAAGGGACACCCGGTCCGCTTCGGCTCGCCGCATGCGGCGCTGAAGGGCGGCATCGCCTTCATCAGCGAGGAGCGGCGCACCTCCGTCTTCTACGGCCACGACATCAGCTTCAACATGACGTCGAGCGTGCTGCAGCGCTTCGGCCGCTTCGGCTTCTTCAGCGAGCGCAAGCGGCGCGCCTTCGCGCAGAAGAGCGCCGACGAGATCGGCGTCAAGGCCGGCAATGTCGGGGTCGGCATCCGCACGCTCTCGGGCGGCAACCAGCAGAAGGTGCTGCTCGGACGCGCCTTGGCCTCCAACCCGTCGCTGCTGATCCTCGACGAACCGACCCGCGGCGTCGACGTCCGCACCAAGGCGGACATGTACCGCCTGATCCGCACGCTGGCGCATGAGCGCGGCCTCGCGGTCTGGTTCGTCTCCTCGGAGATGGACGAGATCCTGCAGCTCGCCGACCGCATCGTCGTCGTGCGCGGCGGCGAGATCGCCGACAGCCTCGCCCGCGGCCCCGAGGCCGCCCGCGTCGTCGCCTCGGCGCTCGGCGAGAAGATCGAGGACGCCGCGACCACCGCCCTCGCCTCGGACATGACATGAGCGCGACCCCGAACGACCCCGCGCTCGCCGGCGGCCCTGACGCCAAGAACAGCCCCTACAGCAAGAACAAGGGAAATAGGATGAGTATCGCCAGCCTGAAGCGTCTGCCTCTGCTGCGAGGCCAGGAGACCGGGCTGATCGGCGTGATCATCGCCGTGTCGATCGCCTTCTCCTTCGTCAATCCGAGCTTCCTGACGACGGACAACCTGCGCAACGTGCTCGTCGCGGTGGCGGTGGTCGGCATCATGGCGATCGGCCAGTGCTTCGTCATCATCTCGCGCGAGATCGACCTCTCGGTCGGCTCGGTGATGGGTTTGAGCGGCCTCTGCGGCGCCTGGCTGATGGCAGCCGGCCTCAATCCGTGGCTCGCCATCGTGCTGGCGATCGGCGTCGGCGCCACGGCCGGCCTTATCACCGGCCTGATCGTGGTCGTGTTCCGCGTCAATTCCTTCATCGCGACGCTCGGCATGCTCTCGGTCGCGCGCGGCCTGACCCAGGTGATCTCCGGCGGCCTGCCGATCATGGTCGACCCGTCGGTGATGTTCATCGGCCAGGGCAGCTTCCTCGACATCCCGACCCAGGTGCTGATCTTCGTCGGCCTCGGCATCCTCTGCCAGCTGATCCTGACCCGCAGCGTCGTCGGCCAGCGCATCGTCGCCGTCGGCGACAATGACGAGGCGGCCCGCCTCTCCGGCATCCCGATCAACGCCACCCGCATCGCCGTCTTCGTCGCGAGCGGCGCGCTCGCCGCCATCGCCGGCATCGTCTACACGGCGCAGGTCAGCGTCGCCGAGGCGCAGGCCGGCACCGGCCTCGAGCTCGACGTCATCGCCGCCGTGGTGATCGGCGGCGCCAGCCTCTCCGGCGGCCGCGGCTCGATCCTCGGCGCGATGCTCGGCGCCTATCTGCTCGGCGCGCTGCGCAACGCCTTCATCCTGCTCGAGCTTTCGCCCTTCCTGCAGCAGATGAGCGTCGGCATGGTGATCGTTCTCGCCGCCATCTTCGACCAGTTCCGGCAGGGCTCTTTCCGGCATGCGAACGTCATGCAATCGTTCCTGCACAGATTCCGGTTGCGCACGCGGTAGTATCGCGCATCGGCGCAAGGACCCAACAACGATGCAAACTCACGTCTCCGCCTTTGTCGGAGGAACCGGCAACATCCTCGAGGTCGCGCGCGCCATGCGCGACGAGCTCAGGAAGTCCGACCGCAAGGTCTGCGACGCCATCCTCGCCGATCCGCGTCGCATCCTCTCCGCGACCGTGGCGGAAACGGCGCAGCTCGCCGGCGTCAGCCAGCCGACGGTGATCCGCTTCTGCAGCGCGATCGGCTGCGACGGCTTCCAGGACTTCAAGCTCCGCCTCGCCCAGAGCCTGGCGCTCGGCGTGCCGGCGACCCACTCGGTCATTTCGGACGCCGACAGTCCCGACCAGGTGGCGCAGAAGATCTTCGACTACACGATGACGAGCCTCGACTGGGCCCGCAACCGCCTGGAATCTACGGCGCTTGCCCGCGCCGTCGATGCGCTGGTGGCGGCGCAGCGGATCGAGTTCTTCGGCTTCGGCGCCTCCGGCATCGTCGCCATGGACGCGCAGCAGAAGTTCCCGCTGTTCGGCGTGCCCTGCGGCGCCGAGATCGACTCGCACCAGCAGGTGATGGTCGCCTCGCTGCTGAAGCCCGGCGACGTCGCCGTCGCGATCTCCAACACCGGCACGACGCGCTCGACCGTCGAGGTGGCGAAGCTCGCCCGCGAGAACGGCGCGGCGGTCATCGGCATCACCGGCAATGACGGCGGCCCGCTCGCCGAGGCCTGCGACATCGTCCTTCTGACCGAGACGCTCGAGAACACCAACATCTACACCCCGACCATCTCGCGCATCGCCGCTCTCGTCGTTGTCGACATCCTGTCGACGGCGGTGGCGCTGCGGCGCGGCGAGGCGCATGTCGAGAGCTTCAAGCGGATGAAGAAGACGCTGAGCCACATGCGCTCGACGGCCCGGATCTAGAGCAGCGGCCCATCGGGATGCGGCTGGGGCGAGCCCGAGCCACGGCCCGCCATGTCCGCAGCCCATAGCCGGCAGCCCGTAGCGACAGTACGAAACCGATAGAAAGCGGCCTCATGTCCAACACCCCCCAGAACCTCAGCGCCGCCGACCTCGCCCAGAGGATCGACATCAGCGCGGTGCAAGCCTTCCACACGGAAACGGACGTCCGCTCGCTCGCCGCCCTCGCCGTCGAGAACGGCTTCATCGCGGCGCATGCGCTGCCGAATTTCGTGCCGCTGCTGCGCTCGCTGGTGCCAGCCGGCGGGCGCACGCTGGTCGGCGGGCCGATCGGCTTCCCGGCCGGCGGCCACATGACGGCGATCAAGGTCGCGGAAGCGGCGGCGCTCCGCGAGGCCGGCGCCGACGAGCTCGACATGATGATCAATGTCGGCCGCCTGAAATCGGGCGACCTCAACTATGTCCGTGACGAGATCGCGGCGGTGATCGAGGCGGCAGCGCCCGTGCCGCTCAAGGTCATCCTGGAGCTGCACCACCTGACCGACGCCGAGATCGAGACGGCGGCCGACATCGTGGCCTCGAGCGGCGCCGCCTTCGTCAAGACCGGCACCGGCTGGACCCCGGCCGCGGCGACGCTGCCGCGCATCCGCTTGATCTCCGCCGTGGTCAACGGCCGCGCCGGCATCAAGGCCTCGGGCGGCATCCGCGATCTCGCCACCGTCGCCGAGATGGCGGCGATCGGCGTCACCCGCTTCGGCATCAACACGGCCTCGGCGATCGAGCTGGTGAAGCAGGTCGACGCGCTGCCGGGCGGCGTGCTCGCGATCCCCCACGAGAAGGCCTGAGGCGATGGCCCGGACGGTACTGGCGCTCGATCTCGGCACCGGCGGCGTCAAGTCGGCGCTCTATGACGCGAGCGGCGCCTGTCTCGCCGAACGGGTGCAGAACTATCGCACCTATTTCCCGGCGCCGGGCCTGCACGAACAGGATCTCGACGAATGGTGGGACGCCGTCGTCGCCAGCATCCGCGCGCTGCTGGAGGCGGAGGGCGTCGACCGCTCCGCCGTCGGGGCGATCAGCATTTCCGGCCACAGCCTCGGCTGCATCCCGCTCGACGATAACGACCGGCCGCTCCTCACGCGCGTGCCGATCTGGTCGGACGCGCGCGCCGGCGCCGAGGCGGCAGAATTCTTCCGAAACTTCGACTATGAGCGCTGGTACGGCCTCACCGGCAACGGCTTCCCCGCCCCGCTCTATCCGCTGTTCAAGATCCTCTGGCTCCGAACAAACCGTCCCGAAATCTTCGCCCGGACCCGCTCGATCGCCGGCAGCAAGGATTTCATCAATTTGCGCCTCTGCGGCCGCCATGCGACCGACCCGTCCTATGCCTCCGGCAGCGGCGCCTACGACCTTCACGCGCGGGCCTTCTCGGACGAGATCCTCGATACCGCCGGCGTCGACCGCGCCCTCTTCCCGGAGATCGTGCCCTCGACCGGGATCCTCGGCACGGTGCTGCCGGAAATCGCGACCGAACTCGGCCTGCCGGCCGATGTCGTGGTCGTTGCCGGCGGCGTCGACAACAGCTGCATGGCGCTCGGCGCGCGCACCTTCTCCGAAGGCGATTTCTACGGCTCGATGGGCTCGTCGAGCTGGCTCACCGTCTCGTCGGCCAAGCCGGTGCTCGACAGCCGCGTCCGCCCCTTCGCCTTCGCCCATGTCGTGCCGGACCAGATCATCTCGGCCACCTCGATCTTCTCGTCGGGAACCAGCCTCGCCTTCGTCAAGGACAGGCTGATGGCCGGCGACGCCGGCGGCTATGAGGCGCTGTTCGAGCGCGCGGCGAGCGCGCCTTTCGGCGCCAATGGCCTCCTCTTCGTGCCGACGCTCGGCGGCGGCACCAGCCTGGAGGGCGGGCCGGAGGTGCGCGGCGCCTTTGTCGGCCTCGATCTCCGCCACGACCAGGCCGACCTGCTGCGCGCGACGCTCGAAGGCATCGCGCTCGGCCTGCGCGTCGCGCTCGATGAACTGCGCCGGCTAACCGACGTCAGCCGCGTCATGACCATCGTCGGCGGCGGCGCGCGCAGCGCGCTGATGCGCCAGATCCTGGCCGACATCCTCGACTGCACGATCGACAAGACCTCGATCGACCAGCAATCGGCGTCGCTCGGCGCCGCGGCGCTCGCCATGGTGGCGCTCGGAAACTGGGCCGACATGCAGCCGCTGGTCGGCCTGCACAAGGCGGAGCAGCGCCACGAGCCGGACGCCGGCGAGGCGGAGCGGGTCGGAAAAATGCTCGCGGCCTACCGCGCCGCCGCCGAGGCGCAACGGACGCTCGCGCCGCTGCTGGCGGACCTGCGCGGGTAGGCCATCAGGCTGGCAGGGCCCATCGCTCAAGCAAGGCCCTCACCCAACCCTCTCCCAGAGGGAGAGGGCTTTTTGGGCCGGCGCCCTTCCCGGCCGTTCGTCAAACCGTCCTGCTGGATCGCAACCACGGCATCGCGCGATGCCCGGCAACACGCACCGGCGATCCCCCTCTCCCGCTTGCGGGAGAGGGTCGGGGTGAGGGTCTGTCGCGACCCGGGCCTCAGTTCGCGGGCTTCGGCTGCGGGCCGTCCAGCGCGGTGAGGCGCTGCAGCACCCAGGCCGGGGCACCCGGATTGGCGACGGCCAGCTTGTAATAGCGAACCGCCTCGGCCTTGTTCCAGCGCTTCAGGCCCTTGCCCGTCTCGAGCGCCAGGCCGTAGCTCGCCTGGGCGAGATGATTGCCCTGCTCGGCCGAGGCCTTGTAGTACTTCGCGGCGGTCGCGTCGTTCTGCACGACGCCGGTGCCCTTCTCATAGAGCTGGCCGAGCTTGAACTGGCTCCAGGCATTGTCCTGGTCGGCCGCCTTCTTGTACCAGCCGACGGCGGTCGGGTAGCTCGGCGGAACGCCCTCGCCGGTCGCGTATTTGTCGCCCAGCGTATACTGCGCCCAGGAATTGCCGGCTTCGGCCGCCTTGCGGAAATTCTTCAGCGATTCCGCCGGGTTGGCCTTCATGCCGATGCCCTCGGCCTGGAAGCGCGCCAGATTGTACAGGGCCCAGTTATTGCCCTTGGCGGCCGATTTCTTGTAGAGCGCCGCCGCCTTGGCGATGTCCTTCGGCACGCCGGTGCCGTTCTCGTAGAGCGAGCCGAGGCTGTTCTGCGCCCAGTCATTGCCCTGGTTGGCGGCCTTGGCGTACCAGACAGCGGCCTGCTTCGGGCTCTTGGCGACGCCTTGGCCGTTCTCGTACATCTTGCCGACATTGACCTGGCCCCAGGCGTCGTTGCCGTCGGCCGCCTGCCGGTAGAGCGTCATGGCGCGGGCATAGTCCTGCGCGGCCAGCGCCTTGTCGCCCTCGTCGTTCGGCCCGGCTTTGGCGCCGAGGAGCGATCCGGCCATGAAGAGGCCGACGGCCAGCGCCCGCGCGGCCGATCGATATCCAACGCTGTCGTAAGCCATGCCTTCGAACCGCCCCTCGCGGAGATCGCGCCCGAGGCCGCGGCCGGGGACCGATCGCATCTTGCCAATCCGGGCGAAGGCCGTTGCGCGAGGCGAGGCCCGCCGGATCGCGACATGGGTAGCGTCTGAACGTCGGCTTAACAAGGTGCCGTTAGGCCGACAATTGAACGAAAAGCGTGACATTCCAGCCACAGATTCCGGCCACGTCAGCGGCGCCCATTGCGCCGTCAAATGCCGACGTGTAGGCAGTTGCAGGTTCAACGTTTCTACTGTCATGTCCTTGATATTCTGTTTCTTAATAAGAAACCGATTTGGCTGACATAGCGTTCGCGCCACGAGCCGGTCGGGGGACTACTACGTGGAAAGTGGATCAGGCGGGCGGGCTGGACGACAATCGGTCGAATTGCTGCGGGATCGCGCCCGGGGCAGGACCGTCGGCGCCGAACCCTCCGCTTTTATCCTTTCCGACTGTATCGCATTACGAAACAACCTCTCCCGCACGCTCGCTGATTTCGGCGTCGTCCGCCCCGGCCGCAGCAATCTGCCGCTGGGCATGATCGGCCACCCGCCTCCATCCGCATCCGGCAGTACCGCTCGTCGCTAGGTCCTCGGGAAGCCGCATGGCGTCCCGGAGCTCACGGACGAGTTCCCGTCGATCGCCCGTTTCAGCCGGACCGACCCAAGCCCGATGCCAATCCGCCACCGAGCCTTCACGAAGCCCAGGAGGAGCGAGCCCCCCGGGACGCACGAGCCATATCTCGTGCTGTTCACCATGGCCTGTTCGCTCGTTTCGGTCGGCGCGCTGGCCGGGTTCCTCTATGTCCTGGACGATGTCGGCCTCGTGGACCGCCTGCTTTATTGCGGATTGCTGCTCGGCCTCGTCTATTGCTGCCTCTCCTACCAGTTGAGCCGCTATGGCGCGGCGCGGCGCGCGGAGCAGCACCGCGCCTTTTCCGAGCGCGACGTCGCCCATCTCTTTGAAGATGACGCGCCGAGCGTCGCCATCCTGATCCCGACCTATCGGGAGGAGCGGCGCGTCGTCATCATGACGATGCTCTCGGCGGCGCTGGCGCGCTATTCCAACCGCCGCATCGTGCTGCTCGTCGACGACCCGCCGAACGATCCCGGCTCGCTGGAGCTGACACTCTCCGCGGTCGACGACGTCTGGGAAATGCTGAACGGCCCGATGCAGGCGCTCCGCGCCGAGGCGGCCGCATGGCAGCGCCGCGCCCGCGCCGGCCGGATCGACGCCGCCGCCGAGGCGGGCCGGCTGAAGCGCTGCTACGACCACGCCGCCTATTGCCTGGAAAACCTGGCCCGGAGCCTCGAGGCGGAGATCTCGCCGGCCTTCGGCCATGTCGACCGCTTCTTCATCGACCGGATCGTGCTCGATCTCGCCCGGCGCTATCGCGGCACGGCCGAGCGCGTCGTGGCGAGCGAGCTCCCGGTCGCGGAAATCGCGCGCGAATACCGCGTCCTCGCCAATCTGTTCTGCACCGACATCAGCAGCTTCCAGCGCAAGACCTTCGAGAACCTGTCGCACGCGCCGAACAAGGCGATGAACCTGAACGCCTATATCGGCCTGATGGGCGGCAGCCACGTCGTCCGCCGGAGCGGGCGCCACGCCGTCCTCGAGCCGGCGCGCCCGGACGCAGCCGGTGCGATCGCGATTGCCGGCGCCGACTATGTCCTGACGCTCGACGCCGACAGCGTCATCCTGAACGACTACATGCTGCAGCTCGTCCATCTGCTGCACGGTCGCCCGACCCTCGGCGTGGCGCAGACGCCGTACCTGACCTTCCCGAAAGGCACGTCGCCGGTCGAGCGGATCGCCGGCGCGACCACCGACATCCAGTATCTCGTGCACCAGGGCGCCACCTTCTTCGATGCCTCCTACTGGGTCGGCGCCAACGCGCTGATCCGCTTCACCGCGCTGGAGCAGATCGCCCGCCAGCAGGTCGAGGGCGGCAAGACGCACAAGGTGTTCATCCAGGATGCCACGGTGATCGAGGACACCGGCTCGACCATCGACCTGCTGCAGGCCGGCTGGTCGGTGCACAACTACTTCGCGCCGATGGCCTACAGCGCCACGCCGGCCGATTTCGGTGCTCTGGCGATCCAGCGCAAGCGCTGGAGCAATGGCGGGCTGATCATCTTCCCGATGCTGCTCCGGCAGTATCTCGGCAATCCCGGACGCTTCAGGCGGCTACCGGAACTCATGCTCCGGACCAACTACCTGCTCTCGCCGATCATCGGCAATTTCGCAGTCTTCATGCTGATGATCTGGACGGGATCCGACGGGCGGGCGCTGGTCTGGACGCCGCTGGTGATGGTCCCCTACTTCCTGCTCTATGGCGGCGACCTCCGTCGCCTCGGCTATCGCTTCCGCGATATCTTCGCGGTCTGCGCGCTCAATCTGATGCTGCTGCCCGTCAGCTTCGCCGGCATCGCCGCCTCGATCCGCCAGATCGTCACCGGCCGGAAGGGCAGCTTCTCGCGCACGCCGAAGGTCGCCGACCGGACGTTCATCCCGCCCTACTGCTTCCTCTTCAACGGCTTCATGCTGCTCTTGATGCTGCGCTACGTGGTCGAGGGCCTGCTGTCCGGCCAGTATCTCGGCGCCATCGTTCCCGCCGTCAACGTCTCGCTCTATGGCTACGGGCTGCACCGCTTCATCGGTTTCCGCGACGGTTTCGCCGATCTGACCCTCGCGGTCCGCGAACGGCTCGCAACGGCGACGCAGCCGATCACGGCCGCGCTCGAGGCGGGCCGGCAGAGCCTCGGCGTGATCGGCCGGCAGCCGGCCCGCGCCATCGGCGCGGCGGGTCTCTTCGCCCTCATTCTGCTGGCGCCGCTCAATGTCGCGCCAAGGCTTTCCAAGGACGATCTGATCGGCGGCGCGATCGCCAGCCAGAACCACGGCTTGGCGCATGCGGAGACGGTTCGGGCGCATCCCGTCGCGCGCGCCTCGGTCACCGAAATGGACGCCGCGCGCACGCTGCTGACGAAGCTGCTGCGGAGGCCAGCCGATGGCCCGTGAGCGGACAAACGCCTTTTCAGCACCAAGGCCCGGGCGCGACGCGCCCGGCCGGGACGACAGAATTTCGAAGAGCCCACGGATCGCCGAGCGCGATCGCGTGCAGGCGCCATTCAGCCATACGACATCGCAGAGCCGGGGGACGACGTGAGACATTTTGAGAGCGGAAGGGGCTACGGCCATCGCCAGCAGAACCGCAGGGACACCGCCATCGGGCGGATGGCGGACACGTCTTGGGCGTCAGGCGAGGCTTCGGTTTCGGGCTGGCGCACCGCCCTCCTCGGCAGCGCCGCCGCCGGCGCGATGATCCTGGCCATGGGCGCTCCCGCCTGGGGCGCCTGCATCGACGATGGCACGACGCGCAACTGCACCGGCGACCTCGCGGGCGGCGTCAGCATTGACGAGACCCAGCCGATCACCAAGCTGACCGTGGCGGCCCCGACCGGCGACATCACGCCGGAAGAAGGCGTCGCGGGCATCCGCTTCCTCTCGAACGGCGCCGTCACCATCGACAGCAATACCGGCTCCTTCGGGATCCACGCGACGGGCGAGGACGCCGACGGCATCAAGCTGCAGAGCTTCGAGGACGGCAACGGGAACATCGGCGACATCACGGCCAACCACACCGGCAAGATCACCTCCGACGAGGGGTTCGGCGTCTGGGCGGAGACGGATGGCGCGATCTCGCTGACGACCAACGGCGACATTGAGGCCGGCAAGGACGCGATCAACCTGCATGGCACGATGGGCGGCCTGGTCACCATCGACGTCACCGGCGACCTGACCTCGACCGGCGGCGCCGGCATCGCCGCCTCGACCAATGGCAGCATCACGGAAAAGAGCCGCGGCGAGATCAACGCCGCGACGAACGGCATCGCGCTGCAGAGCTTCGAGACCGGCGCCGTCACGATCGACCACGGCGGCGACATCAATGCGCTCAGCGGCCACGGCATCTATGCCTCCGGCAATGGCACCGTCACCTCGACGAGCACCGGCGACATCCACGCCGGGTCGGACGGCATCCATCTGGAAGGTCACGGCTACGGAAGCCCGATGATCCTTTCGCATACCGGCGCGATCACGGCCGATGCAGGCTACGGCGTCTATGCCGACGCCCTCGTCAATGTCGACGTCCGGGTCAATGGCGCGATCGACGCCGGCGGCGACGGCATCTTCGCCAATTCGAGCCAGGGATCGACCACCGTCGATCACAAGGGCGGCTCGCTGATCGCCCGCAAGGGCGACGGCATCGTCGCCAAGTCGCCGAACGGCGCGGTCATCGTCACCAATGCGGGCACGCTCCAGGCCAAGGGTTCCGGCATCTACGCGGAAAGCGGCTCCGGCCCCGTGACGGTCGGGCAGACGGGTTCGCTCGAATCCTTCGAAGGCAAGGGCATTTATGCCGCCTCCGGCAACGGCAATGTCGAGATCACCACCGACGGCACGGTGACGAGCAAGCTCGACGCCGTCACGGCGCAATCGGGCGGCGGCTCCGCCAAGTTCACCCAGGGCGGCGACGTCACCTCCTATGAGGGCAAGGGCATCGTCGTGACGTCGGGCGCCAGCTCGGCGACGCTGACGGGATCCGGCGCCATCACGTCCAAGGGCGACGCGATCACCGTTTCCAGCAGCACCAACGCCACGGTCAACCGCACCAGCGGCGCGATCGAATCCACCAACGGCACCGGCATCAAGGTCAGCGCCATCGGCGGCACCGCCTCGGTCACCAATAGCGGCAAGATCACCGCCTATCAGGACGGCATCCGCTCGGAATCGACCTACGGCAACACGATCAACCAGACGGGCGCCATCACCGCCTCGAACGGCGCCGGCATCTGGGCGACGTCCGGGACCGCCGCCGTCTCGGTCACCTCGAACGGCGCGATCGAGAGCAAGCTGACCGGCATCCACGCCAAGACCGGCAGCGGTAGCGTCACCGTCGCGCAGACCGGCACCGTCACCTCGAACGCCGGCAAGGGCATCGACGCCTATACGCCGAACGGCGCCGTGACCATCGGCACCGGCAAGGTCGTCGCCAAGCTGGACGGCATCACCGCCACCAACGAGAGCGGTGACGACGTGAAGATCACCAGCGCCGGCGTCACCTCCTATGACGGCGCCGGCATCCTGGCGTCGTCCGCGACCGGTGAGATCACCATCACCAACAACGGCGCCGTCACGTCGCAGCTGGAAGGCATCAAGGCGACGAGCCTCGGCGACAGCACCGTCTCGATCGAACAGAACGGCGACCTGACCTCCTATTCGAAGACCGGCATTACCGCCTGGTCGGCGACGGGCGCGATCAACGTGACCGGCACCGGCGCCATCACGGCCGAGCTCGACGGCATCAAGGTCGGCAATGAGGGCTACGGCAAGATCACCATCGACCGGACCGGCGACATCACGGCCTACAAGGGCCGCGGCATCATCGCCTCGTCCACCGATGGCGAAATCTCGGTCAAGAGCGCCGGCAAGCTGGTCGCGGAAACCGACGGCATCGTCGCCACCAATGTCGGCTCCAACAAGGTCAGCGTCACGCAGGAAGGCGACCTGACCGCCAACAAGGGCACCGGCATCGTCGCCTCGTCCACCACCGGCGAGGTCGTGGTCTCCAGCACCGGCACGCTCATCGCCGATCTCGACGGCATCGTCGCCACCAACCTCGGCGACACCAAGGTCAGCGTCACGCAGAACGGCAACCTGACCGCCTACAAGGGCACCGGCATCGTCGCCACCTCCACCACCGGCGAGGTGAAAGTCACGCAGACCGGCGTTCTGCTGGCGGATCTCGACGGCATCGTCGCGACCAATGTCGGCGAGACGGCCGTCACGGTCGACGCCGGGAGCATCACCGCCAACAAGGGCACCGGCATCATCGCCCAGTCCTCGCTGGGCGCCATCAAGGTCACCAGCGTCGGCGACATCTTCGCCGATCTCGACGGCATCATCGCCAAGAACGAGGGGACCCGGTTCGTCAGCGTCTCCTCCCGCAACATCACCGCCACCAATGGCACCGGCATCGTCGCGACGTCGGCGCTCGGCGCCATCACCGTCGTCAGCGCCGGCAACATCACCGCCAAGGCGGACGGCATCTATGCCGCCAATGCCAGCGACGACGGCACGGTCTCGGTCACGCATGGCGGCGGCACCATCACCACCGACGAGGGCGACGGCATCCATGCCGAGACCGTCAACGCGGATATCGACGTCACCATCGACGGCGACATCAAGGCGGCGCGCGACGGCATCCGCCTGACCAGCTATGGCGACCAGACGGTCACCATCGACGGCGGCTCGGTGCAGGGCGGCGCGGGCTTCGCCGGCGTCAACTTCGACGGCGGCCACCTGAACTGGCTCACCAACAACAAGGGCGGCGATATCCGCAGCGCCGACGGCATCAACGGCCTCGCCATCTCGGCGCATGACAGCGACACGACGATCGTCAACAACGGCACGATCACCGGCAATGTCATCCTGAGCGACTGGACGAACCGCTTCGACAACGGCCCGGACGGCATCTTCAACATGGGCGACACCGTCCATCTCGGCGCCGGCAACACGCTGACCAACAACGGCGTGGTGACGATCGGCGGCGACGCCATCGCCACGACGGCGCTGAACGGCTCCTTCGTCAACGGCGCCGCCGGCACGCTGAAGATCGACGTCGACCTCGCCCATTCGACCGCCGACCGGCTCGACGTCTCGGAGAATGCCAGCCTCGCCGGCTCGCTCGGCCTGCACCTGACGACGCTCGGCACGTTCGGACAGACCTTTACGGTCCTGACGGCCGAGAACATCGCCACCAACGGGCTGACGGTCTCCAATCCGCTGGTGCAGTACCAGATCAACTCGGACAGCGATCACCTCGACCTGACGGTCGCCGGCTACGACTATCTGGCCCAGGGCCTGAACGCGAACGGCAAGGTGCTCGGCAGCTACTTCAACAGCACGATCGGCCATCTGCCGGCGCTCGATCCGATCGGCCTGGCGCTCCTGAACCTGACCACGATGGACGACGTCAATAACGCCTACAACCAGCTCTCGCCGGACGCCTATCTGAACGAGCAGATGACGGCGGTCCAGGATTCGCTCGGCTTCGCCACCAGCATGCTGAGCTGCAAGGTGCGCGACGGCGCCTATGCCTTCAACGCCGAGGGCGAATGCGCCTGGGGCCGCGTCGGCTACCGCACCTTCGACCGCGAGACGACGGCGGAGAACGCCGGCTTCGACCGCACCAGCTGGGAACTGGCCGGCGGCGCGCAATACGCCGTCAAGGACGACGTCCGCGTCGGCTTCGCCGTCGCGGCGGGCACCTCGAAGACCACCGGCGCCAGCGGCGCGACCAGCGACGGCAAGCGGCTCGAAGGCGGCCTGATCGTCAAGTACGTCCCCGGCCCGCTCACCCTCGCGGCAGCGGTCTCGGGCAGCTATGGCTGGTACGACAGCGAGCGCTCCGTCCGGTTCGGTGATTTCAACGAAGCGCTGAACAGCAAGCCGGAAGCCGGCTCGCTCAACGCACGGCTCCGCGCCGCCTACGATCTCGGCAACGACACGATCTACATCCGCCCGCAGATCGAGGGCAACGCCACCTATCTCTACCAGGCGGCGTTCTCGGAGACCGGCGGCGTCGCGGCCGTCTCGGTCGACAGCGGCTCGCAGACCGTGTTCAGCGTCGCGCCGGAAGTGGAAGTCGGCGGACAGGTCATCACCGCCGGCGGCACGATGATCCGTCCCTACGTCAAGGGTGGCGTCACGGCGTTCTCCAGCGACAGCTTCGCGCTCAACGCGCGCTTCGTCGCCGACACCTCGAACACCAGCGACTTCACCGTCACCAGCAGCACCGACCGGCTGCTCTGGAACACCTCGGTGGGCGTCGACCTCCTGTTCGAGAACGGCAACACGGTGCGCGCCTTCTATGACGGCAATTTCGGCCAGACCTCGACCGAGAACGCCTTCGGCCTGAAGGCCAGCCACAACTTCTGACAACGCCCCGCCAAACAGAAAGCCCCGGAACAAAGGTTCCGGGGCTTTTTTTGTTTTGAGGTTACAGGTCCTGCCTAGTGCACCGAGGCATACATGATCTGTTCCTGCGTCACGTCGAGCGGCGAGAATTCCTCGACGATGCGGCCCTGGCGGCAGACCAGGATGCGATCGGAAAGGGCGAGGATTTCCGGTAGGTAGGACGAGATGACGACGACCGCCAGGCCCTGGTCGGCCAGCTCCTCGATCAGCGCGTGGATCTCCGCCACCGCGCCGACGTCGACGCCGCGCGTCGGCTCGTCGAAGATGACGAGCTTCGGCTTCTGCACCAGCGCCTTGCCGATCACCACCTTCTGCTGGTTGCCGCCGGAGAGCTCGATGACGCGGGCCTCCGCGTCGATGCTGCGGATCGCAAGCTTCGGGCTCCAGATCTCCAGGAGCGCCTTCATCTCCTTGTGGCTCACGACCGGCAGCCGTTCGAGGCCGGCCGCCAGCAGGCCGGAATAGAGGTTCTCGGCGATCGACATCGTCTCGAAAAAGCCCTCCAGCTTGCGGTCCTCGGTGACGTAGACGATGCCGTCGCGCACCGCCTCGCGCGGCGTCGCATAGCGCACCAGCTCGCCGCGATATTCGATCGAGCCGCCGCGCAGGAAATTGCGCTTGTAGACGCCGGCGATGATCTTCGCCGTCTCCGTCCGGCCGGAGCCGACCAGCCCGAAAATGCCGGTCGTCTGCCCCTCGAAGATCGAGAACGACGTGTTGCGGACCAGCGCCCCCATCGAGATGTCCTCGACCGACAGGATTTTTGCGCCCGGCCGGCGGACCGTCTGGCGCAGCCGCGCGCCCTCGACGGCGGGACGGCCCACCATCGCCTGCACGATCTTCGCCTGGTCGAAATTCGCGGCGAGGTCGGTCACGACCTTCTCGCCATCGCGAAGGATGGTGATCCGGTCCGCGATCTCGAGCGCCTCTTCGAGCGCATGGCTGATGAAGACGATCGTCACCCCGCGTGCCTTCAACCTGGCGACGAGGGCGAAGAAATGCCGCCGCTCCTCGGGTGTTAACGTCGCGGTCGGCTCGTCGAAGATGATGATCTTCGCGTTCAACCGAACCGCGCGGGCGATCTCGACCATCTGCCGTTTGGCGGCGCCGAGCGTCGAGACGTTGGCGGTCGGGTCGACGGTGAAGTTCAGCGATTGCAGGAACTGCTGCGCCGCGATGGTGATGCCGCGCAGCCGGTTGAACGCCCGCTCGTGGCCGAGATAGAGGTTCTGCGCCACGGTCATCGAGGGCACCAGGCTCGTCTCCTGGAACACCATGGCGATGCCCTGCTTGAGTGCGTCGGCCGGACCGGCGAAGCGGACCTCCCTGCCCCCATAGACCAGCGCGCCGGAGCTCGGCTCGATCACGCCGGCGAGCATCTTGGAGAGCGTCGACTTGCCCGCGCCGTTCTCGCCGAGCAGCGCATGCACCTCGCCGGCGCGGAGATCGAAATCGATCGGATGGACGGCGATATTGCCGTGATAGGCCTTCGAGATCGCCTTCGTCTGCAGCACGACGGTCATTGCGGCTCTCCCTTGCCGAGATCGACGATCAGCCCGGCTCCCGTTACCGTCGCCAGCACCGAGTCCCCGGTTTCCAGCACCGAGGTCAGGCCGTGCCGCGTGCCGTCCGAGCGGCTGTGGAAGCTCTGGACGGGCTGCAGTCCGGCATCGAGCCGGACCGCGAGGCCATAGGAGCGCGACGGCGCCCAGGGCTTGTGCACGCCCATGGTGCGCACGGCGCCGCATTGCAGCGGTTCGAGGAAGCTGGATCCGGAAGAAAGCGCCGGCGCGATCCAGTTTTGCCGCTCGACGGTTTCCAGCATGTCGCGGCGAAAACGATCCTCCTGCAGCACGAACTCGATCAGCCGGTTGCGCGGCGCGAAGACGGCGAGCCAGAAGCCGCCGTCGCGCGCGGCGGAAAGCCGGCCGGCATAGCCCGGGATCCGCGTCAGCACGGGCGCCGGCCGCTTGCCGGCTTCGAGGCGCACGAGACGATGGGCAAAGGCCTCGCTGACATGGATCGTCCCGTCCGGGCCGGCATGGACGCCGGATGGCCAAGCGAGATCCCGGGCCAGAAGCGTCCCTGCGCCGCTGGAAATATCGAGCTTCCAGACCGAGCCGGTGGCGCGCTTCTCCATCAGATCCACCACCCAGTCGGAAGGCGCGTGCCGGGCCGAGCCCTGCGCCACCACGATCGTCGTCGCGTCGAGCACGGCGATCGCGGTCGGCGAGACGAGCGGCTCCGATCCCAGGCGATCGAAGGTCCGCCCCTCGCTCGCGCCATCATGGAGGACGATCCGGCCGCTTTCGAGCGCCACGACCAGCGTCTCGTCCGTCAACGCCGCAAGCGCGCTCACCGGCGCGTCGAAGCGGGCGAGTTCGCGTGTCCCCCCGCCTTCCAGAGCATGAACGAAATTGCCGGCCGAAAAGACCGGCCGCCCCGCCCAGAACAGCAGATTGTCGGGCGCCTCGTGCTCAAGGCGGACCGGCGCTTCCTCCAGCGCCGTGTTCGGCTTGAAGGCGCCGTCATAGGGCGGAATGGTGATGGCGCGGCCGCGGAACGGGTCGAGAATGCGATCGAGCAGCCTCATGTCGCCGCTCCCCAATAGGCGTTCCAGCCGGTCCAGTTCGGGTCGGCGCCGGGAATGGCGATCCGGCCGATCCGGTTGTTGAGGATGCCGCCGATATAGAGATGGCCCTTGTGCTCGCGCATCGAGGTGACCATCGGATGGCTGGCGCCGCCGAGATCGCCGAGCGTTGAAAGGATCCGGCCGCTCTCGTCGAACTTCACCACGCCGCCGGTGTTGATGTTGGGAAACAGCCACTCGTCCTGCGGCAGGCGGCGGGTCATGCGCTTGCGCATGCCGGGATCGCGCAGCGCGAGATCGAAGCTCGGCGTGCGCATGCCGAGCCAGGCCATCCAGTAGCCGCCGTCCGAGGCGCGGTTGATGTTGTCGGGATAGCCGGGCATGTCGCGGATGACGGTCTCCAGCGTTCCGGCCTTCGGCCCCTCGATCCAGTAGCGATGGACGGCGCAGGCCCAGGATTCGGCGATCAGCAGCGACTGGCCGTCATGGGCGAGGCAGACGCCATTGGCATAGCGCAGCTTTTCGAGCACCGTCCGCGTCTTGCCGGTCGCGGGATCATAGACCAGCAGCCGTCCCGTCGGCCGGCTCTCGATCGAATCAAGCGCCCATTCATGCGCGTCGTAGCGGGTGGTCGAATCCGTGAACCACACCCGGCCCTGGCGGTCGATGTCGCAATCATTGGGATCGCGCAGGCGGGCGTCGTCGACGACCGAGAGCAGCGATCGCCGCGTCTCGGTCGACAGCTCGCGGACGCCGCCGTCCGGCGCAACCGAATAGAGCCCCATCGCGCCGACGCAGGTCTTGATCGAGCCGTCGCGATCGATCGCGAGCCCGAGCGGGAAGCCGCCGATATGGGCGAAGACTTCCGAACGCCGGTAATCGGGCGCGAAATAGCGGACGATCTCGCCATGCCGCGTGCCGGCATAGAGATTGTCGTCGCGGTCGAGGACGATGTCCTCCGGCCCTTCCAGTTCGCCGAGGCCGATCGCCTCGGCGCCGGCGAGCGCGTTATCGAGCGCATAGGGCGTGCCGGAACCTGGCACGGCGGAAATGGCCGGCTGCATCGCATGGTGCACCGGCGCGACATAGACTTCCGAGACCACCTTCTGCCGGTTCTTCAGCCAGCGGACGTCGACGACGATCGCGAGCGCCAGCATCAGGCCGAGGATCATCTGGTTGGTGCCGGTGCCGGCGCCGAGCCGGATCAGGCCGTTGTTGATGATGAGCACGGCGACGGCGCCGATCAGCCCCTTGGCGATCGAGCCGCGGCCGCCGCCGAGGCTATTGCCGCCGACGACGGCGGCGGTCAGCGCCAAGAGCTCCAGCCCGAGGCCGGAGCCCGGCCCGACGCCGGAGAGCCGCGCGGCGAACAGGAAGCCTGCCATGCCGCAGGCGACGCCGGAGACGACATAGGTCAGGAACACGGTGCGGCGCACCGGGATGCCGATATTGTAGGCGGAGCGGCGCGCGCCGCCGACGGCGCTGATGTGCCAGCCGATGCGCGAGCGCGAGATGACGAGATGCGCGAGGAGCGTGAAGGCGAGCGCGATCAGCGCGCTGACCGGAATGCCGGCGAGCGAGCCGACGCCCAGCCAGTCGAAACTGTCGGAATAGAACTGCGAGCTCTGGATCTGCTTGCCATACTGGATGATCAGGATGTCGTAGAGCGAGCGGCCGATGATCAGCGTCACCAGCGTGGTCAGGAAGGCGCGCAGCCGCAGATAGCCGACGAGATAGCCGTTGAAGGCGCCGAACAGGCCGCCGGCGCCGACCGCCGCCGCGAAGGCGAGCCAGGGCGATCCCTCGCCGATATAGATGACGGCGAGCGCAGCGAAGGCGGCGAGCGCGAAGATCGAGCCGACGGAGAGATCGATGCCGCCGCCGATGATCACCACCGTCAGGCCGATGACGACGAGCAGGAACTCGCCCAGTTGCCGCGACGTGTCGAGCAGGCTGCCGGCGCTGAAGAAGCCCGGAATCAGCGTCCCGAAGATGGCGATGACGGCGACGAGAAAGGCGAAGGGGACCAGATTGTCGGCCCAGTTCTTGACGAGGATCTCGCCGACAAGATGGGTTGGAATCCGGTTGTAGCGAAATCGGGTGACGGCCTCGCGCAGGGACATCCGAAATTCCAGCTCTGGTGGGTAGGAACGATCAGGCCGAACCGGCCTGAAGAAAGACGAGCGCGCCGGCGGGCCGGCGCGCTCGCTTGAAAACGTCGGCGGTTACAGCTTCGCGGCCGCCTCGATCTGCTTCTGGCTCCAGCAGGTGCCGGGGGTCAGGTCGGCCTTGGTGCGGGCGCGTTCCTGCGTGTAGAGGTAGCGCGCCTTGTCGCCCGGCTTGTCGCTACCCTGCAGCAGCAGCTTGATCGCCGTGACGACGTCCTGCGACTGGCGAGGCAGCTCGCTGGTGACGATGGCGCCGAACGTGCCGTCCTCGAGCAGCTTGCAGTCGATCTCCTCGCCGCCGCCGGTGGTGACGAGGAAGACCTTGCCGCTGAGGCCGGCGTCGCGGATCGCGGCCGCCGTGCCCTGCGCGGTCGCATCCCAGAAGTCGATGATGCCGCAGACGTCGGGATTCTGCTGCAGCAGCGTCGTCGCGGCGTTGCGCGCCGTCGTGGCGTCCCAGTTCGAATCCGGCTGGCCGACGATCTTGAACTCGGGGTTCTTGGCCAGAACCGCCTGCACGCCCGCCCATTGGTCGAGGCTCGAGGCATTGACCTGGTCGCCCTGGATCACGCCGATCTTCTTGCTAGAATCCGGGCCGCAGCCCTTGATGACGGCTTCCGTCTCCAGCTCGCCGAGGCGCTTCCAGTCGGATCCGGCGAAGACATCGGAGGCGAAGTTCGACGGGTTGTCGAGCTGGATGACGAAGATGCCGGCGTCCTGCGCCCGCTTGTACAGGCGGCTGTAGGAGTTGATATCGGGCGACTGAACGATCAGCACGTCGGGCTTGTTGGCCGAGGAGATCAGGTCGGTGATCGCCTGCGCGCCGGCATCGACGCTCCAGTTGGGATCGCGGGTTTCCCAGATGCCGCCGAACGCCTTGACCTCCTCGCCGATGAAGTGGTTCCAGCCCTGGGCGAGATCGAAGCCCATGGTCATCGGAACCAGCACGACGCGCTTGCCCTTCAGCGCCGCCTCATAGGCAGCCGGCCCGGGGTTCGTGGTGTCCTCGGCCGACGCGGCGAGCGTTGCGCCACCCAGAATGGCGCTGGCCGACAGGGCTGCCAGCAAGCCTCGTTTCCAGAAGTTCATGTCCAGTCCCTTTCTCCCGTTCGGCCAGTATCTTGGCCATTCTTGAAAGTATTGATTTCAGATGTCGCCCTGCTGGCTGGTCTGCTCGTCGCGCGGATTGAGTTTTCCGTCGAGGATGATCGCGGCCAGAAGGATCGATGCCTTGATGAGGTTCTGATAGATGTTGGGCAGGTCGAGGATGGTCATGCCGTTGAGCAGGATGCCGATCAGCAAAGCGCCGACCAGCACGCTGCGCATGCCGCCCTTGCCGCCGGAAAGGCCGATGCCGCCGATCACCACCACCAGCACGACGTCGTAGAGCAGGGTCGAATTGACGATGCGGGTGTTCATGCTCTGCAGGCTGACGGCCGTCGCCAAGCCCGCGAGCCAGGCGAGCAGCGCGCTGACGATGTATTGCAGCACGGTCAGCGGCCGCACCGCGATGCCCATCGTCCGTGCGGCCTGGTAGTTGTCGCCCATCCAGTAGATGAACCGGCCGAACTTGGTGTAGCGCAGGAACAGCCAGCCGATCAGCAGCGCGCCGCCGAACAGCCAGACGTCGAGCGGGATGCCTGCCGGGCGCGCCTGGCCGAGTGACAGCAGCGCCGAGGCATCCTTCGGGATGTAGATCACGTCCTGCGCCAGCACCTGCGAGCGGACGAAGCCGAAGACGAAGGCGCTGGAGGCGAGCGTCGCGAACAGCGCCGGGACGCTGGCATAAGCGACCAGAAAGCCATTGGCGGCGCCGATCGCCACGACGATGACGAACACGATCGCGCTGGCGCCGGCGAGGCTCCAGCCATGCTGCAGCAGCTCCAACTGCAGCGCGGCGGAGACGACCATGACCGCGACCATCGAAAGGTCGATGCCGCGGCCGATCACCACCAGCCCCATGCCGATGGCAAGTATTCCCAGCACCGAAATGCTGCGCACGATGGCGATGAAGTTGGCCGGCGTCCGAAACCCTTCGAGCGTCAGCGCAAAGCTTGCGAACAGGAATAGAGCCAGGATCAGGACGATCCGTTCCTGCGTCAAAGACTGGAGAAAACCCCGAGAGCGCGCCACGATGCACTACCTTTCACGAGCCGCAAGCGACCGTGCCAGATCGGAACCACGCGATTCTTCGAACGGGATGATCTCGGTAACGTCTAGCTTTGCTCCCTCATGAATAGACATTCCGCCCGATGCTTTGCAGGCCGGGATTTCCAAGTTTGTCTGAAGTTTGAGATTATTTTTGCAATAGATCGACGGTGCGAACGCTGCGGAAAGCGATCGCCAGGGCGCGATATGCATGAATGTGCGGCCGCGATCGCCGTCTTCCTGGAACCTCCCCCTTGAGGGGAGGTCAAAAACGCCGACGCGTTTTCGGGAGGGGGTGCCCTCCCCTTTGAGAGACCTTCGCGCATCCCTGTCCCGCCGTCATGCGGCGCTCGATTTTCCTCATCCTGAGGTGCCCGAGCGCAGCTCGGGCCTCGAAGGACGCACGGTCGCGGTGCCATCCATCGATGGCACGGCCGCTCTGCGTGCTTCGAGACGGCCCTGCGGGCCTCCTCAGCATGATGAGGGTGGTGCTTTGCAGAGGGAGGGTTCAGGCACCCTGCCCTAGCTTGTGACCTCGAATTCCGGGTCGACCGGAATGCCGAGCGCCGTGACGATCCGGTTCGCCTCGGAGGCCATGCCGATGACGGCGATGAGATCGCCATACTGGGCGTCGGTCATGCCCTTGGCGCGCGCCGCCGCCGTGTGCGAGTGGATGCAGTAGCCGCAGCCATTCACCGTCGAGACGGCGACGTAGATCAGTTCCTTGGTCAGCGGATCGAGCGCCGACGGGGTGATCATGACCTCCTTCAGGCCATTCCAGGTGCGTTCCAGCGTGGCCGGATCATTGGCGAGGCCGCGCCAGAAATTGTTGACGAAATCGGAGCCGCGCGTCGCGCGGATATCGTCGAACACTGCCTTGACGCGCGGCGACTGATCGACGTCGGAATCCGTCCAGAGCTTTACCGTTGCCATTATGTCCACTTGCTTGAGGGTCGCGCCGTCGCGGGCCCGCGCGGGCGGTTCGCCATCGGAAGACGGCGCTCCCCCCAGCAAGCCTCATCCCGCGCTCCGGTTCAAGCCGATCGGCGGCGCTTTGGCGACGACGCGTCGCTAGAAGAAGCCGCCGGCCTGGGGAACGTCGGTGCCGTTCAGGAGCTGGTCGCCGACCACCTGCGCCTTATAGGCGAGCGGGTTGTGGCTCAAGATGGTGCGGATGTTGCGCCAGTGCCGGTCGAAATTGTAGCGGCGCGAGGTCGCCGAGGCGCCGCCGACATTGAAGATCCGCTCGGCCGCCGAAAGCGCGATCGGCCCGAGCGCCACCTGACCGGCCGCGACCGTCACCGCCGCATGCTCCAGGATCCGGTGCAGCTCCGCGTCCTCGCGCTGGATCGCGGCGAAGCTCCCGTCCAGCGTGCGGGCGGCATGCGCCGTGAGCTGATCGGCCACCTGGCTCGCCGCCGCGATCTCACCGATCTCGGCCTGGATGAAGAGATCGGTCCGGGCGCTGCCGGCCGGACTGTGCGTCGTCGGCCGCGCCTTTTCCCGCGCATGCTGGACCGCGTCGGCGAGCACGTTGCGGACGATCCCCGCGATACAGGCGGCCAGGAACAGCTGGCGGAAGGTCGAGGCGTGCCGCGCGGCCGGGCTCGGCCCGCCGGCGCCTGCGCGCCGGACCTCCTGTTCGTGCACGGCAACATTCTCATAGAGGATGCTGCCGCTCGCCGTCAGCCGCTGCCCCATGCCGTCCCAGTCGTCGAGAATGGTGACGCCGTCGCGGCCGACCGGCAGCACCACGCGGGCGGGATTGCCGTCCTCGTCCAGCGCGCTGGTCGAGAAGATGTCGGCGTAGAGCGTGCCCGTGCTGTAGAACTTGCGGCCGTTCAGGCGATAGCCGTCGCCGTCGCGCGAGAGCCGCGCCGAGACCTCGGCCGGTCGCGGCGTCTCCAGCTCGGTATGCGCGCCGCCGAAGAGAACCCCGGCCAGCGCCTTCTCCGCATAGTCGCGCGCCTCCGGCGAGGCCGGGTTGGCGAGCGCCGCTTCGCCCTGGTTGAAATGGGTGCGGAGCGCGTGGGCGACGTTCGAATCCGCCGACGCCACCGCCGTGATCGCCTCGATCAGGTCGGCGATCGATCCCCCCGGCCCGCCCAGGCCGGAGGGAACGCGCAGGATCGTGATGCCCGACCGGCGCACCGCGTCGAAGGCCGCGAAGGGCAGCTCGCGATCGCGATCCCGCTCCGCCGCGCCGGCCGCGATGGTTGCCACCAGCTGCGGCAGGCCGGCGAGGATTTCCGCGCGGTCGACGGTGTGCGGGCGCGTCGCCGGCCCGGTGGAAGCGGCAGAACTCACTTGAGATGCGCCCCGAGGATCCGCTTCGCATTGCCGGAGGCGATCAGCGCCTGCTGTTCGGGCGAGAGCCCCGCGTCGGCGAACACCTTCTCCAGGATGGCGCGGCTGCCGCCCGGCCAGATCGGCCAGTCGGTGCCGAAGACGACGCGTTCGGCGCCCAGGATGTCGACCAGGAGGCGCACCACGGCCGGCTCGAGACCCATGATGTCGAAATAGACATTGGGCCGGCGTCCGGCGGCGCGCGCCTCGGCGCTGTACTCTTCGGTCTCGCCCGCCGCCAGCACCAGCGCGCCGGCGCCGATCGCGGTGAAGATCAGGTTCAGGTCCGGCAACTCGTCGAGCACGCCGCTGCGCAGGATGGAGAAGAACGCCGCGCCGTTGATGAGGCCGCGACCAAAACCATAGGCCGGTTCGCCGCCGCCGGCGCGCAGCGCATCGGAATTCGGCGCGCCGACCGGATGCACCAGGACGGGCGCCTTCAGCCTCGCCGCGACCTCCAGCACCGGGCGCACCGCCTCGATGCCCGGGAATTTCTGGTCGCGCGAGGAATCGATGACAATTCCGACATGGCCGAGCTCGGTGATGGCGCGCTCGGCTTCGCGCGCGGCGACCTCGCCGGCGAAGGCGTCGACGGTGGCGAGCGCCGCGAGCTGGCCCGGATGGCTGGCGACCGTCTCGGCGAGGAAATCGTTGATGCCGCGAATGGCGTCGATATCGGTCGGCCCTTCCGTGCCGAAGAAGCCTTCGATCGTCGCGCTGAGAAGACGCAGCTTGACGTCGCCTTCCCGGCTTTCCTCGGCGAGCAGACCGGGATTGGTCATCCGGCTCCAGCGCGTGGTGCGCGTCTCGCGCTCGGCCTCGGTGAGCTCGGCCGGCAGCTCCGGCTTCCAGCTGGTGGGACGGATGTGGGCGTGGACGTCGATGATGTCCCAGGTAGAGCTAGCCATGTGTCAGGTCCGATCCGAGTTTGGTTCGAGAGAAGAATTCAGGTCGACGAGCGCCTGCAGGCGGCCGGCCACGTCGGCCGAAAGGCGACCGTTCAGGTGGTAGTCGGCGACGAAATGCTGCCGCCAGCGGGCGGGATCGTGCAGGGAGTGGACGCGGGCGTTGCGCCAGAAGCGACCGATGGCTTCCGGCGGCTCGCTGCCGTCGTCGACGAAATCGGCCAGCTCATTGCCGACCTCCGGTCCGAAGACGTAGGCGAGGCTCTTGGCCTCGTCGACGGCGAGCGCCGTCTCGACCAGAAGCGCCTCGTCGCGGAGTTCGAGCAGCGAGCGGTCGATCAACCGGGCGGCGCGAAGAACCAGCGCGCGGGCCGCGGCGCTGCGCGCCTCGAGGACGCCGAGACGCTCGCCCAGCCCCCGCGCCGCGATGAAGTCGGGCGCGGCACGGGCCGCGAGACGCGTCGCCCCGGTGGCGCCGCCGGCGGCGATCGCTGCGTGGATCAGCTGGCTGCCGGCGAAGAGCGCCGCGAGCAGCGCCGGGTTCGCGCCGTCGCGATGGATGACGTGGTCGGCCTCGACATAGACATTGTCGAGCACGGTCGTGCCGCTGAACGTCCCCCGCTGGCCGAACGCGTCCCAGTCGGCCTGCACGTCGAGCCCCTCGGCGTCGCGATCGACATAGGCGACGAGGAAGCGCCCGTCGGGATCGACCGCGATGACCGGCACAACATGCGCCGTCAGCGCGCCGGTCGAGAAGAACTTCTTGCCGTTGACGCGGTATCCGAGTCCATCCGGAACGATCGACGTGACGATGTCCCGGCGCGACTTCCGCCAGGGTTCGGCGAGTGCATTGCCGAAACGCGCGCCGTCCAGGATGCGCGGATAGAAATAGGCCTGCGTCCGCTCGCCGGCATGCTGGATGGTGTCGACGAAGTCGTAGTGGTTCTGCGGCACCTGGGCGAGCGACACGTCGGTGGCGCCGAGGATGAGAAACACCTCGATCAGCGTTTCGAACGGCAGCGCCGCGCCGCCATGGCGCTTCGGCACCTGGATGCCGAGAAGCCCCGAGGCTTCGAGCGCGCGGAGTTCCGCGACCGGCACGCGGCGTTCGCGGTCCACCTCCGCCGCGCTCCTCGACCACAATTCGGCGAGGGCCTGCGCGGCGTCGATCGCCTCGGCATGGGAACGGATCCGTCGCGCCGGAGCGACGGCGGGGCCTTCGGAAGGTCGATAGGTCATGATGATCCTAACCCGCCGCGCGCAGCGCCCGGGCGCGCGCCGTGTGGATGTTTTCCGGCGCGGGAACGCCGTAATGCTCGCGCAGCGTCCGGCCCTCGTACTCGGTGCGGAACAGACCGCGCTTCTGCAGCACGGGGACGACATGGTCGGAAAAGGCGGCGAGCCCGTCCGGATAGACGTCCGACATGATGTTGAAACCGTCGGCGGCGCCCGCTTCGAACCAGCTCTGGATATGATCGGCGATCTGCTCGGGCGAGCCGACGACGAGGCGATGCGCGCCGCCGCCCTGGGCGATGATCTCGCGCACGGTCAGCCCCTCGCTGGCGAGGGCGAAATTGGCATCGGCCCAGCCGCGCGAGCCCGGCGCGGAGCGGATCCGCTCCAAGAGATGCGTCGGCACGGGCTTGTCGAGGTCGAGCTCGGATGGCGCAACGCCCAGCCGGGCCGCATAGCGCGGAAGCTGCTTGTCGATGCCGGCGATCTCGTCGAGCTCGCGCTTGCGCGCCCGCGCCTCGGCTTCCGTGCCACCGATCACCAGCGAGATGCCGGGCAGCACGGCGACGGTGGCGGGATCGCGGCCATAGGCGCTCGCGCGGCGCTTGATGTCGGCGTAATAGGCCTGCGCCTCGCCCAGCACCTGCTGGATGGTGAAAACGCCCTCGGCGAACTGCGCGGCGAGATCGCGCCCCTGCGGCGAGCTGCCGGCCTGCACCAGCAGCGGCCGCCCCTGCGGCGAGCGCGGCACCTGCAGCGGGCCGGTCGCGGCGGCGTATTTGCCGACATGGCCGGTCTTGTGGATGCGGGCGTGGTCGGCGAAGACGCCGCTCGCGAGATCGGCGACCAGCGCGTCCGCCTCCCAGCTGTCCCAGAGCTTCAGCACGAGATCGACGAATTCCGCCGCCGCCGCATAGCGCTCCTCGTGCGGGGGAAGCTGCGCGAGCCCGAAATTGGTCGCGGCGCGCTCGTCATAGGTGGTGACGATGTTCCAGCCGACGCGGCCGCCGCTGATGTGATCGAGCGACAGGAAGGCGCGCGCCAGATTGTAGGGCTGGCTGAACGTCGTCGAGTTCGAGACGATGAAACCGATATTCTCGGTCGCCAGCGCCATCGCCGTGGTGAGCACGATCGGATCGATCGTCCACATCGGCGCGGTCGAGGGATCCGGATGGATGGCGAGCGCGTCGGCCAGGAACACGGCGTCGAGCTTGCCGCGTTCGGCGATCCGCGCCACCTCCTGGAAATGGGCGATATCGACGGTCGCGAGCGGCCGGCCCTGCGGCGAGCGCCACGAGGCCGGATGGGCGCCCGAGCTCTGGACGTTCACATTGATGCGGAGCTTGCGTTGGGTCATGCGGGAAGTCTCAGTTTTGGCTGGCGAGCGCGGCGGGCAGGGTCCGGTAGGTCCGGCGCCGGTCGGCGAAGAACTGCCAGTAGCGGTGGAAGCCGAGCGTCTCGGACGCGGCGCTCGCGCCCAGCACCTCGATGACGCGGCTGATCTCCGTGCGGCCGATATAGGCAGCGAAGTTGCGCGCCAGCCCGATCTCCGCCGGCACGTCGTCGGCCGAGGCGGTGGCGGCACTCGCCACGGCCGCCTCGAACAGTTCGTCGAGCGCCGTGAGGCTGCTGATCAGGACGCCGAAGGTGCGGAGCAGATGCGGATCCTCGGAGCCGCGCTCGACGCCGGTTCCGGGCCATGGCCGCGTCCGCTCCCGGGCGTGGCGGCGCGCACGCTCGGCGAAGCCGTGCAGCACGCCGGCCTCGATGGCGAGATCCTCCAGCGCGCGGGTGAGCGGTGACGCGGGATCGAGCCGGACGAGATCGCCCGCGGTCCCGGGCGACGCGGCGGTCGCGGCGTCGCGCAGGCTGCGAATATGGTCGGCGAGAGAGATGTCTTTCGCGAACGCGCGGGGACGCTCGGCGAGATCGGTATGGGTCATGGTCAGGCGGCTCGCTTCTTGCCGGGAATCGCGTCCAGGAGGGCGCGGGTGTAGTCGTGCGCGGGCCGATCGAAGATCGCGTCGGTGCGGCCCTCCTCGACGAGGCGGCCGGCCTGCATCACGCCGACGCGCGAGGCGATCTGCCGGATGACGGCGAGGTCGTGCGAGATGAAGAGGTAGCTGAGCCCGAATTGCTGCTGCAGTTCGCGCAGCAAAGCGAGGATCTGGGCCTGCACGGAGACGTCGAGCGCGGAAACCGCCTCGTCGCAGACGATCAACGCCGGCGACGGCGCGAGCGCCCGGGCGATGGCAACCCGCTGCCGCTGCCCGCCGGAGAGCTCCGAAGAGCGCCGCGACAGCACGCTGCGCGGCAGTTGCACCTGATCGAGCAGCTCGAGGACACGCCGCGCCCGGCTGCCGCGATCGCCGATGCCGAAGCCCTGCAGCGGCTCGCCGACGATCTCGCCGATCGAAAGGCGCGGATCGAGCGAGGCATAGGGGTTCTGGTAGATCGGCTGCACGAGCTGGCGGTAGCGCCGGTGCCGCGCCCGGTCGAGACCGCCGATCGCCTGCTCCTCGAAGAAAATGTCGCCCGCCGACGGCCGGGTCAGGCCCAGCGCCATGCGCGCGAGGGTGGATTTGCCGGAGCCGGATTCGCCGACGAGGCCATAGGTCTCGCCCCGCCCGATCGACAGGCTGACCGCGTCCACCGCAGTGAACGACGCCGCGCCGCGCCGATCACCACCGAGCGCGAAGGCCCGCGACACGCGCTCGACCCGGAGCAGCGGCGCGCCGTCCGAGGTCGCGGGCGTGCCATAGGGCGCGGTGGGGGTCAGGCCCGGCGCGCTTTCGACCAGCAGCCTTGTATAGGCATGCGCCGGCGCGGCGAAGACCTGCCCGGCGGGCCCGTGTTCGACGATCTCGCCGTCCTTCAGCACGACGATGCGGTCGGCCCGGTCGGCTGCCAGCGCCAGATCATGCGTGATCAGCAGCATGGCGATGCCGCGCTCGGCGGTCAGCCCGGCGATGTCGTCGAGGATCTGCTTCTGGACGGTCACGTCGAGCGCCGTGGTCGGCTCGTCGGCGATGATGAGCTTCGGCTCGGCGGCCAGAGCGCCGGCGATCAGCACGCGCTGCCGCATGCCGCCGGAGAGCTCGTGCGGATACTGGTTCACCCGCTGCTCGGGATCGCGGATGCCGACGCGCTTCAGCAGCGCGATCGCCTCGGCCCGCGCCTGCCGCTTGTCGGCGAGGCCATGCACGAGAAGCGCTTCGGCGAGCTGGTGCCCGATGCGCCGCAGCGGGTTGAGGGCGACCATCGGATCCTGCGGGATCCAGCCGAGCCGCCGCCCGCGCACCCGGTTGAACTCCGTCTCGGTCAGCCTGGCGAGATCCTGCCCCTCGAAAACGATCTCGCCACCGTCCAGCACGGCCGAGCCCGGCAGCATGCCCATGACGGCGCGCGCGATGGTGGACTTGCCCGAACCGGATTCGCCGACAAGCGCGACGACTTCGCCGGGCTTGACGGCGAGCGACGCCTGCCGCACCGCCCGGTGCGCACTGGCGCCGAGGCGATAGGAGACGCTGAGATTGCGGATTTCGAGCAGGGGTGAGGTGTTGCGCGGGTCGGCCATCAGAACGTCTCGCCTCGTTTGCCGTCGAAGGACCGGGCGATGCGGTTGACCGAAATCACGGTGGCGGCGATGACGAGCCCCGGCATGGTGGTGAGCCACCAGGCGTTGCGCATGTAGTCGCGCCCGCCGGCCACCAGCAGGCCCCATTCCGGCGACGGCGGCGGCGCGCCGAAGCCCAAGAAGCTGAGCGCGGAGACGTTGAGGATGGCCATGCCGACTTCGAGCGTCGCGAGCACGAGAACCGCGCCCGCCGCATTCGGCACGACGTGGCGGAGCAGCAGATAGGGCGCGGAAATGCCGGCGAAGCGGGTGACTTCGACATAGGGCAGATGGCGCACCTTGAGCACCTCGGAGCGCATCAGCCGAGCGAAGGCCGCGACCGAGCCGATGCCGACGGCGATCGCGATGTTGACCGTGCCGAAGCCGAGCGCGTTGATCACGGCGAGTGCGATCAGCAGCGTCGGCACCGCCAGCAGCACGTCGATGACGCGCATCAAGACGTCGTCGACCCAGCGGCCGAGATAGCCGGCCACCAGGCCGATGGCGGATCCCGCCACCAAGCCGACCAGCACGGCGGCGACCACGGCCCTGACGGTCTCGCCGGTGCCGTAGACGACGCGGGTGAAGAGGTCGCGCCCCATATGGTCGGTGCCGAACCAGTGCTCGAGGCTCGGCGCCAGCAGGCGCTTGGCGCCGACGCCGCGCAGCGGATTGAGGTCGGTGAAGGACTGGGGCGACACGGCGGCGAGCAGCACCAGCAGGACCAGCACCCAGGCGACGACAAGGCCGGGTTCGCGGATGCCGCGCCTGAGCGCGCGCCGGGCGAGATCCGATGCGCCGGCGAAGGCGGTCGTGCGCCATGGCGCCTTGGCGACGTGCCCGGAGGTCCGGGCGCCCTGATCGAGCGAGCTCATCGCACGGTCCCCACGCTGTGGCTCGCGCGACCGGAGCCGATGTCGATCCGGGGATCGATCAGCGGATAGACGAGGTCGACGAGGAAGTTGACGGTGACGTAGACGAGGGCGGCGAAGAGCACGGCGACCAGCACGACCGGCGTATCCTGATAGGTGACCGCCTTGACGGTGATCAGCCCGATGCCGGAGCGCGAGAACACGGTTTCCGCCACCACGGACCCGGCGATCAAATAGCCGCTGGTCGTCCCCATGGCGGTCACCACCGGCACCAGCGCGTTGCGAAGCGCATGGTGGAACAGGATGTGGCGGCGGCTGGCGCCGCGCGCCCGCGCCGTGTCGACATAGGCGCCGGAGAGCGCCGTGGTGAGGCCACGGATCAGCACCTGCGCGATGACGGCGCCGGCGGGAATGGCGAGGACGATGCCGGGCAGGATCAGGCTCTGGAAGCCGTCATTGCCGAGGCCGGGCAGCAGGTTCCACTGGAACGAGACCACCTGCAGCAGCAACAGGCCGATCCAGAAGGACGGGACGGAGACGGCGAGCGCCGGCACCGACAACAGGAAATCGGCGAGCGGCTTCCAGCGCACCTGCACGGCCAGCAACGCCAGGGCAAAGCCGAACGCAAGCGCGAACACCAGCGCAACACCCGCGAGCTTCAGCGTCTCCGGCACGCCGGCAGCGAACACCCGCAGCGCGTCGCCGCCCGTCTGCGCGGAGACGCCGAAATCGCCATGCAGGGCCTGCCAGAGGGCACGGCCATATTGAACCAGCGCCGGCTGGTCGAGCCCCATCTCGGCGCGCAGCCGGTCGACGGCTTCCTGGTTGAAGCCCGCGCCGCCGGATTCCGCCCCGAGCTTGCTGAAGACCCGGTCGCCCGGCAGCACGAACAGCAGGAAGAACGTCGCCGTATAGGTCGCCCAGAGCACCAGCAACGCATGGGCGGCCCGCCGCAGGGTGTATCTCAACACGCTATGTTCCAGCCCAGAAGGAGTGCCACGGGGAGGTGCAAAGGGAAGTGCGGGAGGCCGTTGGCCTCCCGCTTGGGATCAGCGAGCGAGCCAGACGTCGTAGAGGATCTGGTTCGGGCCGCCGGTGCCGCCGGCGCCGAAGCTGGAGCCGTGGACGGCGGGTGCATGAAGCCAGAGCTGCACGGAATCGAAGATCGGCAGGCTGTAGGCCTCGTCGACAACCAGCGCCTGGATCTTCTCGACGATCTCGCCGCGCGCCTTCGGATCCACCGTCGCGCGCTGCTCGTCGAGCAGCACGTCGAGCGGATTGCCGGGCTCCAGCCACAGCCGATTGGCCGTCTTGGTCGAGAAGATCTGGCGGATGGCGTCGGGATCGGCGAGTTCGCGCGCCCAGCGATGCAGGTCGTAATCGCCCTTCAGGAGGGCCTCATCGAACGCGCCGGCCGTCAGCGGACGCAGCTTCAGCTCGACGCCGATATCGGCGAGCTCCTGCTGCACGACCTCGAGGAAGGCCTGGTTGGCGGGGGCTGCGAAGAACGACACGGTGATCGAGAGCCGCTGCCCGTCCTTCGCGCGCACGCCATCGCCGCCGACGACCCAGCCGGCCTTGTCGAGAATGGCGCGGCCGGCATCCGGATCGGGGCCGAGCTTGGCGGCCTGATCGAGGAAATAGCCGGAATTGGCGGTCAGAAGACCGGTCGCCGCCTTGTGGAAGCCGCTGAAGGCGAGGTCGACGATTTCCTGGCGGTTCAGGGTGATCTGCAGCGCGCGGCGAACCTCGCGATCCCGGAGCACCGGGCTCTTGGTGTTGATGACGAGCTGCGTGGCGACGCCGTGATAGGGCGCGCTTTCCACCTCGAAGCCGGCCTTCTCAAGCGGCGCGATATCGTCGAAGCTGACGTTCTGGACGAGGTCCACCTGCCCGCTCTGCAGCGCGCCGCTGCGCACCGTGCCTTCCGGGATCACCCGGTAGACGACCTTGTCGAGATAGGCAGGGCCCTTGTGGGCGCGAAGCTCCGAGGCCCAATTGTAGTCCGGGCGCTTCACCAGCGTCGTCTGCTCGTTGAACACGACCTTGTCCAGCACGAACGGCCCGGTGCCGATGACGCCGGCGAAGCAGCGCTCGTCCGGCGTCTTCGCCAGCGTCGCCGCTGCGACGATGCCGAACTCGGCGGCGGAGGTCGCCTGCAGGAAGGCGACGTTCGGCGCTTCGAACTGGATGCGGATGGTGTAGGGATCGTCCAGCGTCACGCTGGTGATGCCGCGCAGCGCCGCCGCCCCGGTGGCGCCCGGGATCTTCGACAGCGTCTCGATGTTGCGTTTGACGATATCGGCGTCGAACTTGCTGCCGTCGCTGAAGGTCACGTCATCGCGCAGGTGGAAGACGTAGGTGGTGGCGTCGTCGGAGATCTCCCAGGACTTGGCCAGCCAGGGCACGATCTTGGTCGGATCCGAGTAGCTCTGGTCGGTCAGGGAATCGACGAGCTGGCGACCGTCGACCGAGCCGTAGCCGTAATTGTTCTGCTGCGGATCGATGCAGTCCGCCTGGCGCTGCAGGCCGACGGTCAGCGTTCCGCCCGGCTTCGGATCGCCATGCGCTAAGGCGGCCTGGCTCATGGACGCGGCCAGCAGGGTCGAGCCGGCCAGCGTTAAAAATGCCCGGCGCAGCACGGAAGAGCGCGGATTTTTGTCCAACGCAGTCATACTTGATGTCCTTGTTTCTGGCTGCGCAGGTGGATGCCCCCGGAGCGCAATAGTCTACTAAGTCTATCGACTTTGTAATGAAATAAGGAGGCACGCGGCGCGTCAAGCGGCGGGCCGGCGCCGCTCGATTTTGTTTGACCACGAACAGAAAGAAACGGTCGTCAAAGCCGGGGGAAGGAAAAGCCCGGCACCCAAGCGGGGCGTCCACGCAGGCAGATTGTCGCCCCAGCGTTTCAAAATAAAAACGCGCCACAAAGGGTCCGGCGAGGCACTGGAGGCGCGCCGGCAAGGCTTCCACGCAAGGTCCGGCCGCCGACCCGCGCGCCAGCGGCGAATCCGAGTCGGCCGCACGACCGAATCCATTCCGATGGGGCCTCGCCGGCATCGGGCATCGCCGTCCAGGGCGGAAGCCGGTCCTCGCGCCCCCGCTGGCGGAGTTCCGGCGCTACCTCCCGAGGCCGAGAATGTCCTCGGCGCAAAGTCGACCCAATAGCGGCGCAAGGATCACGCCCGGGTGAGCGACCAGCGCATACAGGCCTTCGATCTTTCCGGCAAAACCGCGGAGAGGCGTTCCATCCCCGGTCATCGGACGTTGCGCGGCGCCAATGGAGAGAAGAGGCAGCGGCGCCGCGACGCCAAGCAAATGGGCGACGGCGGCGGCGGTCTGCGCGGCAAGCGCGGGAAGGCCGGCGGCGCCCTCTTCCGGATAGTCGGCAGCCGAAACGAGGCCGCCCCCCAAGGCTTGGCGCAGCTCGAGATCCTGCGCGCAGAGCAGGTGGCGAAGGACGTTGGCCCCAGCAGCCAATCGAACCAGGACCGCCGGCGACCCATGGATCGGCAGGTCCAAATCCACCGTCTGAGCGAGCTGGCGCGCGCCGTGGCCATTGGCGAGCACGACGAGATCCGCCGGGAGCGTCTGCCCTTCCACCCGGACACCGGTGATCCGGTCTCCTGCGGTCTCGATTGCCTCAACCGTTCCGTGGCGGATGCACGCACCGGCGGCCTGCGCGCCTGCGGCCAGCTGGCGGGCAAGGATGGCCGGCTCCAGGGCAAAGTCGTCGGGCGCCCAAGCGGCAAGACGCGGCGGCGCGGCAAGTGCCGGCTCCTTTTCGGCGGTCTGGCTGCGCGAAAGAGCCTCCATCCGTGTGCCGGCCGCGCGGTGCTCGGCGATCATCGCCCCCGTTTCATCCTCGGTAGCGCCCCAGAGAAGCGCCCCGCGCGCAGCAATCGGCAAGGAACCAAGGTCGCGCTCCAAGCGGGCGAACGCCTCCAGCGCCTTCAGCCTCAGGGCAAAGGCCTCGGGGTCACTGGACGGCGTGCTCGCGCTGGCGCCGACCCATCCAAACGATAAGGCGGTCGCCGTGGCGCCGGAGGCAGGCGAGCTCTCCATCAGCGTGACTTCCCCGCCGGCCTTCGCGAGATGCCACGCCGCCGAAGCGCCCATGACGCCGCCGCCGACGACGATGATCCTGCCCTTGCCTGTCATGATGTCGATTGGAGCCTGTTGCAAATTCGCGGGTTTCGCCGCTTTTAACTCTGCCTGCGCCCTTTCTTCCAGCGCCGGCCCTCACGCGCAAACGGATCGAGATTCAGCGCCTTGCTCCGGCGTCGAAGACATCCGGCCTATTCCAAGGCAAAGTCCATGGAGGCAAGGGGATAGTGAGCCGGATAAATCGGCGTCCAGTCCGTGGCCGTTGCACCGTTTCGAAATTGTCGATCTGAGGAAAATTGGGGCCGTCGGGTGCTTTGATCGCAGGTCCAAGTCGAAGCGATCGAGGCCGTCAATCCAGCGGCGGCATCTGGCTGCAACCCCGACCATATCCCGCGTTGCCTGTGCTGGCCGGTACTCTTGTGGCATGCTTTGGCAAGTGAAAGGACACTGCCTCAAGTGCCTATACTTGCGTAGCGCATCCTTGCATCGATTTTTATTAGTATTGATTCAAACAGCTAGGCTATCATCACAACCCTTGGTTGACAACCGATCGATCGAGCAGTTGCCGGACCCGAAAGCGCCATCCTAGGGTGGTGCGATAGGGGGTGTGCGAGGCCATCTTTCGATGCGCCGTCCCGCGGTTTCGATCCGGACAATGCGCGGGAATCCGCGTCCAACGGCTTTCGTTCCGCTGTCGCCGGGATGATCTCGCCGAAAGGTTGCTCCTCGCCGAAGGAGCGGCGCCGTCCGGCGCCCGAAACGTCAAAATCCATTTCCCCTGAGCTCCGACAGCGAGGCAGGCGGAACACGCCAGCCTTCGATGTTGGCTCCAGCGCGTCGCCCCGGGCGGCGATCCGATCGGTTTGCCTGCGTTGTCGAGGGGGCACATGGCGCATTCCAAGAAATATCTGGCGAAGCTCGTCGCGGCGGTCGGCCTGATCGCGGCCGGGAGCGGACACGCCGTCGCGAACGGCGTCGAGACAAACCGGCAATGTCCCGTCCAGGACAAGGGCTACCTCTGGGTCGAGGCGCTGAAGACCTGCATCAAGCCCGGCGGCTATCTCTGGGGCGAGGTCTATTCGAACCGCTATACCGACTATCCCTCGGACGCGTCCAAGGTCTACGGCATCGCGACGCTCGGCCTGACCCTCGGCACCACGACCGAGCTGGGTCTTGGCGGGCCGCTGACGACGACGACCGACATACGCTTCCAGTATCGCGGCGCCGAGCCCTATTCGGGCGGACCGTCGGAATTCCAGTTCGAGCCGCAGACGATCACCGCCGCATGGGCCGGCGCGACCGTCGGCTGGCGCGACTCGTTCTTCGATTTCTATGGCAATGCCAATGTCCAGGGCACCGATCCGGCGACGATCGGCGACAGCACCAGCCTGCCGCTGGTCGCCTATACCGCCACCCTGCCGCACGGCTTCGCCGCGACGCTCTCGATCGAGCAGGGCAATTATCGCGGCGGCGGCATCGACCCCGCCGATGCCAATTCGCCGTTCGCCTATGAGCAGAACTCGTCCAAGCCGGACATCATCGGCGCGCTGGGCCAGACGACCGATTGGGGCCGCTATCAAGTCTCGGGCGCCCTGCACCGGATCGAGATCAACGGCACGACGCAGACCGGCGGCGACTACCCGTCGACCTGGGGCTATGCCGTGCAGGGCGGCGTCATGATCAACCTTCCCATGATCGCCGCGAACGATTCGCTCTACCTGCAGAGCGCCTATGTCGACGGCGCCATCACCTATCTCGGCCTCGTCAATCCGAGCGGCGATTTCGCGCCGCCGGATGCCTATTACAGCGCCGCGAACGGTCTCTCCCGCGTGACCGGCTGGAACGTCACGGCGCAATACCTCCACAACTGGACGCCGACGCTCAATTCGGCGGTCTTCGGCGGCTACGCGAACTTCAAGCTTCATGACGAGGTCGCCAAGGCCACCTACGGCGGCTCCGGCGGCGACAATTTCAACATCGGCGCTAATCTCGTCTGGTCGCCGACAAGCAACACCTCGCTCGTCGCGCAGTACATCTACAATTACTACGCGGCCAACGACTATGTGAACACATCGAATGGCCTGCCACAGTCATCACAAAAGGCGCACGAGCTGTTGCTGATGGCGCAATACACGTTCTGATCCGGCGGCTCCGGCTTTCCCAAGCCGGAGCCGTCGTCTGCAAGGGGGCCCCCGGAAAGTCTCCGATCCCGAAGAACGGGATCCCCCCGATACCAAAGCGGCGACACCAATCCTGTCCTGGGAGATTATTGTGACAGAAAGCAAATCAAGCGCCTCGGTGCGCGGCGATATTCTCGACGACATCTATGCGTCGGAAGATCTCTCGCTGCGTCTGCCGAAGTCAGGCTTCCCGCTTCTCGAGCGGGAGCCGCGCCACGTCTTCGCGGCGGTACGCGACGAGCTGATGCTCGACGGCAATTCGCGCCAGAACCTGGCGACGTTCTGCCAGACCTGGGTCGACGACGAGATCCGCGACCTGATGGCGCTGTCGATCGACAAGAACATGATCGACAAGGACGAATATCCGCAGACGGCCGAGATCGAGGCGCGCTGCGTCGCGATGATCGCCGATCTGTGGAATTCGCCGGATCCGACCGGCACGCTCGGCTGCTCCACCGTCGGCTCGTCGGAAGCGGCGATGCTCGGCGGCCTGGCGCTCAAGTGGCAGTGGCGCAAGAAGCGCCTCGCCGAAGGCAAGCCGACCGACAAGCCGAACCTGATCTGCGGCCCCGTGCAGATCTGCTGGCACAAGTTCGCGCGCTATTTCGACGTCGAACTGCGCGAGATCCCGCTCGAGGGCGACCGGCTGATCATGAGCCCGGAAGAGGTGCTGAAGCGCGTCGACGAGAACACGATCGGCGTCGTGCCGACCATGGGCGTCACCTTCACCTGTCAGTACGAGCCGGTGAAGGCGGTGCATGACGCGCTCGACAAGCTGCAGGCGGAGACCGGTCTCGACATCCCGATCCATGTCGACGGCGCCTCCGGCGGCTTCCTCGCCCCGTTCTGCGCCCCGGACATCCCCTGGGACTTCCGCCTGCCCCGCGTAAAGTCGATCAATTCGTCCGGCCACAAGTTCGGCCTCGCTCCGCTCGGCGCGGGTTGGATCGTCTGGCGCGAGAAGACCGACCTGCCCGAGGAACTGATCTTCAACGTCAACTATCTCGGCGGCAACATGCCGACCTTCGCGTTGAACTTCTCCCGCCCCGGCGGCCAGGTGATCGCGCAGTACTACAACTTCATCCGCCTCGGCCGCGAAGGCTACGCCAAGGTCCAGAACGCCTGCTACGCGACCGCGCAGTATCTCGCCCGCGAGATCGGCGCGCTCGGCCCGTTCGAGATCCTGTTCGACGGCAACAGCCAGGACGGAATTCCGGCGCTGTGCTGGAAACTGAAGGATGCGAACGGCATCGGCGGCTACACGCTGTACGACCTCGCCGATCGCCTGCGCAGCCGCGGCTGGCAGGTGCCGGCCTATTCCATGCCGGCCGACCGGCAGGATTTGGTGATCCAGCGCATCCTGGTGCGCCATGGCGTCAGCCTCGACCTCGCGTCGCTGCTGCTCGACGACATGCGCCGCGCGATCGACTTCTTCGCCAAACACCCGGTGGTGAAGCCGCTGACATCCGATGAGGCGAGCGGCTTCAACCACAACTGACTTCAACACCCTGCATCGAAGCCCCCCGCGACGTCCCCGTCGTCGCGGGGGGCCGCGGCGGGTGACGAAGCCATCCCGGTGGGCAGATCGGACACATGGACAGATCGGACCGGGCCGCATCGCGGCGTGAGCGTCGCTGAACGCGCCGGTTCTTAACCGATGAGTGGCTGGAGGCTACTGTGACAACCGTTGGCGATACCTCGAAAGCGAGCGCGCTTCCCGCGCAATCCCGGCAGAAGCTCGATGCCGGCAAGATCACGATCTTCGGCCTGGCGCTTCTGAACGTTACCGCCGTCGTATCGCTGAACGGCCTGCCGTCCGAAGCCGAATACGGCCTGAGCTCGATCTTCTACTACCTGCTGGCGGCGGTCCTCTTCCTCGTGCCGGTATCCCTCATCGCCGCCGAGCTGGCGACCGGATGGCCCGAGAAGGGCGGCATGTTCCGCTGGATCGGCGAGGCCTTCGGCGGCCGCCTGGCGTTCACGATCATGATGATCCTGTTCGTCGAGGTCTGCGTGTTCCTGCCGACGGCGCTGACCTTCGGCGCGGTGTCGATCGCCTATGTCGATCCGAACGAGCAGGTCGCGTCGACCATTGCGAGCAACAAGTTCTTCGTGCTCGCGCTCGTGCTGCTGGTCTACTGGGCGGCGACCTTCATCGGCTTGCGCGGCGCGGCGGCCTTTTCGGCCGTGGCGAAATGGGGCGGCGTCATCGGGGTGTTCATCCCGGCGACCATCCTGATCGTTCTCGGCTTTGCCTATGTTCTCTCCGGCCAGGCGCCCGAGGTGACGATCGGCTGGGGCGACGTCATCCCGGACTTCACGAACTTCGGCAACGTCGTTCTCGCGGCCAGTATCTTCCTGATGTACGCCGGCATGGAAATGAACGCCGTCCACGTCAAGGAGGTCAAGGACCCGACGCGGAACTATCCGATCGCCATCATGCTGGCGGCGGCGGGCACGGTGCTGATCCTGGTGCTGGCGACGCTCGCCATCGCCTTCGTGGTTCCCCGCAAGGACATCAACCTGACGCAGGCGATCCTGACCGCCTATCATGATCTCTTCGCATGGGCTGGAATCGCCTGGGCGTCGTCGGTCGTCGCCATCATGCTGGCGATCGGCGTCTTCGCCTGCGTGACCACCTGGGTCGTCGGCCCCTCGACGGGCGTGCTGGCGGTGGCGAAGGCCGGCTATCTGCCAAAGCTCTGGCAGAAGACCAACCAGCACGGCCAGGCGACCTTCATCCTGCTGCTGCAGGCGGTGCTGGTGACGCTGCTGTCGATCCTGTTCGTCGTACTGCCCTCGGTGCAGGCCGCGTACCAGATCCTCAACCAGCTCGCCAACATCCTGTATCTGATCGCCTATATCTCGATGTTCGCGGCGGCCATCCGCCTGCGCTACAGCCAGCCGAACCGCCCTCGCCCGTACCGGCTTCCCGGCGGCAATGTCGGCATGTGGATCGTCGGCGGCGTCGGCTTCCTGTCCGCGCTGACGGCCTTCGTCTTCAGCTTCATTCCGCCCGACCAGATCAGCGTCGGCAGCCCTGCGATCTATGTCGGGCTGCTCGTCGTCCTCGCCGGCGCGTTCCTGGTCATTCCGAGCCTGATCTACGCCGTCCGGAAGCCGTCCTGGAAGGGCGTCGATCCCGACTTCGCGCCGTTCACCTGGGAGGCGCAAGCCGTCCCGCAGGCCAAGGGATCGCAGGCCAAGGCGCCGCAGACCAAGGGAAGGGCAAGGACGTGACGATCGTGATCGAAAAGAACCTGGTGCAGCAGGCGGTTTCAAAGGCCTATGCGGACAACAAGGCGCTGACCGGCGGCGAAAACGCGAGCTACATCCCGTATCTCGCCTCCGTCCCGTCGGATCTGTTCGGCGTCGCGGTGGTCACCACCGGCGGAGAGATCTTCTCCGCCGGCGACGTGAAATTCGAGTTCGCGATCGAATCGATCTCGAAGGTCTTCACCATGGCGCTGGCCATGGAGCAGATCGGCACCGATGCCTTCCGCAAGAAGATCGGCGCCGATCCGACCGGCGAGGCCTTCAATTCGGTGATCGCGCTCGAACTGCATGGCGACCGGCCGCTCAGCCCCCTCGTCAATGCGGGCGCCATCGCGTCGACAAGCCTGGTGGCGGCCAAGGACAAGGAGGATCGTTACCAGCAGATCCTCGGCATCCAGAGCGCCTTCGCCGGACGCGCGCTGACGATGAGCACGGAGGTCAACGATTCCGAGCAGACGACCAATTTCCACAACCGGGCCATGGCCTGGCTGATGCAGGGCGCGGGCGCCATGTATTCGGAGCCGATGGACGCCGTCGAGGTGTACACGCGGCAGTGCTCGACCCTGATCACGGCGACGGACCTCGCCGCGATGGGCGCCACCTTGGCCTCGGGCGGCGTCAATCCGCTGACCGGCAAGCGGGTGGTCAAGGCCGCGAATGTCGGGCCCATCCTCGCCGAGATGACGATGGAGGGCCTCTACACCGCCTCCGGCGACTGGGCCTACACGGTCGGCCTGCCGGGCAAGAGCGGCGTCGGCGGCGGCATCCTGGCCGTCGTGCCGGGCCAGATGGCGATCGCCGCCTTCTCGCCGCCGCTCGACCCCGTCGGCAACAGCGTGAAGGCACAAGCGGCCGTCGCCAGCGTGGCCAACACCCTGGGCCTCAGCCTCTTCTCCCGCCCATAGCGCATTTTCCTGCGAAGCCGGCAACCAGATCGCGGGAATAAGGCGCGACAAAACAAAGGGGTGGAGCCCTTCATCGTTTGCTTGGAACGATGTGGGGCTCCATCTGCGAATGGACGAGCCGACAGCGCACGAACCGGCGCCAGCGGCAGATGCAGGGGCCGCGGAGAGACGACGCAGCGGGCCGGCGCGAATGCCCATTCAGGCCAGCCATAATGATGGCGCGCAGCAGCCCTGCCGGCTGAGCTTCCAAGGGTCTTTCCAAGAGAGCCTCACGACGATGTCGCGTCGCTTCGAGATCGAGCCGATGCCGACGGTTCACGGCTTCCGGTCATCATTCCGGGATTGGGCTAGCGAGGCCACGGGGTTCGCCCCCTCCGCACGGCAAGCCTCCGAAAGGCCGATGCGTGCAACGCCCTTTATGTGCGCGAAATCGATCAAACTTCGGACGTTCGGCGAGCAACTTCGGCGCCACGCTATCGCGACCCGGCCTCCGCTCAACGTGAAAACGTCACATTCCGGCGCTTTTCTTGTCATCAGATATTCATTTGACGTTTTCATTTCTGATCGTCATGCTCAATATCGATCAAGAAGAGGAAAGCTCACGTGCTGAACACGGCCGAGGAACGTCACGAGAAAATCCTGGAGCTCCTGGGCGAGAAGGGGTTTCTCGACGTCCAGACGCTGGCGGAACAATTGGGCGTCTCGGGCGCAACCATGCGGCGCGATCTGGGCGAGCTGGACGAGGCGGGCCGGCTGCGCCGCACGCATGGCGGCGCCGTCAGCGTCACGCAGGTCGGGCAGGATCCCGCCAATGCCGTGCGCGCGGTCTCCCGTCAGGCCGAGAAAGCGGCGATTGCGACCGTCGCGGCCGGCATGATCGCGGATGGCGACACGGTGCTGCTCGACGCCGGCACGACCTCGCTCGCGGTCGCCAGGCTGCTTGGCGGCCGCAAGGGGCTGACGTTCATTTCCAACGGCGCCGATATCCTTGCCGAACTCATTCGCGCCGAGGCGGAGCGTGTCTATGCGGTTGGCGGCGAATATGCCGCGATCAATCGCTCCTTCCGCGGCGCGCTGGCGGAGAGCTTCATCCGCCAGTTCCATGTCGACAAACTCATCCTCAATGCCGCCGCAATCGATTTTGATCGCGGCCTGATCTTCACCGGCTCACCGGCGAATGCCGGCGTGCAGCGCGCCATGATCGAGGTGGCGCGCCGGGTGATCGTCGTGGCCGACCATTCGAAACTGGCCAAGTCGAGCTTCTCCGTCACCGCCGGGATCGAGGACGTCGGCGTCATCGTCACGGACGCGGGCGCGCGCACGATCCTCGACGCGGCGCCGGAAGCACTGCGCAAGAAGTTCGCCATAGCGACCTAGTCGCCACGACCGCTTCGACACCGTCATCCTCACCAGACAGAGCCTTCAGGAGACAACAATGCTCCAGACGAACCGTCGTGCCTTCCTGGCCATGGCGACTACCGCCGCGCTGCTCTCCACATCCGCTGCCGGCACGGCGCTTGCCGCCGACATCAACCTGACCTTGATGATCTGGGACCCCGCCCAAAAGGCCGGCGTGCAGATGGCCGTCGATGCGTTTGAAGCCGCGCATCCCAATATCGCGGTATCGCTCGAACAGGTCCCGCAGGACCAGTACTACGTCAAGCTGGATGCATCGCTGGGCGCCGGAGAGGGGCCGGACGTGATGTGGCAGAGCTCCAAGGCATCCTACTACGTGGATGGCGGGGCGCTGGAGCCGCTGGACGCGTATATGGCGAAGGATGGCCTGTCGCTCGCCGGCTACAAGAAGGTGATCGCGGATCTGTATTCGCTCGGCGGTCATCAATACGGCATTCCGAAGGACTTCGATGCCTGGACCTTTGTCTACAATGCCTCGTTGCTGAAGGACCTCGGCATTGCGGCGCCCTCTGCGAACTGGACCTGGGAAGACATGGTTCGCATCGCCGGCGAGGTAAAGGAGAAGCGGACGTCATCGGCCGTCGTGCCGCTCTACTACAACTATTCCTTCAACAACGGCGTCGCGAGCCTCGTCCACGCGCTAGGCTCCAGCGTGATCGCGGATGGCCAGGGCAGAATGTCGTCGCCGGAGGGCATCCAGGCCCTCGGGATGATCAAGGCGTTGCAGGACAGCGGGCTCATTCTCAAGGTCGCGGATTCCACCGACTTCAACCCGGTCAACGCCCTCCTCTCCGGCAAGCTGGCTCTGGCCGAGATCCCGTCCTGGAACCTCAGCCTGCTCTCCAAATCGGATGCGCCGGCCGGCACGTTCGGCGTCGTCCATCTGCCGGCGGTCAACGGCTCCTGGGCCAACGACACCAACGGCCTCTCCTACGTCATGAACGTCAACTCCCGGCACAAGGAAGAAAGCTGGGAGCTCATCAAGTTCCTCACTTCCGACGCGGGCGCCGCGCTGCATGCGCAAGGCGGCGCGGCCCTGCCGGCCAACACGGCGCCGGAAGCGCGCGCGGCGTTTGTCGCCACCAATGGCAAGCTGGCAGGTCTCGAAGCGGCGCTCGACGCAGCGAGTGCGCAGAGCTATCTGCGCACCACGACGGCCCATCCCAAGGTGCTGTCCGCCATGCCGCAGATCAGCAGCGCCGTGATGGGCGAGTTCTATTCGGACGCCTTGTCGGCCAGCGACGCGGCGCAGCGGATCGACGCGCTTCTGAATGGGGCGCTGCGTTGACGGGCCAGATCCTTCAGCGCCTGCCGGGCATGGCCATGAAGGCGCGTCGCGCGATCGCGCGACGCAGCCTCGTCCATCGCGACGCCGTGGTCGGCTACCTGTTGCTGCTGCCGCTGCTCGGCGGCCTGCTCCTCTTTCGGGTGTACGGCTTCGGCTACAATATCTGGTTGTCGTTCATGAACGCCGGTGCCTTTGGCGCGCCGAAATTCGCCGGCCTCGACAATTATCAGAAGCTGCTTGGCGACACGCAGCTCCGGGTCGCGATCGCCAATACCTTCAAGTTCGCTGGTATCGCCGTGCCCGGCGTCATCCTGGTCTCGCTGGCGCTCGCCACGCTGATGCAGCATCGCTTCCGCGGACAATCCGCATTCCGGGCCATCGTTTTCCTGCCGGCCGTCTGCCTGCCGACCGCGGCCATTCTGGTCTTCGGCTGGATGTTCCAGACGCAATACGGCCTCGTGAATTCGGCCCTGCAGGCGATCGGCGCGGCGCCGGTGAGCTGGTTCGGCAGCGCCGCGGGCGTGACCGTCGTGGTGTCGCTGCTCGTGATCTATCTCTCGTTCAGTGTGCCAACGATCATTCTTTACGCGGGCATGCAGGAGATCTCGCCGAACCTCTATGAGGCCGCGACGCTGGATGGCGCCGGACCGGCCCGACAGTTCCTCTCCATCACGCTGCCGCTGCTGACGCCGTCCCTGTTCTTCGTGATCATCACGACGACCATCGGCGCGCTGAAGCTCTTCGACGTCGTCTATGTCCTGCTGCCGCCCGTCGATCACTCGGTGTCGCTGAACTACGGCTTTACGCTGGTCTACTATTATTTCTATCTCGCCTTCCTGGAGACGGGACAGCGCGGCTACGCGGCGGCGGTCTCGCTTGTGCTGCTCGTCATCATCCTGGCGGTGTCGATCGTCCTCATGCGTCTGCAGCGCCGCTTCGTGCACTATGGGGAGCACGGCTGATGCAGGCGGAACGCAAGGCCGGCTGGCGGCTCCAGATCCTCATCGCCCTTGTCGGGCTGATCATTCTGGTGCCGTTTGCCTGGATGGTCGCGACCGGATTGATGACGACCGGCCAGACCCTCATGGTCCCGCCGAACCTCATCCCGTCGCCGCCGACCTTCGACGGCATATCGGAGGTGTTCAACCGCGTCCCGTTTGCGACGCTGCTCGTCAACACGATCGCCGTCTCGTTCGGCCGCGCCATGGGAACGCTGGTCATCTGCGCGATGGCGGCCTACGCCCTCGCCATCATCAAGGTGCCCGGCACCAGCGCCATTCTCGTCGGCATTCTCGTGCTGATCATGGTGCCGGGCGATATCTTCATCGTGCCGAACTTTGCCATCATCGCCAGTTTCAGGATGACCGATACGCTCGTCGCGCTCTTCCTGCCGTCGCTGTTCGACGTGTTCGGCGTTTTCCTGCTGTATCAGTTTTTCCGCGGCGTCCCGCGCGAGCTCATCGAGGCCGCGCGCCTCGACGGCGCCTCCCACCTGCGGATCCTGGTCACGATCGTCGTCCCGGTCGCCCGCAGCGGCATCCTCTCCCTGGCGATCCTTTCCGTTCTGTCGGAATGGAAGGACCTGCTGTGGCCGCTCGTCGTCAACCGCTCGATCGACAAGCTGACCCTGGGACCGGGTCTCGCGCTGCTGCGCGGCGTCTACACCACCGACTGGAATGTCGTGATGGCGGCCGGCGCCATGGCGGCGCTGCCGATGGTCGCGATCTTCCTGATCCTGCAGAAGCAATTCATCACCAGCTTTGCCCGCAGCGGCCTCAAATAGCCTTCGCGCCGGCAAGGCTCACCCTTTTCCCCCATCGGGTCGAAAACCATGTTTGACATCCTGCCTTCGCGCTCCCGGCGCATTCTGGTCTGCGGCCATCGCGGTCACGTCGTCGACGGACACGAGAACAACCGCCCTGCCCTCCGGCGCGCCGCCGAGCTGGGCGCCTCGCTCTGCGAAATCGACCTGCGTCAGACCAAGGATGGTCGCCTCGTCGTGTTCCACGACGACATTCTCGACAACGCGTCGACGGGTACCGGCCTCATTTCCCAGCTCGACTACGCGGAGATTTCCTCCTTTCGGACCAGGGCGCGCAATGGCCTTGCCATCGACGGCCAGCCGATCGAGCTGTTCGCGGATATACTGGCATTCAGCCGGGATCTCGGCATCGGCCTGATCGTCGAAATCAAGGACCAATTCGAAGGCACCGCCTATCTGGAGAATGTGCTTGCAGCGCTTCGCGACGCCGGGATGCTGGAGCGCGTGCTCGTCAGCTCCTTCGACTACGTGGTCCTGCGCGACATCAAGCGGCTGGAACCGCGCATCCACACCATGGGCATCAATTACCATCGCCTGACCGAGCCGGCCTTGACCGCCCGCTCGGCGACCATGGACGTCATGAATACCGACTACCCGCAATTCTCCGCCGACCTGGCCGAAAGCCTGCATGGCGCCGATATCGGCGTCAGCCACTATGTGCCGCCGCCGCAATACTTCCGGCTGCGGGCCGGCTATGGCCTCGATTATCTCGAGACGCTCGATGCCTTGCTTCGGGCAGGACGGATCGACCTGCTGGTTTGCGATGACGTCGCCTGGGCCATGGATTTTGTCCGCGCCTGCGGCCTGACCGTCGCAAAGGTGGATGCGATCTCATGACGGAGGATGCCGCGCGCGCCACCCAGGCGCGGATTGAAGCGATCGCGCGGGGCGCCGGCGAGATCGCGCTTCGGCATTTCCGGTCGCTCGCCAGCCTGCCGGTGGAACAGAAGGGCCATCTCGACCTCGTCACCGAGGCGGATCGCGCCGTCGAAGACTATCTCACCGCGAGCCTGCAAAGGGCCTTTCCGGAGGATGGGATCTTTGGCGAGGAGCGCGGCGAAATCGCGGGCTCGTCGGGCCGGATCTGGGTCATCGACCCGATCGACGGCACCTTCAACTTCGTTCGCGGCGGCCAGAACTGGGCCATTTCCATCGGCCTTTTCGAGAACAGGACGCCGATCTACGGAACCCTATTCGCGCCGGTCCGCGACCTGATGCTGTCGGGCGGCCTGGATGTCCCGGCGCAGCGCAACGGAAAGCCTGTGCCGCCCTTGCCGGCGCTCGACCTCTCCCAGGGCGCGACGGGGATCGGCTGGCACCCGAGCGTCTCCACCTCGGATCGTGTCGAGTTGATCCGCTTCGTGTCGGATGCGCTCGGGATCAATGTCCGCTTCTGCGGTTCGTCGGCGCTGTCCCTCGTCGATATCGCCTTGGGGGAGACAGATGGATATCTGGCTCTGGGTGACTCGACCTGGGACGTCATGGCGGGGCTACCCATTCTCGCCAGCCTCGGCGCGTCGCATACGATCGACTGGCAGCGCACCGGCCTCGACGCCAAACTCCGCTTCGCCTGCGGCAGCGAGCGCTTTCTGGCGAAGGTCCGCCCCTTACTCGACAAGATCGCGGTTCCGGCTTGATCTCCCGCGCGAAAGTCCGAATTTGCCAATTGAGCCGTTTGGCGGCAATCTCAGCTGGGCAGGTCGCTGGGCGGGCAGCAGCACGCGGGGAACTCCGAAATCATGGTCATGGATCGTGTGTGTGCCGATCGCGGCGAGAGGGACGAGGAAGCTCTGCCTGAGCTTCGGTCGGGGCTTCTCAACCGCCGATCGTTTCTTGTCGGCTCGGCCGTCGGTCTCGGCGCGCTTGGGCTTGCCGGTTGCGCGACATCGGGCGGCATGAGCCGCGCGGAAGCGGCGAAGGTCTACGGGCCGGTGCCGGACGAGAAATTCCCGATTCCGGCGGTCGATGTCGCGAAGATCGATCCGAAATATTACCGGCGGACGGTGCGCTACGCCAACAAGGAAGCGCCGGGCACGATCATCATCGATCCCGGCAAGCACTATGTCTATCGCATCGAAGACGCGGAAAACGCCACCCGCTATGGCGCCAATGTCGGCCGCAAGGGGTTCCTGTGGAGCGGCGAGGCCTATGTCGGGCGCAAGGCCGAATGGCCCGTCTGGACGCCGCCCAAGGAGATGATCCAGCGCCAGCCGGAGGCCGCCAAATATGCCGGCGGCATGCCGGGAGGTTTCGACAACCCGCTCGGCGCCCGCACGCTCTATCTCTATCAGGACGGCAAGTACACGCTCTACACGATCTACAGCACCCACGTGGCGCAATCGATCGGCACCGGCGTCACCAGCGGCTGCACCGGCCTGCTCACGCAGGACATGCTGCACCTCTATTCACGCACGCCCGTCAACACGAAGGTGCTCGTCCTCCCGGCCTAGGAACGACGCCGGCCCCGGTCCGGACGCCGGCGCACGGGCGAAGACGGGATCTGGCGATGGCGGGAGTGGACACATTGCTGCGCCCCTAGGCTGTACACGGTCAAGGGGCGCAACTAATCGATGCCGGACGCGTAGATTAGTTGGGCGCGTACCGGAGCCGCATCCTGCCACCCAGGAGACGTAGGCGAACCATGACCACAACCTGCATTGAGTATTATTGGTCGTGATCTTGCTAGAATTAGCAACACCAAACCGCTCAACCAGTAATTGGTTCCAACCTACTTGATAACTGAAATAATTCTAAAACATACTGTTTGACTTGCCCGGATCGGCGTGGAAACAGTGCGGCGCGGCACACGAATTGCCACGCAGTTCTAGCAGGACAGCCAATGACCCCCCCGCTATACTCATTCGCGAGCGCCGCGGCGTTCGCGCTCGGCCTCGCTTTGACGTCTTCTGCCGCGCTCGCGGCGAACGCGACCGTCACGCCCAGCGCCGAAGGCATCATCGTCTACAATGCCCAGCATGAGAGCCTGGCAGAGGCCTGGGCGGCAGCCTTCACGGCCGAGACCGGCATCAAGGTGACGCTGCGCAATGCCGGCGACACCGAATTCGCCAACCAGCTCGTGCAGGAAGGTGCCGCGTCGCCAGCCGACGTGTTCCTGACCGAGAATTCGCCGGCCATGGCGCTGGTCGACGCGGCCGGCCTGTTCGCGCCGCTCGACAAGGAAACGCTGGCGCTGGTGCCGGAGAATTTCCGCCCCGCCGACGGCAAGTGGACGGGTATCGCCGCGCGCAGCACGGTGTTCGCCTATGACAAGACCAAGCTCGCCGCGGACAAGCTGCCGAAGTCGCTGCTCGATCTCGCCGATCCGAGCTGGAAGGGCCGCTGGGCGGCCTCGCCCTCGGGCGCGGATTTCCAGGCCATCGTCGGCGCGCTGCTGCAGCTCAAGGGCGAGGAAGCGACGGCCGCCTGGCTGAAGGCGATGAAGGAGAACTTCACGGCCTACAAGGGCAACAGCACGGCGATGAAGGCCGTCAATGCCGGCCAGGTCGAGGGCGCGGTCATCTATCACTATTACTGGTTCGGCGATCAGGCCAAGACCGGCGAGAACAGCAAGAACGTCGCGCTGCACTATTTCCGCCACCAGGATCCCGGCGCTTTCGTCAGCGTCTCCGGCGGCGGCGTTCTCGCCTCGAGCAAGCATCCGGACGAAGCGCAGGCCTTCGTGAAGTGGGTCGTCGGCAAGGGCGGCCAGGAAATCCTGAAGACGGGCACCTCCTTCGAATATGCGGTCGGCAACGGCGCCGACTCGAATCCGAAGCTGGAGCCGCTCGCCAAACTCGATGCGCCCAAGGTCGAGCAGTCGACGCTGGACAGCAAGAAGGTCACGGACCTGATGACCGCGGCCGGCCTTCTCTAGCCATGGGCCGATTGGCCGTCACCATGCCGAATCCTGCCGGGCCGCAATGCCCGGCAGGATTCATTTCCTGCCGGTCTTCGTCCTGGTGCGACGTGCATGTACGCCTCTGATGAACTGCCCGATACGGCTGCACCGCGCTCACGCCTGACGTTCGTCGCGATGCCACGGCGGACCCTCTCGCCGGCAGCATCCCTCGCGACGCTGATCTCCATCCTGTCGCTGCTGCCGCTTGCCTTCGTCGTCTTCGTCACGATCCAGACCGGCTGGACGGCGGCGGCGGCGATGATCTTCCGGCCACGCGTCTTCGAGCTGCTCGTCAACACCGTGCTTCTGGTCGCCCTGACCGTGCCGATCTGTATCGCGCTTGCCGTGGCGCTCGCCTTCCTGACCGAGCGGAGCGATCTTCCCGGCGCGCGGATCTGGTCCTTCCTCGCCGTGGCGCCGCTCGCCGTGCCGGCCTTCGTGCAGAGCTATGCCTGGGTCAGTCTCCTGCCGCGCCTGCACGGCCTCGCGGCCGGTGTCCTGGTCTCGGTGCTGGCCTATTTCCCCTTTCTCTACCTGCCGGTGGCGGCGACCATGCGCCGTCTCGATCCGGCGCTGGAGGAGGCCGCCGCGGCGATCGGCGATCCGCCGGCGCGCGTGTTCCGCCGCATCGTGCTGCCACAGCTCCGGCTCGCGATCCTTGGCGGCTCGCTGCTGGTGGGCCTGCATCTGCTGGCGGAATACGGCCTGTTCGCGATGATCCGCTTCGACACCTTCACCACGGCCATCGTCGAGCAGTTCCAGTCGACCTTCAACGGGCCGGCGGCCAACATGCTGGCCGGCGTGCTGGTCGTGTTCTGCCTGCTGCTGCTGGCCCTCGAAGCGGCGCTGCGGGGCCGCGAGCGCTATGCGCGGGTTGGCAGCGGCGCAGCGATGGCGCCACGCCGGGTACGCCTCGGGCGGACGATGCCGCTTTTCCTGATGCTGCCGGTTTCGGTGACGGCGCTTGCACTTGGCGTTCCCGGCGTCACGCTCGGAAGCTGGCTCGCCGCCGGCGGGCTCGATATCTGGAAATTCGATGCGATCGGCCGCTCGCTCGGCCAGACCCTGTTCCTTGCCATCGCCGGCGCGGCGCTGGCGACCCTCTTGGCCCTGCCGATGGCCTGGATTGCGATCCGCCGTCCGGGACGGCTGCAGCGCCTCCTCGAGGCCTGCAACTATGTCACCGGCTCCCTGCCCGGCGTCGTGGTCGCCCTGGCTCTCGTCACGATCACGGTGCGGGTCGCGCTGCCGCTCTACCAGACCTTCGTCACCATTCTCGCCGCCTATGCGCTGATGTTCCTGCCACGCGCGCTGGTCAGCCTGCGCGCCAGCATCGCGCAGGCGCCAGTCGAGCTCGAGCAGGCGGCCGCCAGCCTCGGCCGCTCGCGGGCCAACGCCTTCTTTTCGGTCACGCTGCGGCTCGCCGCGCCCGGCGTGGCGTCCAGCATGGCGCTCGCCTCGCTCGGCATCTTCAACGAGTTGCCGGGAACGCAGATGCTGGCGCCGAACGGCACCCGCACGCTGGCAATGGCGTTCTGGGCGCTTTCCAGCGAGCTCGATTATGCCGCAGCCGCCCCCTATGCGCTGATCATGGTGGTGGTCTCCCTGCCGCTGGCATGGTTGCTTCACGTCCAGTCGAGAAGGAGCGCAGGACGATGACCCTGCTCGAATTGCGGTCAGTCGCGAAGCGATACGGATCGACGGAAGCGCTCGCCGGCATCGATCTCGACCTCGCGCCGGGCAGCCGGACCGCCATCGTCGGACCGTCGGGATCGGGCAAGACGACGCTGTTGCGGGTCATCGCCGGCTTCGAGACCCCGGACCAAGGCCGTGTCGTCCTCGATGGCGAAGTGCTCGCCGACGGGCCCCGATCCGTGCCGCCGCATCGGCGCGGCATCGGCATCGTCGCGCAGGACGGCGCGCTGTTCCCCCATCTCTCGATCGCCGACAACATCGGCTACGGCATTCCACGCCAGCAGGCGGGACGCGACGCGCGCATCCGTGAGCTGATGGCGATGACCGGCCTCGATGCGGGCTTTCTTCGCCGGCGGCCGGACCAGCTCTCGGGCGGCCAGCAACAGCGCGTCGCGCTCGCCCGCGCGTTGGCAAGGCGGCCTCGCCTGATGCTGCTCGACGAACCCTTCTCGGCCCTCGATACCAGGTTGCGCGCCCAGACCCGGCAGGCGGTGTCGGAGTTGCTCGGCGCGGAGGCGATCACCACGATCCTGGTCACGCACGACCAGGCCGAAGCCCTCTCCTTCGCCGATCAGGTCGCGGTCATGCGCCAGGGCCGCCTGCCGCAGGCCGGCACACCGCGCGAACTCTATCTGCGGCCGGTTGATCCGATGGTGGCGCAATTCCTCGGCGAGGCGATCCTGCTTCCGGCACGGATCGAGGGCGGGATCGCCCGCTGCGCCCTCGGCCGGATCGCCGTGGACGATCGCCGCTCGGGCCCCGGCGAGCTCATGCTCCGTCCCGATCAGATTTCGTTCTCTCCTGTCCAATCCCCCGCCGAGTCCGACGCCGACGATGTGCTCGCCGAAGTGATCGCGGTCGATTTCGCCGGCGCATCGAGCGGCATCACCGCGCGCCTTGTGCGCTGCGCCGACGACGAAGCGCCGAGCACCGGCAAGGACATCTGCTTTGCCGCCACCTCGATGGCCCTGCCCGCGGTCGGAACCCTGATCCGGCTTTCCATCTCCGGAAAGGCCCACGTCTTCACCGCCGGAACCCGGCTCCGGTAACGATGGGGATCGATCGCGAGGCCTGGCGACCACAGCGGCTCCGCCCTCCTGCGGCAACGCGCGCCCGGGCGATGTCGCCGGACGCGCTGTTGCGTGCCTGACATCGCGCTCCGATAGCGTCGGGCGATAGCCACAAACGTCTCCGTCTTCCTGGTCCTCGCCTTCACCCAGATCACCGGATGGGGAGTCCTCGGCTTTCTGACCGACCTCGCCGCCGACCTCCACGCCCCACTGCCGACGGTCTTGCTCGGCGGTGATGCCCCTTGCTTCTGTGGCTGAACAGCAACGCGCTCGATTTTCCGCGCCAGGTGGCAACGGCGCCCCTCGCCGGAGGCTGGAGCAATATCAATCACTAAGACTGACTATCAGGTGCGATATCATCAAGCAGTCTGGAACATATCCAAATTATTGTGATTGCTTGATTTTCTTCGATCCGCTAGGCGCCATGGCACATCTCCCATGGCTTCATGCGCGTCCCTCGGGTCAAATTGGACAAGCGGCATTTCGGCAAACTCCTGACGACGTTTCTTCTGCTTCGGCCCCGGCTGGAGGCGTCGGCCCACGCACGCACCGGATCCCGCGCGCAGGCGGAAGATATTCTGCAGGATACCTGGCTGAAGCTGGACAAGGCGCCCAGCGACGTCCCGATTGACAATCCCGGCGGCTACATCACCCAGGTGGCCCGCAACGCCCTGACGGACCAGCATCGCAAGGAACGGCGGCGCAGTGAAATCGACACCGAGCTGAACGAGGTTCTCTGGGAGCCGTCGGACGCCGTCTCGCCGGAGCGGATTCTGATCGGGCGCGAGGCGATCCGCGCCGTCGAGGCGGTCCTCGACCAGTTGCCGGAGAGGACCCGCCAGATCTTCCTGATGAACCGGATCGACGGCATCTCCCACCGCAAGATTGCCAGCCAGTTCGGCATCAGCGACGAGGCGGTCTACTATCATATTCGGCGGGCGCTGGAGCGGCTCGCGTCGGTTCGCGACGAATTCGGCACATGAAATCGGGACCGCGTCTTTAGGCAAAGGCAATCTTCGCGCGTCTATAAATTGCAAGCTCCAACTGCCACACTTCAGCTCAACCATCGCCCGCATGGACGCCGAGAAACAGCCCGAAACAAACCGCCGAAGCGCGATGGACGCACGCGACTGGATCGTGCGCCTGAACTCGGGCGAGATCAGCGCCGCGGATATCGAACGCTTCAAGGCATGGCGTGACGGTTCTCCCGACAATCGGCAGGCGTTCGAGCGCGAACGTGCCTTCTGGCAGGAACTCCAGGTGCTCGATCCCGCCCGGCGGGCGCGCCCCGCGGCGCTGACAGCGGCAAGCGAGCCACGACGCCCGACGCTCGGCAGACGCGGCTTCCTGATCGGCGGCGCGGCGATGGCGACAGCGGCGGCGGTGATCGCATTGCCGCGGCTGGAAATCTGGTGGAACGCCGATTTCCGGACCGGGGTCGGCGAAAGCGCGGAGTTCATCCTTCCCGACGGCTCGACGGCGGCCCTGAATACCGACAGCGGCATCGCCGTCCGCTTCCAGTCGGGCCTGCGCCTCGTCGAACTGCTGCGCGGCGAGGCCGAGTTCCGGGTCAAGCCCAGCGAGACCGTCTTCCGCGTCGCGGCACTGGGCGGCAACACCGACGCGCTCGGCACGGTCTTCTCCGTCCAGGCGTTCGACGATGTCGCCACCGTGACCGTCGCCGAGGGGGAAGTCCGCGTATCGGGTCAGCAAGCGCCGCAAGCGGCGGCCAGCCCGGAGCACGGCGGCGTTGTCCTCGCGGCGAGCGAGCAAACCCGCTATGCGGCGGGCGGCCTCCCGGATCCGGCCATCAGAATCGAAACGGACACCGTCTTCGCCTGGCGCTCCGGACGGATCATATTCGAGGGACGCCCCTTCGACAGCGCCATCGCCGAGCTTGGCCGCTATCTGCCCGAACGCATCGTCCTCGCTCCGAACGCATCGTCCTCGACGCCCGTCAGCGCGATCTTCTCGACCGGGCAGGCGCTCGCCGCCGTCAGGGCGCTGGCCCGGACCCAGGGCCTGTCCGTTCGGCGCGTCCCCGGCGTCGTCGTGCTGATTTCCTGAGTTCCCCGCCTCGCTCCAAAAAAATCTCGGCTCCCCGTTTAGGCAAAGCCGCCCTTCGCCCGTCAAGACGATGAAGGGACCAGGCATCACTCCTACCCACTCTCTTCGCTGTCGGACCCATGGGGTCCATCTCGGCTGAAAGAGGCGGTACGGAATGAAGACGCGGGCAGGGCAAACCAGTTTCCGGCATCGAGGCATGCTGGCGACGATGCTGATGAGCACGGCGCTGGGCGTGGGGATGCTGCCGGCACTGCCCGTATCGCGGGCCGAAGCTGAGGCCAGCCAGACGCGCAATTTCAACATTCCGAGCCAGCCGCTCGGCCGGGCGCTGCGCGCCCTCGCCGACCAGTCCGGCGTGCAGATCGCCTACAAGACCGCGGTCGCCGCCGGCAATACCGCGCCGGCCGTGACCGGCATCATGTCGACGGAGCAGGCGCTGGCCCGATTGCTGGCCACCTCGGGCCTGCGCTACAGCTTCACGGGCGCCAACACGGTTACCATCCTCTCTGCCTCGGCGGCGCATGACGGGACATCCGTCGCCCCGAAAGGCACCGAGCTTCTCGAAACAATCGTTGTCGAAGGTCAGCGCGAGAGCCCGTGGGGGCCGGTCGACGGCTATGTCGCGACCCAGAATGCCTCGGGCATGGGGACGGCCACGCCGATCCTCGAGACCCCGCAATCCGTCTCGGTCGTGACCCGGGACCAGATCACCGACCAGAAGCCGGCATCGCTCGCCGAATCCCTGACCTACACCCCCGGCGTCAGCATGCAGTCGCAGAGCTTCAGCCGCATGGTCGATGACGTCATGATGCGCGGCTTCAACGTCGCGACCGGCAATGGCGGCATGCTGCGGGACGGCATGAAGCTGCAATCCAACGTTTATGACGGCGGCCAGGAACCGTATGGCCTCGAACGGGTCGAAGTCCTGCGCGGCGCCGCCTCGGTTCTCTATGGCCAGCTCTCGCCCGGTGGCCTCATCAACGCCATCTCGAAGCGCCCCACCGACAAGCCGCTCCACGAAATCAATGCCGAATATGGCAGCTATGACCGCAAGCAGGTTTCGTTCGACCTGAGCGACGCCCTCAACGCCGACGGCTCGCTGCGCTATCGCCTCACCGGCCTCGTGCGCGATGCCGACAATTGGGTCGAGCAGACGCCGGACAACAAGGTCTATATCGCCCCGGCTTTGACCTGGAGCCCGGATGCGGCAACGTCGCTGACGCTGCAGGCCAGCTACCAGCATGTGAACACCAAGTTCAGCGCGCCGCTGCTCTACCAGGATGTCAGCACCGGCAGGATCCCGCGCGACCTGTTCCTCGGCGAACCGGGCTTCGACCGCTATGTCGGCGACCTCTTTACGGTCGGGTACGATCTCCAGCACACGTTCGAGAACGATGTGAAGCTGCGCCATGCCGCCCGCTACTACCAGTCCGACGTCAAGTGGGACTACATGATGGCCAATCTAGCGCCTGTCACCAGCAACGGGACGCTCTATCGGCTGGCCAGCAAGCGGGATGAGAAGTCCTACGGCTTCACCACCGACACCTCGCTCGAGAAGAGCTTCACCACGGGACCGGCGGAGCACACGGTGCTCGCGGGTATCGACTATTATCGCCGCGGCTATGACACGCTGCGTTTCCGTGGCACCGGCTACGTTCCGCTTGATATCGACGATCCCGTCTATTCCGGTTCTTCCCCTGCCATCGGCCCGACCAACCGCGGCAGCGACAGCGACGGCAACCAGTTCGGCGTCTACCTGCAGGACCAGATCAAGATCGACAACTGGGCCTTCGTGCTTGGCGGCCGGCAGGACTGGACCGACAGCACGTCGACCAGCTACCAGAATGGCAAGGTCACCGATCAGGACGACCAGAAGGCGACCGGCCGCGCCGGCGTGGTCTATCTCTTCGACAACGGCCTCGCCCCCTATCTCAGCGTCAGCCAATCCTTCGCGCCCCAGGTCGGCGCCGACAGCCGGACCGGCGACGCGCTGAAGCCGAACGAGGGTCTGCAGTATGAAGCGGGCCTTCGCTATCAGCCCGATGGCAGCAACCTTCTCCTCAGCGCCGCCATCTACGAACTGACGCAGAAGAATCTCGTCAGCTATGACGCCACGGGAAGCGCCTACCAGCTCGGCAAGGTGCGCTCGCGCGGACTGGAGCTCGAGGCGCGCGCCGAGTTCGGCGCCCTCGGCATCATCGGCGCCTATGCCTATACCGACAGCCAGATCCTCGACAGCGCCAACAGCTACGAGATCGGCCAGGCGGTGGCGCTGGTTCCGCGCAACGCCGTTTCGCTGTGGGCCGACTACAAGCTCGACGAACTGGGCCTCGACGGCTTCTCCATCGGCGGCGGCCTGCGCTATGTCGGCAAGACCAGCATGCCCGACAGCGTCAAGACACTTGGCTACGACGCCGATGTCCCAGGCTACATGCTTGCCGACGCCATGGTTCGCTACGACTTCAGCGCGCTCGGCAAGCAATATAACGGACTGGACTTCACGCTGAACGCGCGGAACCTCTTCGACAAGAAGTTCTATACCTGCGCCGGCACGGATGGCTGCCGCTACGGGGAGCCGGCGTCCGTCGTCGGAACGCTCTCCTACAAATGGTAAGCAGGCCGGGCCTTTCGCGACGCAGGCTCCTGGGGACGGCGCTCGCCGTCCCCTTCGTCCTGTCGGGAGCCCCGGCACGGGCGGCAACATCCAGCCGCGTCGTATCGCTGGATCTGTTCGCGACGGAACTGACGCTGACGCTTGGCGTCACCCCGCTCGCCGTCGCCAATGTCCCGCTCTATCGCCGCCTCGTGGCGGAGCCGGCGCTCGCGGCCGATACCCCCGACCTCGGCCCCCTGACCGAACCGAATGCGGAACTCCTGCGCGCGATGAGCCCGGATGCAATCCTGCTCGCCTCCTGGCAGGCCGGCAGCCTCGGCATTCTGTCGCGCATCGCCCCGCTGGTATCCGTCGATTCCCTGTCCAGGACCGAGCCGGCCATCGCCAATGCCATCCGGCAAATCCATGCGCTCGGCGAGCTCTTCGACCGAACCGAAGAGGCCGAACAGTGGACGCAGCGGCTGCACGCGACGCTCGCCGCCGCGCAAGCCGCCCTTACGGATCGCACCGCCCGTCCGCTCTATGTCTGCCGCTTTGCCGAAAACGGACGCAACGTCTCCATCTTCGGCGGCAACGGCATGATCGGCGATGCGCTGGGCCAGCTCGGCCTGCGCAATGCCTGGCAGGGCCGGGTCAACGCCTCCGGCGTGACATCGGCCGGCATCGATCAGCTGGCCGGAGAGCCGGAAGCGCGGATCGTGCATTTCGACCGGGGCGCCGAGACGGCGCGGGCGCTCGCCGCGCTTGACGGCAGCGCACTCTGGAACGCTCTCCCCGCCGTCCGCGCCGGACGCGTGACCCAGATGCCCGTCATCTATCCGAGCGGCGGCATCGTCTCGGCGATCCGCTTTGCCCGTCAACTCGTCGCCGGACTGCCTCGCCATGACTGAAGCGATATGACTGAGGCGATCCTCTCTCAGGCCGAGCGCCGAAATCGGGCGGTTGTCCTTGGCCTTGGCCTCGTGGCGATCGCCACCCTGCTTCTGGCGTTCAACCTCCGGCAGGTGCTTCCGGCCGGACGATGGCTGGCGTCGCTCGGCAACCCGACCGATCTGCAGGCGATCATCGCGCGCGATGCGCTGCTGCCGCGCTTCGTGATGAGCCTGCTATGCGGCGGCGCGCTCGGGCTCGCCAGCGTCGTCTTCCAGCAGGTGCTGCGCAATCCGCTGGCCGAGCCTGGGACGCTCGGCGTGTTCGCAGGCGCCAAATGCGCGCTCGCCGTCGCCATTCTCTGGGCGCCGGGCCTTCTCGTCGCCGGCTGGGACGTGATCGCCTTCGCCGGCGGCTCGTTGGCCACCCTCATCGTCATGCTGCTCGCCCGCCGCCAGGGCTTTTCGCCGGCGGCGCTGATCCTGTCGGCGCTGATCCTGTCGCTGTCTCTCGGCGCCTTCGGATCGATGCTGATCCTCGTGCATTTCGATGCGCTCGGCGAACTCTATGTCTGGGAATCCGGCTCCCTGGTCCAGAACAGCTGGCGCGGCGTCGTCGAGATCCTGCCGCGCCTCGCCATCGCGCTGGTGGCGACACTGGCGCTACTGCGGCCGCTCGCCCTGCTCGAGCTGGATGACGCCGGAGCCCGCGGGCTGGGTCTTTCCCTCGGCACGACCCGCGCGCTGGCCATCGCCGGCGCCGTGCTGGCAAGCGCCATCGTGGCCGGCACGATAGGCGTGATCGGCTTCGTCGGCCTCGCCGGCGCGGCCATGGCGCGGTTTGGCGGCGCCAGGCGCCTCTCCCAGCGGCTACTCGCCGGCTCGCTGATCGCAGCCGGCCTCCTCGCCTGCACCGACCAGGGCCTGATGCTGCTGTCCGGCGGCATGGAAATCCCGGCCGGCGCCGTCACGCCGCTCCTCGGCGCGCCGCTCCTGATCTACCTGCTGCGCCGGGCTCGACCCAACCACGCGCCCGCCGCCTTGCCGGGCCTGCCCATTTCCACCGGCAGCAACGCGACGCGGATCGGCGTGGCGTTGCTGATCGCCCTGCTGGTCGGGATGCTGGCGGTCTCCCTCCTGCTCGGCCGAACGACCGGGGGATGGCAGCTTGCCAGCGGCCAGGATCTGGCCGCGCTGCTCCCCTGGCGGCTACCGCGCATCGTCGCCGCACTCTCTGCAGGCCTCCTGCTGGCGGTTGCGGGCGGGCTCCTGCAAGGGCTGACCGGCAATCCCATCGCCAGTCCGGAACTGCTCGGAATTTCATCCGGCGCCGGTTTGATCCTGCTCGTGGCCACGTTCTTCCTGCCGGCGCTCGACCGCGGCTCGATGATACTGCTTTCCGGTCTTGCCGCGGCCCTGGTCCTGTTCGCCGTTCTGAACTTCAGCCGGCGCTCCGCCTTTGCGCCGGAACAATTGCTGCTGACGGGCGCTGCCCTGGCGACGCTGCTCGCCTCGGCGCTATCGGTCATGCTCTTCCTGGGCGACATGCGCGTCTTGCGCGTGGTCGGCTGGCTCTCCGGCTCGACCTATTCGGTCACGGCCGGCGATGCGCGCACCGTCGCCGTCCTCGCCTGCCTCGCGCTGCTCCTGTTGCCGCTTCTCGGGCGCTGGCTCGAAATCCTGCCGCTGGGGCGCCCCTCCGCTGCCGGGCTCGGCCTGCCGATCGGAAGGAGCCGCTTCTGCATCATCGCCATGGCAGCGGCGCTGACCGGGGTCGCAACCCTGATGGTCGGCCCCTTGTCCTTCGTCGGCCTGATGGCGCCGCACATGGCGCGCACGCTCGGCTTCCGGCGTGCGCTGCCGCGGATCTATGCGGCGGCGCTGATCGGCGGCGGACTGATGGTGTTCGCCGACTGGATTGGCCGCAACATCGCGTTTCCGTGGCAGATCCCGGCCGGTCTCGTGGCGACCGGTCTCGGCGGCCTCTACTTCGTCCTGATGGTGGCCCGGCGATGATCCCGGCACTGGCCCCCGTGTTCCGCGGATCCCTGGAGCGCTACGGCGCCCAGCTCGTGCCGGAGAGCGACCCGCGCCCCTTCCTTGCCGGCAAAAGCCTGCTCGACCCGGAGCGTCTGCGGCCCATCCTCGAGCAATTCGGCCGGAAATACCCGGGTGGCGACAAGGCCGCGATCGCGACGCAATGGTCGAAATGGCACTTCTCGACCTTGCTGGTGCCAATTCTGGCCGCGAACCTTCTCGCCGATCTCGATCTGCCGGTCGAACTCGAGCGGATCGGCGTCGTCCTCGACGAGGATGGGCACACCGCCGCCATCCGCCTCGGTCCCGACATCGTCCGCTTCGCGCCGGCGAGCGCCGCCGCGCGGTTCGCCCGGGTGACGGAGGAACATCTGGCGCCGTTGATTGGCGCCATCCGCGCCACCAGCGGCCTGCCGGAAAAGGTGCTCTGGAGCAATGCCGGCAATGTGGCCGAGAATGTCCTGCGCGAATGCGAGGCATCGCTGGGAGCCGACCATCCCGGCGTCGCGCAGGGCGCAGCGCTGCTTGCCGCCCGCCTTCGGCCGGACGGCAGCCGGAACCCGCTCTTCGAGCCGATCCGCTATGTCGGCGGCGCACGGCGGCGCCGGGTCTGCTGCCTGCGCTACCTGATCGAGACGCTCGGCTACTGCAAGAGCTGCCCGCTCGCGCAGGCGAGAAAGGAAACCTGACCATGTCCCCTCGACCGCCGCGGCCCGACGACGCGTCTCCGCTTTTCGCTCTCGACGGGATATCCTTTGCCGTCGAAGGACGGCAATTGCTCGGGCCTCTGACGTTGACGTTGCCGGCCCGTCGCATGATCGGCCTGATCGGCCACAATGGCTCCGGCAAGTCGACGCTGCTGAAGATCCTCGCCCGCCAGCAGGCGGCGACGTCGGGCCAGGTGCGGTTCGAGGGCCGCCCCCCGTCGGAATGGGGCGACCGGGCCTTCGCCCGCCGGGTCGCCTTCCTGCCGCAGCAGACCCCTGCCGCGCCGGGCTTTCTGGTCCGCGAACTGGTCGCGCTCGGGCGCTATCCCTGGCACGGCGCGCTCGGACGCTTCGGCGCGACGGATCGGGAGAAAGTGGCGGAAGCGATCGCGCTCACCGATCTTGCGCCGCTGGCCGGCCGGCTCGTCGATACCTTGTCGGGCGGCGAGCGCCAGCGCGCCTGGATTGCCATGCTGATCGCGCAGGACGCCGAATGCCTGCTGCTGGACGAACCGATCTCGGCGCTCGACATCGCCCACCAGATCGAGGTCCTCGCGCTCGTCCGGCGCCTCGCGCATGAGAAGGGGCTGGGAGTCGTCACCGTCCTGCACGACATCAACATGGCAGCCCGACACTGCGACGAAATCCTCGCGCTGCATTCGGGCAAGGTCGTCGCGCACGCCCCGCCGGACGCGATCATGAACCCGGAGACGCTGCGCCAGATCTACGGCATCGACATGAACGTCCTGCCCCATCCGGCGTCAGGAAAGCCGATCGCCCTACCCGGCTGACCGGGAGGAGGAAGGCCAAAGGACCGCCACGATCCGTGGCCAAGCCCAAAAAGCCGCTCCCCACATCCCGCAAGTGGCTAAAACCAAACAATGTCATGAAGTTAACCGCTTCGGGATCGAGCTGAAGACACAACGTCGGAGGGCTTCGATCAAGCCTCCGGCAGCCGACGTGCGACGACGATGCGCGGCATGTCCTTTGTCGCCCGATCAACGTGCCGGCCGCGTTGACGGCACCCGCGAGGCTTCACGGATTTCGTCCAGCATAGACCTTCTGGCGGGACGGCCGTCTTCGCGGCGCCGCTCCGCGTCGGATCAGCACCTATCCCCGCGTATAGCTCAACTCGGCGAGGGGGCTGTGTATCTTCCTGTCACGCTGGCGCCTGCCGGAGCAGTCGATATGTGGGACACGAACATGGCGGGAACCGCGGACGATCCGATTGCCATCCTGGTCGATGACGACACCGCCGTCTGCGAGGCACTGGGCGAATTGCTGAACTCGGTCGGCATCGACACCATCGCCTTTTCATCGTCGACCGAACTGCTCGAGGCGGAGCTGCCCGATCGGCCCGGCTGCGTCGTGCTCGATGTCCGCATGCCCGGGCTGAGCGGTCTCGATCTGCAGCACCGCCTCGTGGAACACGGCATCCTCACCCCCATCGTGTTTCTGACGGGTCATGGCGACATCGCCATGAGCGTTCAGGCGATGAAGGCGGGCGCGGTGGACTTCCTCACCAAGCCGGTTCGCGACCAGACCTTTCTCGATGCCATCTCGAGAGCCATCGCGACCGACATCGAGCAGCGGCGCGCGGCCGACGAGACGCGCCGGAATGTGGAACTCTACGATACGCTGACGCCGCGCGAGCGGCAGGTATTCCGGTCGGTGGTCAAGGGGTCCCTCAACAAGCAGATCGCGTTCGAGCTGCAGATCAGCGAGGTCACCGTCAAACTGCATCGCAGCAGCATGATGAAGAAGATGAACGCCCCTTCGACCGCCCATCTCTTCGGCGCGTGGCAATCGCTGCCCGACGACATCCGGTCGAACAACGGCTGATCCGCTGGTGTTTCCAAGCTCCCAAACCGACAAATCGCAAGGCCGGCGCGCCAGGTCCCCGGGAGGCAGCCGATGGAAGTAACCCCTTCGATACTGCACCGAAGCCTGGCGCTGTTCCTCTGTGTCGCGGGACTTGTGGTGGCGTTGCTGGCGTTCGAGCCGGCCGGTCTGCTGGTCGCCGTCGCGGCGCTCTGCATCTGGCTCGGCTGGCAGGAAGGGCTGGGCGCCATCGCCGTCACCGGCTGCTTCTGGGCCGCGATCGTGTTCTGGAACCTGCCCCTTGGCCCGGACAGCCTGGTCCAGCTCGGCGTGTATCTCGGCGCGGCGGCGGCGATATGGCTGCTCGTCCAGATCTTCAGGTCCGCAAGCCTCTACGATGTGCTCGATCAGCATTCGCAGCGGCTGGTCGCCGATATCCCCGGGCTCGGCTGGACCGCCTATCCCGATGGGCGGATCCGGTTCGTCAACCCGGCCGTGCTCGCCTTCATCGGCGTCACGCCCGAGGCGATGCGCCGGATGATCGAGATCGAGCCCAACGCGCTGGAGCGGTGGACCCACCCCGATGATATCGAGCGGACCCGCGCGAACTGGGACCACGCGCTGCGGACCGGCGAGCCTCTGATCGACGAGCAACGGGTGCTCCGTTGCGACGGCGTCTATCGGTGGTTTCGCGACACGGTCGTCCCGTCGCGCGACAAGCGCGGACGGATCACCGGCTGGTACGGGCATACGACCGACATCACCGAGCAGAAGAACGCCGAGGAAGCGCTGCGCGCCAGCGAGCGCGAGCTTCGCCTGCTGGTCGACACGGTGCCGACCATGATCTTCCTGCTGACGCCGGAGGCGCTGCCCTATTATTTCAACAAGCGCTTCGTCGACTGGGCCGGCATCGAGCCCGGCAGCGAGGCCGCGGAAGAAGGCCACGACTTCAATACGCACACCGGCATGATCCATCCGGATGATCGCGCCGGCGTCGCGGCGGCGTTCCGGCGGTCCATCGCGACCGGCGAGCCGCTGCAATTCAAGGGCCGTCTGCGACGCAAGGACGGCGAGTTCCGCTGGATCGACTCGCGCGTCGAGCCGCTGCGCGACGAGAGCGGCACGATCCTGCGCTGGTACGGCGTCAACATCGACATCGACGACGAGGTGCGCGCGCAGGAGGCGCTGCGCCTCGCCGACGAGCGGCTGGCCCGGGCCTCACGCGCGGCGAGCCTGTCGGAGCTGTCGGTCTCGATCGCGCACGAGCTCAATTCGCCGCTGCAGGCCGTGGTCGCCAATGCCAATGCCTACCAGCGCTGGCTCAACGCCAGCCCGCCGAACTACGAACGCGCCGGGCGCACCGCCGAAAAGATCATCCGCGACGCCAACGCGGCAGCGGAAGTGGTCGGGCGGATCCGGGCCCTGTTCGCCCAGACGACGCCCGGTCGCAGCCCGGTGGACCTCAACGGCGTGATCAGCGAGGTGACCGAGCTGGTGATCGACAGGCTGATCTCGGGCAATGTTCGGCTCGGACTTGCGCTCGATCCCGACCTGCCGCTGGTGAACGCGGACCATGTGCAGGTGGAGCAGGTCGTGCTGAACCTGATCCGCAACGCCATCGAGGCGATGCAGGGCACGCCCCCCGGGGAACGCCGATTGCAGATCGTCTCGCGGCGTCGGAATGACGAAACGATCGAGATCGAGGTGGGCGATCGCGGCCCGGGGATTCCCAATCCGGAGCGCATCTTCGATGCCTTCTACACCACCAAGGCGGACGGCATGGGCATGGGTCTCGCCATCTGCCGGTCGATCGTCGAGGCGCATGGCGGCCGGATCACGGCGAGGTCCACGGTCGACCGGGGCTCGACGGTCTCCTTCACGCTGCCGCTTTCCGGCTCAGAGACCGATGCGCGGGTCGGCGAGTGACTGGGCGATCTCGACGCCGATATTGACCAGGATGTAGATGGCGCCGAAGATCAGTGACACCCCCAACACCGCCGGCAGATCCGCGCTCGCGAACGCCTGCAGCATGTAGAGGCCGAGCCCGGGCCAGGCAAAGACGCGCTCGACGATGAGCAGGTTGCCGAACAGCAGGCTGACCTGTAGGCCGATCATGGCGAACGGCGCGCCGGCGGCATTGCGCAGGCCATGTCGCAGCAGGACGGCGGTCTCGCCCAGCCCATTGCCGCGCGCCGTACGGATATAGCCTTGCTGCATCACCTCGTGCATCGCGCCGCCGAGACTGCGGCCGACCGCGACGGCGATTGGCACAGCGAGCGCCAGCGCGGGCAGGATGATGTGCGAGAGCGCATCGAGGCTGACCTCGGGCCGGCCCGTCAGCAGGCCATCGACGAGGTTGAGGCCGGTCGGGCCGGAGAAATTCCGGATGCCGAGGCGCCCGGCTCCCGGCAGCCAGCCGAGCCGAAACCAGAAGAAATAGACGAGCAGCATCGCCGAGAAGAAGATCGGCGCCGATCCCGCGGCAAGGATCCCGAGCCGCACCAGACCCAGGCGCGGAAAGGTACCCTGCAGCAAAGCCAAGAGGCAGGCCAGAGCCACGCCGATCGCCATGGCGACGAGGCCGAGTTCGAACGACGCCGGAAGGTACTTGCGGATATCGGCCGTCACCGGCTGGCGTGTCCGCACCGAGGTGCCGAGGTCGCCCTGCGCGACGCGGGCGATGAAGCGGCCATATTGCGCGAGGACCGGCTGATCGAGACCCAGTCGCTGTCTTATGGCTTCCACCGTCGAGACCGGCGCGCTCGGGCCAGCGATGGCCCGGGCGGGATCGGCTGGAATGACGCTCTGCAGGCAAAACACGATGAAGCTCATCGCCAGCAGCACAATCACGAGGCCGGCGATACGCTTCGCGAGATAAAACGGCATGTCAGGCCCCTCGAAGCGCGGCGCGCAGGCCGTCGCCGGCGAGATTGGCCAGGAGGCACATGACGAAAATCGTCGCCGCCGGCAGGATCGGCAGCCACCCGTAAGCGGTGAGGTTCTCGAGCGCGCGAGCGGTCATGGCGCCAAGCTCGGCGGCGGGAGCCGGCTGTCCGAGGCCGATAAACGACATCAGCGACATGGTGAGAATGACGTTGGCAACATCGATGGTCGCGACGACGAGGAGCGCCGGAACGACGCCGGGCAGCAGATAGCGAACCAGCAGGCGCGGCGTCCGCACGCCTGCGATACGTGCGGCCTCGACATGCGGCCGCACCGCCAGGCGGCGAATTTCGTCGCGCGAGATCCGCGCGTACCAGGGCCACCAGAAGATCGCGAGGGCGATCATGATGTTGGTCAGTCCCGGGCCGAGAACCGCGACCACGGCCAGCGCCACCAGCATCGAAGGCAGGACGAGAAAGAGGTCGATGACGCGCTGGACGATGAGATCGGTCCAGCCGCCGGCCACCCCGCTGATCACGCCGATGATCGAACCAAGGACGAGGCTGAAACCGATGACCGCCAGCGCCGGAAGCCAGGTAGAGCGTGCGCCGATGACGATGCGCGAGAACAGGTCGCGGCCGATCTCGTCGGTGCCGAACCAGTGCGCGCCCGAGGGAGGGAGGAAGGCCCCGGCGACGCGCAATTGCGGATCGAAGGGCGTCAACCAGGGGGCGAGCAGCGCAATCAGGGTGACGAGGAGCACGCCGGCAACACCGATGCGGCCGAGCCAGCCGGCCCGATCGACGAATGCCTGCCTGCTCATTGGCAATTCTCCAGCTTCGGTACGGCCGCGATCAGCGCGCGCGTGTATTCGGTCGCCGGCGCGGCGATCAGCGCATCGGGGTCTCCTTGCTCGACCAGCCGTCCATGCCGCAGAACCGCGATGCGATCGGCGACGAGGCGCGCGGCGGCGAGGTCATGGGTGGCGAACAGCATCGCCATGCCGAGCCGGCGGCGCAGCGCGCCGAGGAGGTTCAGGATGGTCGCCGCGAGCGGCACGTCCATGGAGCAGACCGGCTCGTCGCAGAGCAGCAGCTTTGGCGGCACGATGATGGCGCGGGCGATCGCCGCGCGCTGGCACTGTCCGAGCGAGAGTTCCGCCGGCAGGGCGCGCGCCAATGCGGGATCGAGCCCCGCTAACCCCAGTGCCTCCTCGACCTTGCGGTCGCGCTCGGCCGCGGCGAGCCCGCTGCCGCGCAGGCGCTCCCCGATTTGCTCGCCGATGGTCAGCCACGGCGTCAGCGCCGATGCCGGATCCTGGAACACCATTTGCGGCCTGAGGTCCGCCCGGACGACCTCGCCGCGGTCTGGCGCGACCAGGCCCGCGGCGATCCTGAGGATGGTCGATTTCCCGGCGCCGCTCTCGCCGACCAGCGCGAGACACTCGCCCCGCCGGATGGTCAGGTCGATGGCGCTCAACACGGGCTGCGGGCGGCGCCCCCAGGGCGTGCGGGCTCCGCTCGCATAGCTCTTGTGCACTCCCGACAGCCGCAGCGCCGTTGCAGCCTCGACGGCGGCGCAGACCGGCCATGCCTTCAAGGCCGACCCGACAGGCACCGGCCTCGACCGGTCCGATTTCAGATCGAACCGCGAGGCGAGCAGGGCTCGGGTGCCGGCATGCGTCGGGCGATCGAGGATCGCGCGCGTCGGCCCCGTCTCGACGACGCGTCCCTCCTCCAGCACCACCATGCGGTCGGCCAGGGAAGCCGCGACGCCGAGATCATGCGTGATGAACAGAATGGCCGTCTGCTGTTGGCGGGCGAGCTCCCGCAACCATTCGAGGATGTGCGCCTGCGTGGTGACGTCGAGCGCCGTCGTCGGCTCGTCGGCAATGATGAGCTTCGGCCGCGCCATCATGGCCATGGCGATCAGGACACGCTGGCGCTGGCCGCCTGAAAGACAGTGCGGGTAGGCGGCGGCGATCCGGTCGGGATCGGCCAGGCCCGCGCGGGCCAGCCAGTGCCGGATGGCGGTGGCGTCCCGGGTCGACCCGGCCAATTGCCGCCGGATGGTCATGGTCGGATTGAGCCCCGCCATCGGATCCTGCGGCACGGCCCGCACCAGCGATCGGCGGGCCGCCCGCAGCTGGCGTGCCGCCGCGCCAACGAGTTCCACCCCGGCAACGCGGATTGACCCCGTAACGACGGGCCGGCTCTCTGCCGGCAACAGACCCTGCACGGCAAGCCCCAGCGTCGACTTGCCCGAGCCGCTTTCGCCGACCAGCGCAACGATCTCGCCGGGCACCGCCTCGAGGCTGACCCGATCGAGAATCCGCACGCCTCGCCCCTCCCGGTGGAGGACGACGGAGAGGTCGCGGATGGCGAGAGCGGGTTCAGCCACCTTCAGTCGGCCCATCGCGCGGTGCTGAAATCGATGTTGCCCTGCGGGAAGGCCGGCCGGAGACCGAGGTCGGTGAGGCCCTTGGCGTGCACCACGATGTCGTCCACATCGACCAGGGGGATGACCACCCCGGCGTCGAAATACATGTGCCCCGCCGCTTCGTAGAGCAGGTTGCGCTTTTTGACATCGGTCAACTGCCCGGCTTCGTCGACGATGTCATCAGCCGCGGGCAGGGAGCGGCCATAGAAGTTGAGCGCCGCGTCCCCCGTAAAATAGGTCTTGGCCTGGTTTTCCGGATGGGCCGCGTCCGGATTGGCGATGGTGAGCAGCATGTCGGGCGCCTTCGGATCACCCTTCATGACATAGGCAGCCCCCAGCGGAAGCACGTTGACGCTGGCCTTGACGCCGATCATCGCCAGCTGCGCAACCATCAGCTCGGCCACGCGAGTATAGCTCGTGACCTCGCTCTGCACCCCGATCACCAGCTGCACGTCGCCGTGCCTTGCGATTGCCGCTTTGGCGGCCTCGAAGTCGGTCGGGAACTCCACCGGGCGAACCGGGTCCAGCATGACGTTCTGATAGAGCGACTTCGACAGATGGCCGTAGGGGCCGAAGACATCCTTCATCCAGAGGGCCGGATTGATGGCCGTCAGCACCGCCTTGCGCACCTCAGGCTCGTCCATCGGCGTGCCCGCTTTTAGGAACAGTTCGAACTGCGTCATGCTCGGAGCCGCCGTGAGTTCGATCCCTGCCGGCAGGTTCGCCAGTTGTTCGACGGGATACCCGTCCGGCACGGCATCGATCTCGCCTGCCTGCAACTGCAGGATCTGCTGGCTGATGTCAGGCACCACCGGCATCCGGACCTGGCTGAAATAGGGCTTGGGGCCCCAGTAGTCGTCGTTGCGCTCGAGCACATAGCCCTCGCCGCGCCTGAATTCGGCAAGCTTGAAGGGCCCGGTCCCGACCGCCTGCTCGTTGAGCCAGGTCGTCGCATGGTCGCCGTTTTCGTGCTCGGCGAGCGCCTTCGGGCTGATGACCTTGGGACCCCAGGCGCTGGCCAGCCTGTCAAGAAACGAGGGTTGCTTGCGAGCAAGCGTGACGACCACGGTCCGTGTGTCGGGCGCATCGAGCTTCGCGACATTGGCGAGAAAATAGCCGAGGGCCATCTGGTCGCTGCGGCGGCGCTCGAACGAGCGCACCACCGCCGTCGCGTCGAGCGGCGTGCCGTCATGGAACCTCACCCCGTCAACCAGATGAAACGTGTAGGTCAGTCCGTCCGCGGACACCTCCCAGTCCCTGGCGAGACGGCCGACGATCCTGGTTGTCCCGGGCGCGTATTCGACCAGCCCCTCATAGACGTTGTTGATGGCGCTCATCGCGCCGATCTCGAGGCCGTTGTCCGGATCGAACGTGCCGATATCGACCACCAGCGGCACGCGCAGCACCTCCTGCGCCGTGGCCGGCGCCAGGTGAAGCATCAGACCGACGACAAGCCCCAGCAGGGGCCGTCCGAATGTTTGCCCCGCCCTGCCCAAACCGGTCCACGCCATCTCGTTCTCCATTCCTGCGCCCAATAGCGGCGCGAGGGATGAGGCTAGCGTGACGTCGAGACGTCAGCCACCAAACGAAAGTAACCCTCGACCTATCCCAAAGGCGTGGTTTTGGAGGGCCTGGGCCAGGGGCGGCCCCGGGTGTGTCAGGGTCCCGTCCCGTATTTCGCTTCCAGGGGCAGCGTGAAGCTCAATCGCGCACCCTGCGGCTCATTGCGTTCGGCCCATAGCCGGCCGCCATGGGCCTCGACGATGGTACGGCTGATCGCGAGCCCCATGCCCATGCCGTACTCCTTGGTGGTGAAGAACGGCTCGAACATGCGCTCGGAAAACTCGGTGCTGGGTCCATTATCGCCGATGACGATCTGGACCATGCCGGAGGCCTGGCGGACGCGCACATCCACCGCGCGGTCGGCCGCGATCGCGGCGGTGGCCTCGATGCCGTTGCGCAGGAGGTTGATCAGAACCTGCTGGATCTGGATGCGGTCCAGCTCGACCGGCGGCAGGCCCGGCTCGATCTCGACCCTGATGCGGACGCTGCGCCGCGCCGCCTCCTCGGCAAGCAGGGCATGGGCCTCGGCGATGACGCCGTCAAGCTGCGTGGCGTTTCGCCCGTCCCGCGCCTGCTTGAACAGCGCCCGGATGCGATCGACGACATCCGCCGCGCTATTGGCGTCGCGGATGATGCGCTCGACCACGACCCTGGCGCGTTCGAGATTGGGCGGATCGGCGGAAAGCCAGCGCTGCGACGCGTGCGAGTTGGCGATGACGGCCGCCAGGGGCTGGTTCACCTCATGCGCGATCGAGGCCGAGAGCTCGGCAAGGCTGGCCGCCTGCGAAGCCACGGCCAGCCGCTCCCGCGTACGGCGCAGCTCCTCCTGCGTGCGCACGTCGTCATCGATGTCGAAGCTCACGCCGTACCATTGCTGGATCGCGCCATTGGCATCGAGCAGCGGTTCCGCCCGACCGTTGATCCAGCGGAAGACACCGTCGGCCCGCCGCTGGCGGTACTTCATCGCGAACGGCTCTCCGGTCGTGAAGGCGTGACCGAGCGCGTCGCCGACGCGGGCGGCGTCATCTGGGTGGACGGAACCGTGGATCGCGGCCTGCAGCCGCGAGGATCCCGGCACGTCGAAATCATCGAGAGTCAGGCCAACATATTCGGCCAGGCGGCGGTTGAGATAGGATGGCTCGCCATTGGGCATCGCCGCCCAGATCTGGGTCGGCAGCGCGTCGACGAGCCGGCGCAGCTGCTGCTCGCTCTCGCGCAGTGCTTCCTCGGTCCGCAACTGGTCTTCGATGTCGTGGCAGAGGCCGTACCACTGCACGATCCGTCCGCTCTCGTCGCGGAGCGGTTCGCCACGACCGGCCATCCAGCGATAGACCCCATCGGCCCGACGCAGGCGATAATTGAGGGCAAAGGGCTCGCCGGTCGCGATCGAGCGTTCGAGCGCCTGGCTGAGCCGCTCGATGTCGTCGGGATGGGCGAGCGAGGCGATGGCAGCCGCCAGCCCGTTCATGCCCGGCTGGTCATAATCGCCGATATCGAGGCCGAGGAACTCGATCATCCGCTTGCTGAAGAACAGCGGCTCACCTTCCGGGCTGAGCCGCCAGAGCAGGCCCGGCACCATGTCCACGAGTTGCGAAAGCTCCTGCTCGCGGCCCCGAAGCGCCTGCTCGGCCGTGACCAGGTCGTCGATATCGACGCACACGCCGAACCACTGGACGATGGCGCCGGATTCGTCGCGGAGCGGCGCCGCCCGGCCTGCCGTCCATCGGTACGCGCCGTCCCGCCTCTGATTGCGATACTTCAGCTCGAAGGGTTCGCCGGTGGAGAAGGAGCGATACAGCGCGGCCTGCAAGATCGCCTGGTCGTCCGGATGCACGAGCACTTTGATCGCCGCGGCCAGGCCACCGGCATCATCGAAGTCCTCCAGCCTGAGCCCGATGTAATCCGCCATCGTCTTGTTGATGTAGGCCGGCTCTCCGGCCGGCGTGGTGCACCAGATCTGCACCGGGACGGTATCGACCAGCGCCTGGAGGTCGCGTTCGCGCTGCCGGAGCGCCTCCTGGGCACGGACCTCGTCGTCGACATCCATCGAGACGGCGTACCACTCGACGATGTCGCCGGCGGCGTCCCGCAGCGGCTCTGCCCGTCCCTCCGTCCAGCGATATTCACCGTTCACAAGCCGGCGATAGCGGGCCGAGAAGGCGTTGCCGGTCCGGAAGCCCTCGGCACTGGCGCGAAGCGCGGCGGGCGAATCGTCGGGATGCACCACTTCCTGCGAGATGCGTGCAAAGTCCTCGAAGTTCCGCTCGGTCAGACCGAGATGCGTGAGGTTGCGCTTGCTGACGTAGGTGATCCTGCCTTCGGAATTGAAACTCCAGATCGCCACCGGCACGGTGTCGACGATCTGCTGGAGACGCTGCTCGCTGTTCCGCACCGCCGCTTCGGCCCGGATCTGGTCGTCGATGTCGTGGCAAAGGCCGTACCATTGGATGATCGCCCCTCCGCCGTCGCGCAGCGACTCGGCGCGGCTCGACATCCATCGATAGACGCCATCCCGGCGACGCAAGCGATAGTGCAGGGCGAAGCTTTCTCCGGTGGCGAGCGCGTGATGGATACCGCTGTGGAAAGCCTGCGCATCGTCGGGATGGACGGTGTCGGCGATGAGCGCCCCGAGGCGGGTCATGCCGGGCCTGCCGACATCGGCGACGTCGACACCGAGATAGTCGACCATGCGCTTGTTGAAAAAGGTCGGTTCACCATCCGGTGTCAGACGCCAGAGATGGCTCGGCACCATGTCGACCAGCTGCGAAAGCTCGTGCTCCCGCTCACGCAGGGCCGCCTCGGTCTTCCTGTACTGGTCGATGTCCACGCCGGCACGCGGGTCGCCCGCGGAGAAAGCGGAAAGTTCCTGCATCTCTCCTCCAACATCCAGCTGTGCGGGCACAGCTTACCAGGCTAGTCGAAGCCTTCCGGAACGACACCTGTGCGATGGTATAGGATCAAAACGGACAGGTAAAACGCCCGCCTCCGGGACCATTCCGGCGATCGCCATCCGGGAAAGCGGCGACGGCGAAACGGCGCAAGGCGCCTACCCGCGCCGCCCGGCGCCGCCTGCTCCGGAGGCATGGCGCTTCCTCGCCGCCGGTCTGCCTGTTCATGCACTGATCCGAAGGGTTTCTACGCCTTCGGCAGTAGCCGAGCACGTCCGAGAGCCAATGGCCGAGCGACGGCCGAGGCCGCCAAATGGAGGCCGAGCGGCGACCGCTCGCGTGCAACCAACTCCATAGGATCCGACATGAACAAGCCCATCTCGTCCTCGCCCACGCTGGAGCCCACCGCCAAGGCCTTCGTCGAAGGCCTGACCGGCGGCAAGCCGATCCAGACGCTTTCGCCCACCGAGGCCCGCGCCGTTCTGTCGAACGTGCAGAAGGCGGCCGAGGTGAAACTCGCCGACGTCCAGATCAAGGACGTCGCCCTGCCGATCGGCCCGACCGGCACCACCAACATCCGCGTCATTCGCCCGGCCGGCGCCACCGGCGTGCTGCCGGTGATCGTCTATATGCATGGCGGCGGCTGGGTGCTCGGCGACCGCGACACGCATGACCGGCTGATCCGCGAGCTCGCGGTCGGCGCCAACGCGGCGCTGGTCTTCGTCGACTACGAGCGCTCCCCCGAGGCGCGCTATCCGGTCGCGATCGAGCAGGGCTATGCCGTCGCCAAGCATATCGCCGCCAATGCCGAAAAGCTGATGGTCGACGGCGATCGCATCGTGATTGCCGGCGACAGCGTCGGCGGCAACATGGCGGCGGCGATCACGCTGCTCGCCAAGGAGCGCAAGGGTCCGAGCTTCAAGGCGCAGGTGCTGTTCTATCCCGTCACCGACGCCTCCCGGTCGACCCGCTCCTACGAGCAGTTCGCGGTCGGCCCCTGGCTCACGGCGGATGCGATGGCCTGGTACTGGGAGCAATACATCCCGGAGGCCGACCAGCGCGCCGAGATCCACGCCTCGCCGGTCAATGCCAGCAAGGACGAGCTGAGCGGCCTGCCGCAGACCCTTCTCATCGTCGATGAGAACGACGTGCTGCGCGACGAGGGCGAAGCCTATGGCCGCAAGCTGGCCGAAGCCGGCGTTCGCGTCACCTCGGTGCGCTACAACGGCACCATCCATGACTTCGTCATGCTCAACGCGCTCGCCATGACGCCCGCCGTGCGCGGCGCCATCGGCCAGGCGACGGGCTATCTGCGCTTCGTCTTTGCGAGCTGATCCCCCGATCGCCGGCGGCGGATCCGGACGATCCGCCGCCGCCTTTGCCGGTGTCCCGAAGCGGGCAAGCAACCGCCCAGCGGCGCAATCACAGGAATGAAACGAAATGAGCAAAGTCTGGCTGATCACCGGCGCCGCCAGCGGCATCGGCCGCAGCACCGCCGAACTGGTCCTGGAACGCGGCGACCGTCTCGTCGCCACGGCGCGGCGCGTCGAGCGGCTCGCCGATCTCGAGGCCCGATACGGCGACCGGATCCTGCTGGACGAGCTTGAGGTGACCGATGCCGGGGCGGCGCAGGCCGCGGTCGAGGCGGCACTGACGCGGTTCGGCCGGCTCGACGTCCTGCTGAACAATGCCGGCTACGCGCATCTCGCGCCCTTCGAGCAGACCTCGGAGGAAGCGTTCCGCGCCGAGATCGAAACCAACTTCTTCGGCGTCGTGAACCTTGCCCGTGCGGCGTTGCCGGTCATGCGCCGGCAACGCTCCGGCCACATCCTCAACATCGCCTCGAGCTCCGCCCGCTTCGGCGGCGCCGGCTCGAGCGCCTACAGCGCCGCCAAATGGGCCGTCAGCGGCTTCACCGAGTCGCTCGCCAAGGAGGTCCACGGCTTCGGTGTCCGGGCCATATCCATCGAACCCGGCAGCCTCCGGACCAACTGGACCCGCGTCGCCCGCGGCCATGTTCCCGCGCTGCTGCCCGAATACGAGCCGACGATCGGCATGATCATGAAGATGACCGAGAACGTCGCCGGCAATGAGCCGGGCGATCCGGCCAAGGTCGCTCAGGTGCTGTTCGACCTTTCCCGTCGGGACGATCTGCCCGAGCACCTGATCCTCGGCAGCGACGCCCTGGCGCGGGTGGCAAAAGCCGAGAGCGAGCGCACGCGGCTCGCCGAAGCATGGGCGGAAGTGAGCCGGTCGACGGACATCGCCTGAGCGACCGGGACTTGGGTTCCGGCGCCAAAAACCCACGCGCAGGCAGCTTCTTGCGCCCGCCGCTAAAACGCCGGGGCAAGCGCCTGCGCGACATAGAGCCGAAGCCAGTCGCCGAAGCGGGTCGTCCCATGACGCGGATGGCCGCGCGGCGCCAGCGTATCGTCCCGCAGAACGGCGCCGAAATACAAAGCCCCGGCATCGGCGACCACCGCGCGCGGATCCTCGTTGGCCGCCAGAAGCTGCGAAGCGATCTCGTCGAAGCCGAGGCTTTCCGGCCCAATGACCGCGAGTTCGCGATTCTGCGGGCGCCCCAGAACGACGTCCCGAAGCGCCACAACGACATCCTCCGCGGCGATCGGACAGACATGCGCCGGCGGAACGCGAAGCACGCCGCCTTCCGCCTCGGTCTCGATGATCCCGCCGAGATACTCAAAGAACGGCGCCGACCGCAGGATCGTATAGGGAATGCCGGAGGCCCGGATCAGGTTCTCCTGCGCCATTTTCGCCCGGAAATACCCCGTTTCCGCGAGCCGATCGGCGCCGACGACCGACAAGGCCACGTGATGGCGAACGCCGGCCGCCTCCTCCGCCGCCAGGAGGTTCCGCCCGGCAGTCCTGAAGAACTCGAGCGCGACATCCTCTCGCAGCGAGGGCGAATTCGAGACGTCGACGACAATCCGGGCGCCATGCAGGGCGGCGGCCAGCCCCTCGCCCGTGACGGCGTCGACGCCCATGGAGGGCGATGCCGGGATCACCTCATGATTGCCGGCCCGCAACGCGGCGGTGAGCCTGGAACCAATCAGGCCCGTACCGCCCATGATCACGATCTTCATCGGCTTGCTCCTCAAGCGGTGGATCGATCGCCCCCATTCCCGGACCCGATCCGGGCCGTGGGCTGGGACCCTGGCCGCCGCATGGCGAACCGGTCTCGCCGGCATATCGAGAGCCGGACAGGTGGGACGCTCGGCTGCCATTTCGTTGGCTGCAGAGAGAAACCGGAAAAACCTCTGCATTCGTCATCTCTGTCTCGTCCGGTTGACACGGCTCACACCAAGACTAGCCGGGACGGCCCATCAATTCGTCTATTCGAAAGTATAGATCTAATAATACGATCACATATACATACAACACGATACGTATAGACGAATAACTTCACACGGAATTGCTTCCAGACATGGCAATCCGGGCCCCGCCAGGACGCGAGGGTCCAGCCAGGCACTGCGGTTCGTAGACGAAGTCTGGTGAAATGCGCTCCGGGGCGCTCCCTGGCCGCCACCGGTGTTCGTTGCCGGCCCGACGGTATGCGTAGGTCGCCCTCGCCCCAGCCAAAAGATAGGCCCGCCGCCATCGGAGCTCCGGGCCGGCGGCCGGGATGCGACCTCGCCTCTCCCGCCCTAGCCCCAGGTCGATAGGTCATAGAAGGAGAGCTAGACCCTCCCGGCCCAACGTATAGATAAAATTCAAAATATACAGAGATAAATATTATGACAGATCGACACTCTTCCTAGAAAGACGTCGATCTGATCGTCCATCACGCAAGAGGAGTTACGACCATGATGAATATTACGTCGATTGGCGGCGCTGCCATCCTGATCCTATCCTGCTCGTTGGCTGCGGTTGCAGCCGAGCAGACCAAGGGCATCGTTACCTCCATTGACCTCAGGACGAGGACGCTCACCCTGCAGTCGGGGGAGACGTTCCAGTTCGACAATCCGGGCCGCCTCTATGGCTTCACGCCCGGCGATCGCATCGGCGTCTCGCACAACGGAGCGCGGGGGATCAACACCTACAACCCGCATCCGTCGATCCGCGACAACATCGATATCGACTAGAGCGTTTTCGAGCAAAGCTGATACCGTTTCGCGTCAAGAAAACGCGACCAAACCGATAGTTAGAGCCTTTCATCGTTTCCATGAAGCGATGAAAGGCTCTGGGGGCAGCTCCCTCGCCGCACGCCTGGTCGAGGCTTGCAGCCCGTGACGGCGCGGTGTCCCGAAGAAGGATGCCGCGCCTCACGGCGCACACGGAATGCGAGGGCCGTCCGCCAGCCCAACGGGGTTCCGTCATGCCGTGGTGGAATACGTCCTCCTTCTACATCGTGCTGATCGGCCTCGCCGGAATCGTGGTTTGGCACGTCCTTCCGCGACATCGCGCCAATGCGCGGCTGCTCGTCCAGATCGTCCTCTTTCTGACGATGTCGGCGCTTCTGCTGGACGGAGCCGTCGTCCCCTATGAAGCATCATCCGGCAACGGAACCGTGGCGATGACGATCCTGATCGGATCGGCCAAGGTGCTCTGGTGGCTGCACCTCGCCTGGGCGCTGATAGGATTCGTTCGCATCTACATCGTCTTCGAGCGAAAGCCGCGCGAGGCGCGCCTGCTTCAGGATATCGTCGTCGGCGCCGTCTACGCCGGAACGCTGCTGTCGATCCTGGCATTCGTCTTCGCCGTGCCGGTCGGCACGCTGATCGCGACATCGGGCGTCTTTGCCGTCATCCTGGGACTGGCGCTGCAGAACACGCTCGGGGATGTCTTCTCGGGCATTGCCCTCAATCTCGGCCGGCCCTACGGGCTGGGCGACTGGATCGGGCTCGACGACGGAACCGAGGGCCGCGTCGTCGAGACCAACTGGCGCTCGACTCATCTGCTCGACGCGGCCAACAACATCGTGGTGCTGCCCAACAGCTTTCTCGCCAGGCTCGCCCTCACCAATGTCAGTCGCCCCGACGAGAGCCACGGCGTGTCCTGCCTGGTGCGACTGGAGCCGACCCACAATCCGGCCTTCATCGAGGCGGTGATGCGGGCCGTGCTGGCGAGCTGCGATTCGATCCTGAAGCAGCCGCCGCCGCTCGTCATGCTCAAAGGCATGGACGCCCTCGGCCTCGACGTCGAGCTCTCCTTTCGCGTCGCAAACCTGGATCGGCGGGTTGAGGCGCGAAATGAGATCTACGACCTCATCTACCGTCACGCGCGGTCGGCCGGCCTGTCGCTGGCGTTGCCGCCCCGGGCTTCGATCGTCTTGGAAGCGCCGCCCGGTTCCGGGGAACCACGGGCCGCGCCCTTCACCGCGCTGGAACTGATCCGGGGGATCCCGATCTTCGCGACGCTGACGGAGGATGAAACGGCAACGCTGGCGGCTTCGGCGACGATCCGGGCCTATGGCAAGGGCGACATCATCGCGCGCCGGGGCGAGATGCTGCCGTCCCTGATGATCGTTCGGACGGGCGTGATCGTCCGCGAGGACGAGGAAGGCGGATCCGGTGCAAGGGATGTCAGCCATCTCGCCCCGGGCGATTTCTTCGGAGAAGCGGGCCTGCTTGCCGGCGTCGGCGAGACGCGGACGCTGCGCGCGATGAGCCACGTCGACGTCTACGAGATCGACCAGGAGAGCGTCGCGCCGCTGCTGCGCGAGCGGCCGGAACTGGCAGAGGACCTCGCCACGGTCCTTTCCGCCAGACTGTCGGCCGGGGGATCGGACATCCGCCCAGAGCCGCACGCACACTCCAGGCCGGCGCTGCTCAACGCCATCCGGACGGCATTCCACACGGCGCCGTTCCGGCGCAGGGCACGATCCCGCCATCAGGCAGCCAGCGATGAAGACGCATAGGGATCCGCATGCCGGGCCGCCTCGGTGACGCGCTATCGCCGGATCACCCCGAGATCTGCCGGATTGCGTTCATCGTCGCTTCGTCGAGTATGCCGCCGAACCAGACGTCGAACAGGGTCTCCAGCAAAAACTCGTTGTCGCTCGCGGCCGAGAACAGGGTGAGGGAGGCATGCAGCTTCCGCGCATCCACTTCGCCGAAGACAGTGCGAGCGCTCAGATCGGCGTGCCGCTGCAGCGCGCCGACGCATTCGCGGTAACGCCCTCCGAGCAGCGGCGATGACAGGTAGGCGTTGGCCTCGTCCAGGGACGCGATGGCGTAGGGTTCGATCGAACCGTCGTCGCACCCGGACATCAGCCTCGGGAAGATCAGCTCCATATGTTCCGTGCACATCGCGCCACGCCGCAGCCTTGCGATCGCGTCTTCGTAGACAAGATCCTGTGCCAGGACGAAACGCTGCAGATTATATTCATCGCTCATGTTGTATTCGTCGCTCATGGGATCACCGCCCGAATTCGTCCGGAAGCTCCGCCGGTTAGCCGGCGATGAGGTCGGCATATTCCGCGTGGCTGGCCAGGAACTGGCTCATGAAGCTGCATTGCGGCACGGCTTTCCGGCCGCTCCGGCGGAGCAGGTCGAACGTTCCGCGCGCGAGGGACGATGCGATCCCCTGGCCCGAAAATTCGAACGGGACTTCGGTGTGGATCAGGACCACCCGCCCTTCCTCGATCCGGTAATAGGCCGCGGCGATCTCGCCGTTGGCGATCGGCAGTTCGAACCGCCGCAGTCGGGTATTTTCCCTGACGCTGGCCTGCATGAGCGTGTCCTCCTGTGTTGCTGCCGGGTTGAATTCGCCTTCGAGCCAAACTCTCCGGCAGTGCGCGTATCGCGCCTATCCGCTAAGCCTCAAGCGGGTGCCTCGCGGCGGGCAGCCGCAGGATCACCGTCGTGCCCGATCCGAGCGCGCTCTCGATCTCGACGCTGCCGCCATGCTGCTCGGCGAAATGCTTCACCATCGGCAGGCCGACGCCGCCGAGGCCTGTTCCCTTGGTCGTGAAGAACGGATCGAAGGCGCGCCGGGCGGTCTCCGGCGTCATGCCGATGCCGCTGTCCCTGACCAGGAACTCCACCAGCGTATCCGCGCCTCGGACGATCGCCGCCGCATCGATCCGGACCAGCCCGCCATCCGGCATGGCGTCGCGCGCGTTGAAGACGAGATTGAGAATGGCGTTCTGCAGGCCCAGGCGATCGCAGTTCACGGCCGGCAGATCGAAGCCGGCCCGAACCTGGAGGCACAGACCAGGCTCCCAGACGCTTCGGATCAGCGCCTCGACCTCGCCAAGGCACGTCCCGACATTCGAAAGCTCGAGCGCGCGATGTTCGTCGCCGGCGCGGACCAGCGTTTCCCGGACCAGCGCGCCGGCCCGCTGAAGCGCCATCCTGGCGCCGGCGAGCACGGGCTCCAGCGCGGGCGTCGCCGCCACGGTCGCGTCGCGCGTGACGAGGCTCAGAGCGGACGACGCGACCTGAATGAGATTGCCGAGGTCGTGCACGATGCCTGCCGTGGACGGCTGCGCAGGACGAAAGGCGGCGAGATCCGCGCGCCTGGCGAAGTCAGGATCGCCGGGACGTTCCGGCGTTGTTTCTGCAGGCGACAATTCGAACCCCCTTGGCGCGACGGCGCGTGACGATGTTGATCTTAGGCGGACGCTAGCGTCGGCGGGCCTTGGCGGTCGATTGGCTCAAGGATGAGGCCGGGCCATACCGCGGCATAGGCTCCCGGCGGTTCCGGCAGAGGCTCCGAAGACAGGGATCCCGACCGGAGCAACCGAAAGCCGGTGTGCTGCTCCATCTCGGTACAAGCAGAGCCCCCACCTGCGGCGCGCTCATCCTAGACCTTCGCACTACGCGGCATATTCTTGGGCTCGATAGTCCTGAACGCAGGCCGCATCGCATTGTTCAAGCCGTGGTTATCCCAGCCCATGGAGAAGACAATGCCCATCCCTCTTGGATCAATGATGCTTGGCGCGGCGTTCGTGGCCGCCCTCGGCGCCGCGGCGCATGCATCCGAAAGCAAGCCGACGATCGTGCTGGTTCACGGCGCCTTCGCCGAGTCGTCGAGCTGGAATGGCGTCATCGCCGAGCTCAATCAGCACGGCTACCGGACCATCGCGGCCGCCAACCCGCTTCGCGGCGTTGCCAGCGATGCGGCGGCGGTCGCGACTGTCATCGAGTCCGTCCAGGGACCGGTCGTCCTGGTCGGCCATTCCTATGGCGGCCCGGTCATCACCGCCGCTGCCGACGGCAAGAGCAATATCCGGGCGCTGGTCTATGTCGCCGCGTTCGCACCGGAGGCGGGCGAATCCAGCCTCACGCTCTCGTCGAAGTTCCCCGGCAGCACGCTGGGCGAGGCGCTGCAGCCGGTGCCGTTGTCCGGCGGCGGCCAGGACCTCTATGTCCAGGCCGCCAAGTTTCACCAGCAGTTCGCGGCCGACGTGTCCGCCGAAACGGCCAGCCTGATGGCGGCAACGCAGCGCCCGGTGACGGCGGCGGCCCTGGCCGAGCCCTCCGGCGCCCCTACCTGGAAGACAATTCCGACCTATTCGATCTACGGCTCGGCCGATCGGAACATTCCGCCGGAGGTTCTGAAGTTCATGGCGGAGCGTGCCCACGCCGTGAAGACCGTGGTCGTCGAAGGCGCCTCGCATGCGCTGATGGTCTCCCATCCGCACAAGGTCGCCTCGCTCATCGAGGACGCCGCAAAGGCGCCCTGACGCACATGTGCCGATCGCATCGGTCGGCACATCGCCCTCCCAGCAAACTCAATAACGGAGTTTCGACATGAAGATCGTCGTCATCGGCGGCACCGGGCTTATCGGCTCGAAGACGGCCGCCAGGCTGCGCGAAAAGGGGCATGACGTCCTCGCGGCATCGCCCAACAACGGCATCAACACCCTGACCGGCGAAGGCGTGTCCGAGGCGCTGAAGGGAGCCAGCGTCGTCATCGACCTGGCCAATTCGCCGTCCTTCGAGGACAAGGCCGTCCTGGAGTTCTTCGAGACCGCCGGCCGCAACCTGCTCGCGGCGGGCATCGCGGCCGGCGTGAAGCATCACATCGCCCTTTCGGTGGTGGGCACGGAACGCCTGCCGAAGAGCGGCTATCTGAGGGCCAAGGTGGCTCAGGAGAAGCTGATCAAGGAATCCGGCCTCCCCTACACGATCGTCCATTCGACGCAGTTCTTCGAGTTTCTCGGCTCGATCGCCAAATCGGCGGCGGTGGGCGACAGGATTCCCCTGCCGTCGGCCTATTTCCAGCCGATTGCTTCGGACGACGTCGCCGACATCATGACCGACGTCGCCCTCTCCGCCCCGATCAACGGCACGATCGAGATCGCCGGCCCCGAGCGGGCGCGCATCAGCGACCTCGTCGGGCGGTTCCTGGCCATGGTGAAGGATCCGCGCCAGGTGATCTCGGATCCGCGCGCGCAGTATTTCGGCACCGAGCTCGAGGACCTGTCGCTGGTCCCCGGCGCCAATCCCCGCCTCGGGCGGGTGCGCTTCGAGGACTGGTTCGCCCAGGCCTCGCCCCAGCGCCCTTGATCCCAGCACCGGCCCGCACGTCCGCCACGCGGCGGCGGGCCTCCAGTCCAAAATCACAGGAGGCAGCCATGAAAGACGATTTCCGAACCCGGACCGCGACCTCGCGCCGCCAGGTCCTGCTGACGGCGCTGGCCGCGACGGCCACGACCAGCCTGCCCATGCTGGCCAGCGCTCGATCGAAACAGGAGGCCAAGCTTGCGCCGGCCGAGCCGCTTGGAGCGGCAGCCGCCGCGAGCACCCTCGTCGCGAAGGACGGCACGCCGATCTACTACAAGGACTGGGGCAGCGGCCCGGTCGTTACCTTCTCGCATGGCTGGCCGCTGAATTCCGACGCCTGGGACGGCCAGATGCTCTTCCTGGTGCAGAACGGCTTTCGTGTGGTCGCGCACGACCGGCGCGGACATGGCCGATCGGGCCAGGCCTCGTCCGGCAACGACATGGACACCTATGCCGACGATCTGGCGACCGTGATCGAGGCGCTCGACCTCAAGGACGCCACGCTGGTCGGCCACTCCACCGGCGGCGGCGAGGTCGCCCGCTATATCGGCCGGCACGGAACGGGGCGGGTCGCCAAGGCGGTGCTGGTTTCGGCGGTTCCGCCGATCATGCTCCGGACCAGCGCCAATCCGGAGGGATTGCCGATCGAAGTATTCGACGGCATCCGCGCGGGCGTCGCCCGCAATCGCGCCGACTTCTACAAGGAGTTCGCCATCGCCTTCTACGGCGCCAACCGGGCCGGCTCGACCATATCGAAGGGCACGCTCGACCAGTTCTGGCTCTGGAGCATGCAGGTGGGCATCAAGAACGCCTATGAGTGCGTCAAGGCGTTCTCCGAGACGGACTTCACCGAAGATCTGAAGAAGATCAACGTCCCGACGCTGCTCCTGCACGGCGAGGATGACCAGATCGTGCCGGTGAACGATTCCGCCCGAAAGGCGGAGAAGCTGATCCCGGACGCCAGGGCGATCTACTACCCTGGCGCGCCGCATGGCGTCACGGCGACACACCAGGACCAGGTCAACGCCGACCTGCTCGCCTTCATCAAGGCCTAGCCGCCTGACGATCTCCCCCCCTTCAGCCAACCCGAAAGCAACTGTCATGAACAGAACGCTCCCCCTTGCGGTCGCTCTGGCGGCCCTCCTCGTAACCGGCGCGCAGGCGCACGAGCCGTCGGGCGACAAGGTCTCGCTGGTCTACGACCAGAAGCTGCCCAACGTTCCGGGCAAGAGCATGCGCATCGTACTGGTCGACTATGAGCCCGGCGGCACATCCTCGGCCCATACGCATCCGAACTCCGCCTTCATCTATGCCCGCGTCCTCGAAGGCGCGATCCGGAGCAAGGTCAATAACGGGCCGATCACCACCTATCGCGCCGGCGAAGCCTTCGGCGAGTTTCCGGGCGACCGGCACGGCGTCAGCGAAAACGCCAGCACGACCGAGCCGGCGCGGCTGATCGCCGTGTTCGTCGTCGACACCGACGAGACGGAACTGACGACACCCTACGACGAGTGAGGCCGAGCCCCGGGAGACGGGAAGCGAACGGCGCGACGGTTCCGATTTCCCCGTCCGCTTCCCGCCTCGCCGCGAGGTCCGCCCCGGACCAGAAGGTTTTCAGACATGAAGCTCTATTACAGCCCCCTCGCCTGCAGCCTAGCCGACCATATCGCCCTGCTGGAGGCCGGCGCGGCCTTCGATCGCGAGCGCGTCGACCTCAAGACGAAGCGGACCGAAACGGGAGGCGATTTCAGCCTCGTGACGCCCAAGGGCTACGTTCCGGCGCTCGTGCTGGACGATGGCGAAGTCCTCACCGAGAACATCGCCATCCTCGACTGGCTCGCCACGCAATATCCGGCCCTCGGCATCTCCGGAAATCTCGGCCGCACGCGCGTGCTGGAAGCCCTGGCCTTCATCTCGACCGAAGTGCACCGGAGCTTCAAGCCGTTGTGGCACGCCAGTACCGACATCCAGAAGGCCAAGGCCAAGGTCACGATTTCGAGCCTGCTGAACGAGCAGTCCGACGCCCTCGCGGGCGACTACCTCTTCGGACCGGCGCCGAGCGTGGCGGATTTCTACCTGTTCGTGATGCTGCTCTGGGCCGAGCGTTTCGAGGTCGACATCCCGGCGCCGCTCCTCGCCATGCGGGACCGCATGACGCGGCGGCCGGCGGTGCAGGCCGCCCTGCTGCAGGAGGGGCTAATCTCGCTGCGCGAGCGCGGACGCGCGTCGTCGGCTTGATCGAAACAAGCTCCCGACGCCCGAAATGGGATGGCGAATCCGCCCGGCTCTTGCCAGCCACTCGCTTGCTAGGAGGGAATTCATGACCACGCTCGAAAACAAGATCGTCATCATCACAGGCGGAAGCTCCGGCATTGGCCGCGCCGCGGCGCTGGGCTTTGCCGGAAGGGGCGCCAAGGTCGTCGTCACCGGCCGCCGCGCGGCGCCGCTCGAGGAAATGGCCGCCACGCACTCGAATATCACTGGACTGGTCGCCGATGTCGCGGAGCCCGAGGACGCTGCGCGCACGATAGCCAGCGCCATCGACGCCTGGGGCCGCCTGGACGTTCTGGTCAACAACGCCGGCGCCGGCGCCCTCCTCCCGCTTTCCGATACGACCGCCGATCGGATCGCGAGCATCTTCGCGGTCAATGTCATCGGGCCGAGCCTGCTGGCGGCTGCGGCGCTTCCGCACCTGGCAGCGACAAAGGGATCGATCCTCAACATATCGAGCACGTTCGGGCACAAGCCCGCCGCCGATCTGTCCCACTACGCCGCCAGCAAGGCGGCGCTCGAGCACCTGACCCGCTGCTGGGCGCTGGAGCTTGCGCCGGACGGCGTCCGCGTGAACGCCATCGCTGCCGGCCCGACGGAATCGGGAGCACTGACGAGCATGATGGGGCTTTCGCCCGAGCATGCGCTGGCGATCGAGGAAGCGGAACGCGACCAGATCCCCCTCAAGCGGCGTGGCAGCCCGGATGACGTGGCCCGGTGGATCCTCCATCTGGCCGATCCGGCGTCGGAATGGGTGACCGGCCAAGTGATCGCCGTCGATGGCGGCCTCGGGCTCACCTGACCTCCACCAACGCGTTTCGGAAAGGGACACGGACATGGACGGAACCGCTACACGAAAGCTCGCCGGCATCACGGTGGCGGATACGCCGCTGGTCGAAAAGGCGCTCGATCACGCGCGTCGGGAATGCGAGCCCTATCTGTTCAACCATGTCGTCCGCTCCTGGCTGTTCGCGGCGCGGCTCGGACAGCTTCGCGACGTCGCCCATGACGCGGAAGTCGTCGCCCTGGGAACGCTGCTGCATGACATCACGCTCAACGAGCGCTTCGAGGGTCCGCGCCGCTTCGAAGTCGAAGGCGCGGATCTCGCCCGTCACTTCGCACGCCAAGGCGGCGTCGACGAGCGCCGCGCCCAATTGATCTGGGACAGCGTCGCCCTGAACTCGACGCCGTCGATCGGCCTCTACAAGGAGGCGGAGGTGGCGCTCTGCACGGCCGGCATCTGCCTCGACGTGATCGGGCTGCAGCATGAGTTGATCCCGCCCGCGGAAATGGCCCGGATCGTCGAGGCCTACCCGCGCGCCGACATGAAGCGCCGCATGACCCGGTGCTTCTGCCATATCGCCAGCACGAAGCCGGAGACGACCTACGACAATTTCGTTCGCGACTTCGGCGAGCGATACATCCAGGGATACAGGGCGCCCTCCTCGGTCGACTTCATCGCCAGTGCTCCCTTCGACGCGTGAAATCGGCCGGGATTCCGGTCCCGCCCGCCCGAAGCGGCGCCCGGCTTCCTTGCCGGAGATCCCGGCTTCGCACGCGGTGCTGGCGAAGCCTATCGCTAGGCACTAGCAGCCGCCCAAAAGCTCGCCGTCAACAAATCAAAAGCCCGACCCGGCCGATGCACACGGTGCGCCGAAACGGCGCCCGTCATCGCGCGGGCTCGATGTCCCGCATCGAGGCGGGCAGCGTCTCCCAGGCCCGGATCAGTTCGCCGATGGAGGCGACCTCCATCTTGCGCATGACGTTGCCGCGATGCAGCTTGACCGTCACCTCGGTGATCCCGAGCGCAAAGGCGATCTGCTTGTTGAGGCGGCCGCGCGCCACCTGATGCAGGACTTCCCGTTCGCGCGGCGTCAAGGTTTCCGCCCGTTCGACATTGCGCTTGACGATGGCGGCTTCGGATCGTCGCACGGCATCCACCGCGATGCCCGCCAGCACCGCATCGAGCAGCGTCTGATCCCGGACCGGCTTGGTGAGGAAATCGACGGCGCCCGCCTTCATCGCCTGAACCGTCATCGGAATATCGCCATGGCCGGTCAGGAAGATGATGGGTTTCGGATTGCTGCTTCGGGTCAGCTGCTGCTGCAGATCGAGGCCGCTCGCACCCGGCATTCTGACGTCGAGCACGAGGCAGCCGGGACGATCCAGCACCTCGGCTTCGAGCAGATCGCGCGTGGAAGCAAAACCGACCGCCTGCAGACCCGCCGAAAAGATCAGCTCCAGCAGCGCCTCCCGGACGGCCATGTCGTCGTCCACCACGATGACGAGAGGCGGCTCCGGCTCGCTGGCACGCGGCGCGGATGCGGCCGCCAGCCTGCGTTGGGACGATGGTTCAACTCTCATTTTCGCCCTCCATCTCTCTGTCAGCTAAGGCGTTGGCGACGGCCGCGAGCAGGAGCTGGGCGTCGAACGGCTTGCGAAAAAAACCGGTAATCCTGCGGACCCGGTTCTGATCCGCGATCTCGTGACGACCCGTGATCAGGAACACCGGCAGATCCGGACGCGCCTTCTGCGCCAGGTCGCGCAGCTCGAAGCCGTCCGTGCCCGGCATGCCGATATCGGTGATAAGCAGGTCGATGCCCGACCATCCGCGCCCGAGCAGGGCCTGCGCCGACGCGAAACTGCAGACGCCGTAACCGGCCGATTCCAGAAGATCCTCCATGGATTCGAGCAGTCTCGGATCATCATCGACGACCGCCACGACGGCCTTCCGCATGCTCACGATGAATGCCCTCCCGACCGTCGCGAGTGGGTGACCGGGATTTCCAGTCTCTCCGCCATGCGCACGAGATCGGCGAGCGAGGTCGCCTCCATCTTCCGCATGACGTTCCTTCGATGGATCTGCAGCGTGACTTCGCCGATTCCGAGCTCGGCCGCCGCCTGCTTGTTGAGAAGGCCGCTGACGACCAGCGGCATGACCTCGCGTTCGCGCGGGGTGAGTTCGAGATAGCGCTGCTTCAGCAGGCCGAATTCGGCGCGCAGCAACCTCTGCTCCCGATCCTGGGCAATGGCCGCCGCGACCGCTTCCAGGAGATCCGCGTCGCTGAACGGCTTGGTGAGAAAATCGATGGCGCCGCGCTTGATGGCGCGGACCGACGACGGGATATCGCCATGCCCGGTGATGAAGACGATCGGCGGATGCTCGCCCGTCGCGATCTGCTTCTGCAGGTCGAGACCGTTGATATCCGGCAACTCGACATCCAGGATCAGGCACGCCGGAACATCGGGCTTCTCCGCGTTGATGAAATCGCCGGCCGACACGAACGGGATGGCCCGGATGCCGTGTGATTCCAGCAGTTCGCCGAGCGCCTCCCTTATCCGCGCATCGTCATCCACGATGTAGACAACGTGGTCACCGGTCATCATGTGGTCACCGGTCCTCATGGCGCTGCTTTCATTTCAATCGGCAAGGTGAAGATGAACCTTGCTCCCTGGGGTTCGTTCTTTTCCGCCCATAGGCGTCCGCCGTGCGATTCGACGATCGAGCGGCAGATCGCGAGCCCCATGCCCATCCCCTCCGACTTCGTGGTGAAGAACGGGTCGAAGATCCGCTCGGGAAACTGAATGCCAGGGCCGCGATCACTGACCTCCGTCTCGACCACATCGCCCGCCACGCGCACGCGCAATCCAAGCACCCGGCCCTCTCCGATGAAATCCATCGCGTCCATGCCGTTCCGGATCAGATTGACCAGCACCTGCTGCACCTGGACGCGGTCCAGCGAGACGAGCGGCAGGTCGCGCTCGATGTCGACATCCATGCGGATCCGCCGCCGGATGGCCTCATCGGCCATGAGGCGGCACGCTTCCGTCACGATGCTCGCGAGCGGCGTGCTGGTCCTCATCTCCACCGACTGCCGGAACAGGGCGCGGATGCGGCCAACGACATCCGCGGCCGCGTTGGCGTCGCGAATGATCCGCTCGGCGGTCGTCTTCGCCCGGTCGACATTCGGCGGCTGGGCGGAGAGCCAGCGATTGCAGGCATAGGAATTGGCGACGATCGCCGCCAGCGGCTGGTTCACCTCATGCGCGATCGAGGCCGATAGCTCGGCCAGGCTCGCCGCCTGGCTGGCGCGGGCGACGCCCTCCCGGGCAAGACGCAGTTCCTCCTGGGCGCGGACCTCGCCGTCGATATCCAGGCAGATGACGTTCCACTGCACGATGGTTCCCTCGGCATTGCGCATCGCCGCCGCGCGCGTCTCGACCCAGCGATACTCGCCATCGAAGCGCCGCAGGCGATGCCGGCGCGCATAGGGCTCCCCGGTTGCCAGGGAGTGGGCGTACCGTTCCTTGACCCCGTCGAGATCGTCGGGATGCACGCCGGCGTCGAGCGTCCTGGCAAGCCTCGACCCTTCGGACTCGTCCAGATCCTCGAGATTGTAGCCGAGGAATTCGCGAAGTCCCCGGCTGCGATAGATCGGCTCGCCGTTCGGCAGCGCGCAATCGATCATCGCAGGCAGCGTCTCGAAGAGTTGGTGAAGCGAGCGCTCGCTTTCGCGCAGCGCCGCCTCGGCGGTCACCATGTCGTGGATGTCGACGCACACGCCATACCATTGCAGGATACTGCCGGTCTCGTCGCGCAAGGGCTCGGCGCGGGTCGCCGTCCATCGATAGGAACCATCCGCCCGGCGCTGCAGATACTGCATGACATAGGGATCGCCCGTCTCCATCGAGCGGGCGAGCGTCTGTTCGGCGGCGTGCCTGTAATCCGGATGCACTACAACGCTGAGGGTCAGCGAGCCGTCCGGCGCCGTGATATCCCCGACGCCGCAGCCGATGACGTCGGTGAACCGCTTGTTGACATAGGCCGGCGTCCCTTCCGGCGTCGTGCTCCAGATCATCGCCGGCACGGCATCGACAAACTGCTTGAGCAGCCGTCCCCGCTCACGCAGCGCCGTCTCGGTGCTCTTGTACGCCTGGATGTCGAGCCCGACGCCATACCATCCGGTGATCCGGCCCCGGCTGTCCCTCGTCGGCCGCGCGACGAACCGATGCCAGTGGGATTGGCCGGCCGGGCGCAGGACGCGCCACTCATGGTCGAAGTCGGCGCCCGTCTTCAGGCATCCGCGCAGCCGGGCAGCGACGCCCTCATAGTCATCGGGATGCACGCCGAATTTCCAGCCGAGGTCGCCACCGTCGAGGAAGGACCTTTCCCCGAGCGGGCGATTGAGAGCCTCCAGCGACTTGCCGTCGCCGAACAGCGTCCGGGCGATCGGGGTTGCGTAGGTAAACGCCCCGGTGACATCGAAGGCAAAGGCGGCCCCATGCAGGCGCTCGATCACCTGCGCCGCCCGCACCGCCTCCTCGGTGTCGCCCGGCGGCTCGGCGAGAGCCCATGCTTCATCCGCGGGCACGCTGCCAGATGACAGCGACCCGCCGGCCGGAGCGTTCGCGGCGGAACCGGCGGCGGCGGCGGGAGCAATCCGACGCGCAGCCCCGCCCAGCGCCGCCGCCGTCGCGCCCGGCGCGACCAGCGGCGCCGTGCACAGGGCGACCGCGAAAAACCAGGCGCAGGTCAGGGCGAGATAGCGCGATTCCTCCATACCCACGACGGCGGCCAGCGCCGCGCCGACGGTGACAAGGATCCCGACCGGCAACAGGATCCGCAACGCGCGTTCGCCGGCGCAATAGAACAGGGCGGCGATCGGCGCCAGGAGGCCGAACAACGTACCGGTCATCGCCCAGGCGCCGAACCCGACGACAGCGGCGACGATCGCAGGAATGGCACGTGGCTCGGAACGCGCTCGGATCATATTGGCCGCTCCTGCCGGGAAAGGGGAACAAGCTGGGCACCAACGTCTTCAGCGGCGCCCGCCTCCAACAGAGGGGCTGGCGACTTCCCGACTCTAGTTCCGTTCCACGCCGATCGCATCTCATGGAAATCCATGAGATGGCTCCGAAGTCCGCTCGGTGGCTTCACTGGCATCCTGGATGACTTGCCGTGGGTCAGGCCGAATAGGCTTGCGACCGATCGCGACAACCGTCTGGCCACACCGGACGATCGGCTTCGCGCTGCTTGTTGGCCATTCGAGGCCACAAACTACGGATCGCCCGTCCTAGGTGTCTACGGCCACGTTCGTTTGAAGGGTTCCGCCGCCGCTCCAATGCGCAGTCGGCCAGCCTCCCTGACGAGTTCGATGCCGTTGCGGACGTCAAAGATGCTCAGCAGCGCCTGACGGTGCGCTTCCACCGTGCGAACAGATAGGTTGAGCTTCGTGGCGATCTCACGCGAACGGAATCCGGAGACGAGCAAATCCAGAACCTCGCGCTGGCGAGCGGTAAGCTTGGGCGCTGCTTCGTTACGGGCGCACCTGGACCAGAGGGATGGGCTGACATAGGTTCCGCCACGCAGGACATCCCGCATGGCGCGGAGCAGATCATCGCCCGCCATGGACTTCACGACATAGCCTTGCGCACCCGCCCTGAACGCTTCCTCCACCATGGCCGGCTCGGTGTGCATCGACAGGAACAGAATCGGAACTGTGGCGCCGGCGGCCCTCAGCCGGCGCGTGGCCTCGATACCGCTTGCTGACGGCATGGAAATATCGGTGATGACGAGGTCGGGAGCCCCATTCATGGCAACCTCCACCAGGCGCAGGCCGTCCGCGACGAGCGGCAGCACGCAGTAGTCGAGACGCAGCAGCTGCGCCACTCCCTCGGCCACGATGGTATGATCATCCCCGAGCAAAACGCGCGGTCGCCTGCCACCTAGGCTGTCGCTGGCATCTCGATCCAAAGTTCCGTCCCTTCCCCCAGACCTGTTCGGATAGTCAAGGTACCATTCGCCAGTCGAACACGCTCTTGCATACTGATCAGCCCCAGGCCCGGTGCCGTTCCGATGGCGTTGAGATTGAACCCTTCGCCGTCGTCCTTGATGCTAAGCTGGTAGCTTGTTGCGCTGCGGGTCAGACGCACGACAATCGCGTGTGCCCTGGCATGCCGAACGGCATTGCCGAGCCCTTCCTGTGCGACCCGGTAGAGGCACAACGACGTCGCATAGTCGGGCCGGCCTGACGCAACGTCACACACGAAGTGGATTTTACCCGTCCATGCCCTGGCCACGTCGTCGACGAGCGACTGAAGCGCCGGGACCAACCCGGTATGCTCGATGATGGCGGGATGGAGATTGTGCGATAAGCGCCGGACCTCCTCGCTGGTCGTCGCGATCAGGGACCGGAAATCGGCCATCCCGACTTCGCCCGCACCGGCGCCGGTGAAGCGGCTCGCCTGGATGGCCAGCAGGGCTAGGTGCTGGTTGACGCCGTCGTGCAGCTCTCGCGCGATGCGGGCGCGCTCGGTTTCCTGTTCCTGCAGCAGCCGCGTCGCCAGATGGTGGATGCGCACCTGGCTGGCCGCCAGATCGTCCTGCGCCCTCCGCTGCTGATCCGAAAGGATGGCGAGGACATAGACCAGCAGACCCACGCTGAGCAACCAGATCTGCATGAGGTGGACATTGGTCTGTCCGCCGTCGAACGGACTGCCTTGATAGACGCTCAGGGCCGCCGCCGGCGTCGCCACCAGGAGCAGACCGACCGTCGATCCGAGCGCGCCGAAGCGCAGGGCCGCCAGCAGCAGCACGGGAAGGGGCGCGAACAGCAGGAGCGGAAGCGTCGTCGGCGCGTTCGGAACGACCGACCAGAGCCCGACCGACACGGTCAGGATGGCGATGGCGAGTAGCGAGGCTTCCACCGCAATGGACTGCACACTGCGATGGGGCGGGCGCCGATATCCCGCAAGCGTCAACGCGAGCGGCGTCACGAGCAGGAAGCTCATGGCGTGCGACGGCGCCACGCTCAGCCAGGCGGTGAGGATGCTGGGCCGCTTTCCCGCCATATGGAGAATACCGGCCGTCACCAGGCCGGAATAGGCCGGCAGGGCGACCACGGCGAGGAGGAAGAAGCGCGCAAAGGCGCGCCCGCTGGCGAACAGCGCGAGCCGCGCCGGCGTCAGGGCGCGTGCGACCATCACGATGACTGGGCAGATCAGGACATAGCCGGCCAGCGCGTAGCCGAACGGCCGCCCAAGCGGCAGCAGGCCGATCCATCCGCCAAGGATCGTGCCGGCCACGAGCGCCAGCCAGTCCCGCCTTGGCCGCAGCATCAACGCCGCGAGCAGGAGCCCGCCGGGCAGCCAGATCGGGCTGGACTTGTCGGGCTGAAACCAGATCAGCAGGGCGAGGGTCTGCGTCACGTAGCAGACGATGGCCGCCGCCAGGAACAAGGCAGGGTTCCGGCCAAAACGGGCCGCCGGAGACCGGACCGGATGATCCGGGCGCCCCTCGCCAGCCGCCGACGAAACGGCGAGCCGCCCTGCGGCGAGTTCGGATGTCGGGTTCACGGCCGGCCGCTCATGCGGAGACATCCCCTATCGCCTCGCTCGGGAGGCTCGTTACGTATTTCCACGGGGGGAGCGTACCGTATTTGTACGCTTGGAACCTCTGTTATTGCGTGATTAGCATCCATCCACTTCCGTCCACCACAGTTCAACTGCCAGGGTGATGAAGGTTCACCATCATCCGGGAAAAGCCCCGCAGCGCCGTCTGCGGTTGATATGAATATCCATCTCGGAGGTATGTCGTGGCTCGACGAGCTCTTCGTGACTTTCTCAAATCTGCGGTTTTCGGTCTCGTGATGACCTCGGCGGTCGGCGGCGCGCACGCCCAGCCGACCCTTTCTCCCGACGAGACCTATGCCCTCGCCAGGGATGCCTATCTCTACGCCTATCCGATCGTCTCCATGGACGTGACGATGCGGCAGGCGACGAATGTACCGGATGCGCAGACGATCAACTTGCGTGCCCCGGTCAACCGGTTCGCCCACGCGCGCGCCTATCCCGAGGCCGGCGAAAAGGATGTCGTCCGCTTCAACTTCGACACGCTCTACTCGTTTGCCTGGCTCGATCTGGCGCCCGAGCCCATCATCGTTTCTGTGCCGGATACCCAGGGGCGGTATTACCTGCTGCCCATGCTGGACATGTGGACGGACGTCTTTGCCGTGATCGGCAGCCGCACGACGGGCACACAGGCTGGCGACTACGCGATTGTCGCGCCGGGCTGGACGGGCAGTTTGCCGGACGGCATGGCCCGGATCGTCGCGCCGACCTCTGCGGTCTGGATCATCGGCCGGACCAAGACGGACGGTCCGGCGGATTATGGCAATGTCCACAAGGTGCAGGATGGCTACCGGCTAACGCCGTTGTCACAATGGGGCAAGGATCCCACCGCCCCCGCGCAGGCTTCCACCGACCCGACAATCGACGACAAGACGCCCCCGGTCGTTCAGGTCGACAATCTGGACGGCGTCGCGATGCTGACCCGGCTGGCCGATCTCCTGGCCAAGTACCCGCCGCATGCCAATGATCATCCGATCCTGTTACGGCTGCGGGCGCTCGGCATCGAGCCAGGCAAGCCCTTCGACCCGTCGAAGCTCGATGAGCAGGCAATCTCCATCATCAACAAGGCGGCCAGCGAGACGCTGCAGGGCCTGCAGGCGGCCTGGGAACGCAGCGGCAAGGTGGTCAACGGCTGGACCATCCAGAACGACAATATCGGGACCTATGGCACGTCCTATCTCAAGCGCACGCTCGTCGCGAAGGGCGGGTTGGGTGCCAACCTGCCGGAGGATGCCGTCTATCCGACCGCCGCCTTCGATGGCGCGGGCGAGCCGCTGACGGGCGAGAATCGTTACGTGCTGCACTTTGAAAAGGGCAAGTTGCCGCCGGCCGATGCCTTCTGGTCGATCACCATGTACGACATGGACGGCTTCCAGGTGCCCAATCCCGTCAATCGCTTTGCCATCGGCAGCTATGACGAACTCGCCTTCAATGACGATGGATCGCTCGACATCGTGGTGCAGGCGGACTCGCCCGGCAAGGACAAGGAGGCCAACTGGCTTCCTGCGGCCAAGGGACGGTTCCAGCCCAGCATGCGGATCTACTCACCGCGCGCGGAAGTGCTCGACAGCAGCTGGTCGCCGCCGCCGTTCACCAGGCTGAACTGAGAAGGGCAGCCTCCAGGCCGGCCTCCGGTTTGCCGAGACGCAACAATTCCCAGGAGGGATCAATGAGGACGTTGCTCGCTCTCGCGGCATTCGCGGGATTGACTCTTGGAGGGCCGGCAGCGCTTGCGCAGCCGGTCTCGCCCGAGGAGGCACGGGATATCGCGCGGGAGGCATTCATCTATGCCTATCCGCTGGTGCTTTCGGGGGTGACCTTCGATGTCGGCAAGAATGTCGAAAAGCCGATAGGAACAAGCGCGCCGCTGAACCAGTTCGGCCATATGCGCGAATTCCCGGATGTCAACTTCACCATTGTCGTCCGGCCGAATGCCGACACCCTGTATTCGTCCCTCGGCTATGACGTTACCCGGGAACCCCTCGTCATCAGCGTTCCGCGATCCGACGGACGCTACTACCTGCTGCCGTTCCTCGACATGTGGAGCGATATCTTCACCGTTCCCGGCACACGCACCAGCGGCAATGGCGAGCAGGTCTTCGCGATTGTCGGCCCCGACTGGGAGGGAACCCTGCCCGAGGGCGTGACGGCATACCGGAGCCCGACGGGTCTGGGGCTCCTGATCGGGCGGACGCAGACCAACGGCAAGTCCGACTACGAGGCTGTCCGCAAGTTCCAGGACGGCATGCAGGCCGTTCCCCTGTCCGCCTACGGCAAGCCCTACACGCCGCCGATCGGAGTTGTCGACCCCGATCAGGACATGAGTGCGCCGCCAGATCAGATCGACCACATGGACGCGGCGACGTTCTTCGCCAAGTTCGCCGAGTTGATGAAGGACAATCCCCCGCACGCCAACGATCACCCCATGCTGGACCGGATGAAGCGCATCGGCATCGAGCCCGGCAAGAGCTTTGATCTCGCATCGGCCCCGGAAGCCATCCAGGAGGCACTCAAGGCAGCTCCCGGCGTGGCGCTGCCGCAGATCAAGAACGCGTGGGCCACGGCCGGGGTGATGGCGAATGGCTGGCGGACCAACGTGACCGCCATCGGCACCTATGGCACGGACTATCTGCATCGTGCCGGTGTGGCTTATGGCGGCTATGGCGCCAACGTCATCGAGGACGCCCTCTATCCGACGGCGTTCGCCGACTCGGAGGGCAAGCCGTTCAGTAGCGAGAACCGCTATGTCCTGCATTTCGCCCGGGATCAGATACCGCCCGTGCGCGGCTTCTGGTCATTGACCATGTATGACGAGCGCCAGCTCTTTGCGCCCAATCCGATCGACCGCTACGCCATTGGCGACCGCGACCCGCTCGTCTTCAACGAGGATGGCTCCCTCGATCTCTATGTGCAGGCGGCTTCGCCCGGCCCCGACAAGGAAGCCAATTGGCTGCCGGCCCCGAAGAGCGGTGCGTTCACCATGAACCTGCGCCTGTATTGGCCCAAGGCCGAGGCGACCAATGGTTCGTGGGCGCCTCCGCCTGTCCAGCGCGTGAACTGAGACACGCCACGAGCCATGACAGGAAGCGTCGGTTCGCTGACCGCTTCCTGTCATGGAATGCGCGCCTGGCTGCCCCAGGCGCTGGTCGCTTTGTGTCTGCGAGAGAAATGTGAGGCTGCACCTCGACCAGCTCCAAAGCATCGAGCCGACAGCAGAAATACAGTGCGGCGGGAGCGCTCGGATCGAGATCTACGAAGTGGTTGCAGCCGCCGTTCAGAATTGCTTGCACGAACACGACGGATATTTGATGTGGGCAAGAACACCAATCGCGAGGATCGATGAGCAGACTTGCAGTTCTTCGGGTTGCTGGCGCGGGTTTGGCACTGCTGACCAGCGCATGGCCCACCTCCGCCCAGGTCAGGGACGGCGTGCCGGAACTGATGCCGGGTGTGCCTGCGGGCTACCTCTTGGAGGATGAGAAACTCGATAGCGTGGCTCTGCTGCCAGCGCCGCCGGGATCCGGTTCGGAATCAGGCGCGCTTGACCAGCAGATGCACAATCGGGCGGCTGCCCTGCGCGGGACGCCGCGCTGGGAACTGGCGAAAAGAGACGCGAGCCTCGCGCCAGACGACGCCGTTGGCGCCTTTGCGTGCGCTGTCGGTATCGAAATTTCCAGAACAGGAACGCCCCGGCTCTATCAGATGCTTCAACGGGTCATGGTTGATGCCGGCACGTCGGCGGATGGAGCCAAGCGTCGCTACCAGGCCCTGAGGCCGTTCGTCGTCAATGGCGAGACCATGTGCACGCCTGAGGAAGACGCCGAGCTCCGCGCCGACGGGTCCTATCCCTCCGGGCACACGGCCTTGGGGTGGGGAGCAGCCCTCGCTTTGGTGGAGGTGGCGCCGGACCGCGCCAATCAAATCATTGCTCGGGGCCGGTCGTTCGGCGAAAGCCGAATGATCTGCAATGTCCATTGGCAAAGCGACATTCTGGCAGGCCGCTTCATGGCAGGAGCGACGGTCGCGAAGATCCATTCCAATCCCCACTTTCGCGAGGACATGGCCATAGCCCGGCAGGAATATCTGAGGGCCCGTGACGACGAAGTGAAACCGTCACGTGACTGCAACGCCGAGAGTTCGGCATTGGCGATCCGGCTGCCAGGCGCGCTGTAGGCCGGCGGCTCTCGAACTCGCGACAACTCGGCCAGGACGTCATTCGCGCCCCTCCACGCGAGAGGCAGCCTCGAGGCGCGCCTTCTCAGCCGGAGTGCCTAGGTCGTGGCCTTCACGAATTGCGTCGAGACCGACCATCACCAACAGCCGCTCGGCCCATCGGGCGAACGGGTAAAAACCAACGATGTCGTGAAGTTAAATGGCGGAGAGGGGGAGACGCTCTCCGACAGGTGGCAAGACCTCTTTTCCCCCTTGACGTTGCTGCCTTTTGGCTCCCTCTATGGGGGAGCATTTTGGGGGAGCAAGATATAGAGCATGGCCGGTCCGCAGCAATATCTAGAGTGGCATGGTCAGCAGTGGCGCGTAGTAGTTTTCGTGCCCCGGAAGCTCCAGACGATCCTTGGCCGGACCCGCTTCAAGCAGGCCCTTGGCACGGCGGACCTCAAGGAAGCCAACGAGCGGAAGTGGGCTGTCGTCACCCGCATGAAGGGTGCCATTGCGCAGGCCCGCCGTGCCGCCGCCACGAGCGATCCCCGTGAGGCCGAGGCTCTACGCTTGCGCCTCCATGCCGAAGATGAGGGCACTCAATACTGGCTCCACGACAGAGCCCAGCGGATCGCCGCAGCAGAAGGGCATGAAGCCGCCGTCGCTTTCTATGGCCTTGCCAGTGGACAGACGACGCCCCTAGACCACCACGCGAGTGCCTTCCTCACCTTCAAGGCTGACTATCGGTTGAAGACCCGAGGTGACTTCGAGCGCGTTCTGCGTTGGCTTGGCGGCTGGCTGAGGACCGAACACCTGCCGGTCACGCTTGAGGCCGTCACGCGTAAGACGGCAGGCCGGTTTATCGAGAAGTCACTTTGCATCGGGCGTGATCGTAAGAAAGCCACCGCCTATCTGGGTTTCCTGCGTGAATACTGGAAATGGCTGAAGCTGCGCGGCCATGTGGAGGATAGTCCCTGGATAGGGCAGGAAGTTCCCGCCGCACCGCGCCCGGACCGAAACGCCGAGCCCGACAGAGGCAAGCGGGCGTATACGGACGATGAGACGGCCCGACTTGTACACGGCCCGATGACCGACCTGATGCACCCTCCTCCGAGCCTCTACCTCCCGGACTTGATGCGTATTGCAGCCTTGAGTGGCATGCGCTTGGAGGAAATCTGCCAGCTTCGCGTGGCCGACTGCATTGGAGGCAGCTTCCAAGTTCACCACGGCAAGACGACCAATGCCGCGCGGACCATACCAATCCATCCTGGCCTTGCTGGCATAGTGGCCCGTCGCAGCGAGGGGAGACCAGCGACTGCCCACCTAATTGACGGCCTACCGCCGCCACCGCCCTCCCGTGATAGCCGCTCGGACCCTGCCGCCAAGGCATTCACCCGGTATCGCCGGAAGATAGGCGTGGACGAACGGCCCAACGACAAGGCCAAGAGCAACGTGGATTTTCACTCGTTCCGCCGCTGGTTCATTCGCAAGGCGGTCGAGGCCCTGGAGGGCGGCAATCCCGGCTTCACGCCTTGGACCATCGCCGATGTCGTCGGTCACGATGATGAGGGGGCTAAGGACATCCTGCGACTGACCATGCGGCACTACCCCGGGCAGTCGGGGGAAGCCGCCAAGCGTGCCTTGGTGGAAGCCGTCAAGCTTCCAGATGCCCCTCGCGCCGGCACCAAACAGGCAAGCCCCATCGCGAATCCCAAGCGCTAGTGATCAAGACAACTCAGAGGAATTCCCCATGACCGCGACCACTTCCACCCGCTTCCCGGCCGTCTCAAACGCCACCAGCAACGCCGAAATGCTGGAACTACTGAAAGCCCCCGAGAAGGCCATCGCGTTCGCCATCGAGCATATCGAGGAATTCGAGGTCCGAGCCTTCCTGATGGAGTGGGCCTCCGGCGCCGACCTGACCCCGTGGGTGAACGGCTGGAAGAGCGACCTGGAGGCAGGTAACGGAGCGCCCCGCCGATAGGGGCAGAGAGCCACCCGAAGCGCCGCCCTGCAACATCCTCGTCGGCCACCATCACGGGGGAGCGAGCTCTACACCGGGCCGCTCCTCCCGGCCACCATCACGGGGGAGCGAGCTCTACACCGGGCCGCTCCTCCCGGCCCTCCATACGGACATATGTATAATGAGTACCAACACCCGGCACATCCGCGCCCTACTCGACGCCCAGCGCCGTCTCCTGGCGGAGCATCGCGACCTACCCGTGACGGTGGCCGCGACCCTGCTAGGCGTCGCCGTATGGGAGGACCATGTGGACAGCGCCGGGGAGCGAATGAGCCTGGAAGACCTCGCGGCCCGCATTGGGACGGCTCCCAGCTCCCTCTCGCAGCACATGCGCTATCTCGGGGAGCGCTATAGGTTTGAAAAGCCCGGTCTCGGCTTTGTGCAGACCTACGAGCACCCGAGCAGCGGACGCAAGAAAACATTCCACCTGACGCCCCGGGGGCGCGGACTCATCCGGCAGCTAGACTTGATATTACGGAAGGCGGATTAGCGGAGCGGCTACTGCCTAATTCCCTTGTACTTGAAAAGGAGCTATCCGCCGCCAATGCCCTATCGGAAGCCGACGACACAGCGGAAGCGCCTTGAGCAGGGTAGCGACGGCCTCCTGGAGCGCTGCCAGCAGCACATGCAGAAGGCGACATATCCGAAGACAGCGCGGGACCTCGTTGACCTCTGGTATGGCGATTGGTGGGGCCGGAAGGACAAGCCCTCTAGCATGGTACCTAAAGCCCGGGGCTGGCATGTGGACCGGGTGACGGAGTGGCTCAAGCGCCACGAAAAGGCCGGCCGACTGCGTGTTGTGGACCACAATGGGAAGTGGAATACGCGGCGCTATCTTCAGGTGGACGGCGCGAATTGGCGACGCGGCAAGACCACTGTCACAACGCCAACACTCGGAGAAAATCTCCGCATTTTGGACCGAAAAATCCAAGTAAAATCAGATGATTAGAAATTGCCTCATACTAGAATTTAGACATATGCCACCGCAATTCGCCTTAAGGGCATAGCGCCGCCGACGCGCCGTCAATTCGCTGGTATTCAAACGCTAGTTCTCGACCGCCGTCTTTTTCAGCCCCGCTTCTGTCCGCCGCCCTAGGTGGCAACTTCCCGCCTTCCCACCCTCAACAGATTCATCATCCGCCCGCCTCTCCTCTAGGTCTCGACCGTGAGGACGCGGGCCTTTTGTTGTCCCGAAAGGACTATCTCAATGGCACGTCAGCAAGTTCGCGAGGTCTCTGCGCCCAGCGCCATCCAAGGCATCGCCACCCCGGTCTCCTCCTATGTCCGCCCCGCCGAGCCCGGCCGATCCCAACTGCACGACCTCGCGGCGGGCCTCGCGGCCTTCGACGCCGGGCTTGGGGGATACCTCAACAAGAAGAAGGCCGAGACCGAAGACGCGGACAAGGCCCGTGCCATCGTGGACTTCAACCGGAACAACCAGGTCGGCTGGGTGGAGGCAGTGCGCCAGGGTCTGGTCCCTGCCAGCTCTTCTCCCGTCTACATGGAGTCGTACAAGAAGGCCCAGGGCAACCTTACGGGCCTCCGGTACGGCGACAAGTTCTCCCTCGACTACCAGTCCTGGGAGGGCCGCCACGATGCGGACAGCGATGCATACGCCGCGTGGGTAGCCAATTGGATGAAGGAGAACGTGGGCGACGAGCAGGACCCTCACGTCCTGTCCGGCCTCGCGCCTCACCTGGAGCGCATCACGGTCTCCGGATACGGGACCTTCATGAAGGAGCGCGACGATCGCATCACGGAGGGGGCCCGGGCAACCACGGGTGCGACGATCACCCACGCCCTAACGGAGACCCTCGACGAAGGTCGCGCATCGGGGAATACGGACTGGAACGCGTTCTGGGACAAGACCATGCAGATCCGAGCAGAGGCCCTCGCCCGGGGTGAGCAGGAGGTCCCAGTCGACAAACTCATCGTCGACTCCATCCTCCTCCAGGCCGAACGTACTTCCGACATGGAGGTCCTAAAGCTCCTCGACAAGAAGCTCCCCGGCAAGGAGCACCCGATGAACTTCGACCCGAAGGTCCGCGAGGAGATGACCAAGACCCAGGACCGCATCAAGGCGGCCCAGGGAGCCATGGGGTCTGAGATCGCCCGGGAAAGGGAGAGGCAGGAGAAGGCACAGCAGGAGGAATGGTACTCGGAAGCCTACGCCACGATTTACCAGGGCAAAGAGGTTCCCGAGGAGCTGATCGTCAAGCTAAGCCGTAGGGACGGCGAGGCCCGCCACAAGCTGGCACAGGTCAAGAAGCAGTTCATGTCCGGCGGCAGCCAGGAGGACCCTCATTCGATCCTCCAGGTCTACGCGGACATCGACCAGGGTGCCGGCAAGGACTACGTCCGCAAGATGATGGATCTAGGTGTGATCAAGGACCCTGCCACCTTCACCAAGGCGATCGATCGCGTGGAGGCGGTCAAGAAGGCTACCGCCGAAGGTGGGGTGTTTACGTCCCCAACCTACAAGGACACCGTGAAGCTCCTGACCCGCGAGGCCGGACTTTCGGAGCTGGCGGCCAAGATCGACGGAGATATGCCAATCTCCCCAGAGGCCTATGAGGCACTCTACGACTACCGCCAGATGCTCCTCGACTGGGACAAGCGGAACCCCGATGCCTCCATGATGGAGAAGGAAAAGGCCGCCCGCGAGATGGGCGATGTGATCCGCAATCGCCTCAAGCCGGACCCCAACGACACCTACGTCAACATCTACCAGTCGGAGGCGAAGAAGGCGGAGGCCGATGCCCGTGCGGCCCAGGAGGCGGACCAGTCGGCCCAGGAGGCAGACCGTAAGGCCCAGGCGGCCCAGGACGAAGCCTCCTACAAGGCGACGGACAGTGGCGGATGGTTCCAGGACGCCCTCAGGGCGGCTGGAGATGTGCTCGGCATCACGGGTAATGAGAAGATGCCGCCTGCGCTGGAGACACAGAGCCCGGCCCGTCGGAGTGCCGTGGAGGCCATCTCAAAGAGGCACGGGGTCTCCCTCGACGAAGCCAACCGTCTATTCCAGGAGGAACTTGACGGCCTGACGGGCGGGGACGGTGTAGACCCAACCACCACCAACTCCATCTCGTCCCAGACTCGGGGGGACCTCCAGAGCCTCTTCGACAATCCCCCCACCCGCCAGGCTGGAGGCACAGCCTCCCTACGGGACCTCATCGCTTCCGCCGAGGGTACCGAGGGAGGGGGCAGGCGGTCCTACAACGAGACGCTGGGCCATGGGGCCCTCACGGGTGGTGACGTCGAGATCACCTCCATGACGCTCGACGAGGTGGACGCCCTCCAGTCAAAGATGCTGCGTCATCCTGACAACAAGTGGAACTCTTCCGCAGTCGGCCGATACCAGACAGTGCAGCAGACCCTCAGGGATGCCCGCACGGCCCTCGGCCTGAAGGGCTCCGACAAGTACGACGCGGCGACGCAGGACCGTGTTGCAGACTGGCTCCTGGAGCGGCGGGGACTCAGGAAGGTCCTGCGCGGGAAGATGACCCCGAGCGCCTTCATCCAGAGTATGGGCGGTGAGTGGGAGGCGTTCGCCCCGGGCATCAGGGGATCCAAGGCGGCCCGTTCTGCACTACACCAGGCCCTGGGGACCCAGAGGAACGGATCGAGCCGCCTCGTCACCTCCAATAAGCGCGGCTACCAGCCCGACCTGGACCACCTCAAGCCTGACCTCAAGAACCGCGTGGCGAGCCTTCAGGCAGCTTGGGGACGGGACCTCCCCATCGTGTCCGGCTTCAGAGACGCGGCACGCAATAAGAAGGCGGGCGGTGCGAAGCACAGTCAGCATCAGCATGGCAATGCGGTGGACATCGACGTCTCAAGCCTGAGCAAGGCCGACCGCGTCAACCTCATCCGCCTTGCCTCACAGCAGGGCTTCACGGGCATCGGCGTCTACGCCAACAGCCTCCACCTGGACCGGGGCCGGCGCCGCTACTGGGGGCCGTCCCACCACGGCGGAAGCCTGCCCGGCTGGGCCAAGGCCGCCATCCAAGACCACATGGGCCGCAAGCAGGCCTAAGGAGATCATATGACCGAGGAAGAACTCATCCAGGAGGCATCCCGCCGCCTGGACGCGAAGCTTGCTGCCCGAAGCGCCCAGACCGCCCCGGCCACCGAGCAGTCGCCATAGCCCCCGGCCGAGCAGCCCACCGAAGCCCCGGCCCCCGAGGACGAGAGCAAGGGGTTCCTCGATCGGGCCGGCGAGGCCTGGAGGTCGGCCGGCGTGGGTATGCTCAAGGCCGCCAAGGCGTACTTCCTCCGCGAATACCCCGAACTCCGACCCATGATCCTCACCCGCCAGAAGGCGGCCCGTTGGGCGATCATCGAGAACCGCAAGGCCCGCACCGAGGGACACCCGGGAGCACGAGACCTCCTCAACGCCCTGGGGCCAGCCCGGTAGGCCCTGCGCCCAGACCAACACACATCGAACAACCTTGGGGGACGGCCACTGCGCCGTCCCTTTCGTTATCGGAGACGAGAATGAACAAGTTCAATGATTTCCTACTAGCCGTAGAGGACGGAGAACAGGTCACCGCGACCATTGCCCATTGGCACGAACCCGCCCCCCAAAAAGGCGGCTTCAGCATTCCAGCCTGTAGTTATGGCGTGAGCCTCGTGGTGGGCGGCCAGTTCGTGCGGCAAATTTGGGGAGCCGGTTACGCTCCCGAGCCAATCCCAGCCATCTCCCATGCACTGGGGCGCGTGCTGGAGATTGTGCCCGAAACCTCCCCTCTTGAGGTCGAAGCCATGGCGGATTTCGGGCTCTACTGGGGGCCAGACGGCTATGTCGCCAACAGGCTTTCAGGCCGAACGCTCGCTGGGCGCAATCTGGCCCTGTGGCCGCTCATGCAGAAGCTTCAGGCCGCTCATCGGGTAGGACGCTGGCGCTTCATGCCACTGCCAAAGAAGGCAACCGACCGGTGGTCCCTCCTCAAGGCCAAGGAGACTGACCTTCTCGTGGCGAGGCCGGCGGCCCTCAAGCATAAGGCCGAACACAACCCGACGCCCGACACCTATCCGAGGGGCATAGCGTTCTTGCAGGGCGGCACCGCATGACCTCCCGCAATCGACGCATCACCCAGGCGAAAGACATCAAGGGACGCGCCCATGGCCCTCCGAGCTATCCTCGGGAACATTGCGTGGTGCCGGGATGTCGGCGGCCGACACAACGCTCCGCCTCACTGGGACTGTCGGAGACCTACTGCAAACGCCACAAGGAACACCTACGGACCCACGGCCACGAGCACCGCAAATCGTACTCCAAGGCGGAACTAGTGCCCTTTCGGAGGGCCGCGCGGGAATGGTTCGTGGAGCATCGGGAAGATGGCCCCGTCCAGATGGCCCTCCGCTCATTGGCGGGTCTCATGTCCTCCCAGGGGCGCTCCTCCGATGCATACCACCAGCGCAGCATGTCGCCTGTGGCGAAGGCCCGGAACACCCTCGCGAGGCTCCATGAGGCAGGGAAAACCGCCGAGCAGCTATTCTTGACCGTCCTCACCATCCAGGCGGCCCATGCTGCGATAGGGCCCTGGGGCGCCCCAGACTGGGAAACCGTTCAGGTGGGCAAGCAGGCGAAGAAGCTCCGAGGGGCGGCAGGAACACACTACCCGGACGCACCCTCCCGGTATCCCCGAAGCGAGGGGCTCTACCTGCGCCATCTTGGAAGGATGATCGAGGAGCGGGCCTCGGCAGGGATCGGCGGCGACACCATCGACCGCATCAGGGAGCGGGCAAGGGCCACCAATAGGCCTGTCCGTCCACCACCAAGGCCGCCGAGGGACGACACCGGGGACGAACTCCGACGCATGCAGGCCTTCATTGCCGCCCTACGCGGTGGCTCCCGCACAGTCACAGCCGGAGGATAACACATGGAGGAATTTGACGAGGCATTGAGTGAACAATCAAGGGGGAGGAAGGGCCTTCGAGTAAACAATGAGGACGCCCCCTCATCTATCTTCCTCGACCCATGGCTCACCGCAAAGGGAGCCCCGCTTGTCGCCCTGGTGGACCACCTCATGCTCATCACAATGCCCGACACCACGAAGCGCACGAGGTCTCTCCGCCATGACGCGGCCCAGCGTCGCCGCTTCGTCATGGGGAACATCGCGGCCAACCTCGTGCACCTAGCCCTGGGCCCATCACGCGAGGAAGGTGGCCTCCTGGCAATCGCTACGGCCAAGACGAAACCCACACGCTACGACCGCGAGGACTACCCTCAAGGCATACTCGCCGGGTCCGTAGCGGCTCTTGAGGACGCAGGAATGCTGGTCTGTCACCCGTATGTGTTCAAGCAGCGCACGACGACGGTGGAGCCTACGCCCGCGTTCGTCGCGTGGATGCACCGACATGGGGTACGACTCGCGGACATCGGCAGGGATGCGGGTGGGGAGACCATTTGGCTGAGAGCGCGGGAGGACGAGAACGGAGAGACTTTGCGTCGCCGGCAGTACCACAACCAGACCATCGGCAAGACGCTTGTGCAATACGATGACACGGAGGAGACGGAACGGCTCCGCGCCGAGGTCGAGCGGCTCAATAAGGTCCTCAATGGGGCCGACATAGCCTACGCCGGGGAGCCTATAGGTCCGTTGGCCTTGCGCCGATCCTTCCTGCTCCGGTCTCCCCACGCTCCCCAGGAGTTCAATCTCAACGGCCGCATCGCCGGCGGCTTCTGGCAGACCCTCAAGACACGCAAGCGGCATCTCATCACCATCGGAGGGGAGGACATCGCGGACCTGGATTACGTCTCGATGTTCGCAATGCTCACGTATCTCAAGGCCACCGGAAGCCTCCCGGTCGGAGACCCCTACGACATTCCCGGCCTGGAGAAGCATCGGGACGGGGCCAAGCTGGCGATGATCTCCTTGCTATCCCGAAAGGGCGACATGCAGCTCCTCGCCCCGAAACTCAAGGCCGCGCTTCCCGAGGGCTGGACCGCGAGACGGCTTGTGGAGGCCATGACGCTCAGACATCCGGCCATTGCGCATTTGTTCGGGCGCGATATCGGCATTGAGCTGATGCACACCGAGAGCCGCGTGCTTATGGCCGTGCTTCTGGAATTGGCGGACAGAGGCATCCCCGCGTTGCCGATGCACGACGGGATAAACGTGAAATGGTCCGACCGCGCGAAGGCCATGGAGGTCATGCAATCGGTCTCCGCAAAGCTGCTAGGCGTGGCGTTGCCCGTAAAGGAAAAGCCGATCCGGAGACCACAGGCGGCCTTGGCGGCTTAACTTGCCGCTATACCTTCCTCTAGGCCTCTCTCCCTCTAGGAGCGAAGGTGGTCTCTCCTCTCATCATCGACCTCTAGACCGAGAGGAGAGGCCTGCGGAGCGACATGAGGCGAGGAGCAAGACCCTAGCTTTAGTGCTCAATGTGACTGACTTCCTCCCGGACAACCTTCTAGCCTGTCTCACGGCCCAGAGAGGGTGGAGGGATCATCCCCGCCTAACCCAGTCACCTCATGCACTCCCCGGCAAGTCTCCCCCATCCGGTCAACATCTGGCCGGCTTCTCGCCACCCTCGTCGTCCACCATGCCTCTCCCTCCGGCCTATCTGAGGGTCTCCCCCCCCCCGCCAGGGGCAAGGCGCCCAAAGTCGACCTGAGGAGAGGCCTGAAGGAGGGCTTCAAGGGAACTTGTGGGCCAAGGGGCGATGGTGCGAGCAATACGAAACAGGAAGCTACCCTGGAAGGGGCCTGGAGCCGGGTCGGAGAGGTTGGTAACTTCTCCCGTAAAGTAATCTTTGGCTTTCGGGCGTTTCAGTCGGGCTCCGGCTCCGAGAACGGCTCTACATGGCCGAAGTCGACCGTGCGCAACTTTGTCGCTGAATTTACGACAGCATCATCGACCTCGGTTTCTTCACTTCCCTTCCCAGTGATCGTCACCGCCACCTGATAGCGGTGATCGATCGTGATGCCTTCTGCGGTGCCACCGAGAGAGACGTAGTCGTCGTCGATGCTGTCATGAATGGAAAAGTTGAAGCCAGCTTGGAACCTGAGCGTAGCATTGACTGTAACGAGGAACGTCACGCTCTGCCCATCGGAGGCCACAATCCGCTGCTCGTTACCGCCTGTATACTCAATCGACTCAACGTTTGCTTCCTCGACTTCGGCGTCCCACTCCATGAATGATGATGCCTCGACCTGAAAATCAAGCTCATCGAGGTCGCGCTGTATTGCATCCAGTATCACTGCCGCGCCATGACCATTTGGCTCGCTCGCCAAGGAGCTAAGAAAGTTTGCGACAATTGCTTCGTCCTCATGAAACAGCGAAAGCGCTTTTCCCAAATCGCTCGCGCAGTACAGATACTCGCTCCCGTCGCAGTATTCTGCCCATCCCTTGTCCTTGCTCACCGCTAGAACCGGTCCGTGCTCCTGAGACCACTTGTCTAGGGCCGCGAGCGCTACAGCATCGGGAAACTCGTGCTTCTTGTCAGCGCCGGCGAAGGGTGGTTGATTCTCAAAATACCGTTCCATTAACTCGGCCACGCCTATCGCCCCGTTCGAAGAAATGATTTCAACGCCGATCTTCTCGCAGAAGGCCTGTAGGAGGGCATCAGCGTGAGCGCCGATCGAGTCCGCTGGCGCCATCTTGGCTGCAAGCTCTTCAACTAGGCCTGCGTGTTCTTTCCAGATTTTGCCATACGCCTTCACAGTGGAGGCGAGCTCGCCGTGGGCGGTGGCGTGGCGCTGCGCCATATGGCTTCCCACCTCCTTCGCCACGACATCGGATAGGATGGTTGCGACTTGCTTGGCCTTGAGGGTTTCGAGGCTTAATAGGATGCGGTTGTCGAGATTTCCGTTGTTGTTGAGCCCATCAATGATGTTCGTATCGAGCGTGAAGCCGACAATCCCGCCTTCGGCAATCAGCCCCCTGAACTCATCTGCATCGAACTTCGGCATGCGTTTTCTCCTAGCCGAATGAGGTCATAGGGCGTCGGCAGGTGACGTGGTGTCGGCGGTCAGTTCGTCCGCAGCCCGAAGGCGCTGATGTGACGCTTCCTGAGCCTCGACGAAGAAGCTTTTGCCTGAGATTCCTGCGCGATCGAAGAAGGCCTGATTTCGCTCGCGGGCATCGCTGAGAAGAGTGTCCCATGCGATAAGCTCGATCGACCCTTTGAAGCCTGAACGCGGTTGATAGAAGCGCCCGCGGCCATCGGCCGTGCGATCCCATGAATAGGTCCAGTCGTCCATCTTGCCGACGATGTCAGCGACTATAAAGCAGTAGAAGACCGTGTCCTCCTTCAGCTTTATGGGGCGCCCCTTGACGTCAAGCTTCCCTCCTTCGAGCAGCCGGCGCACATAACGCTCGACCTGGTGTTGAGGGTTCTCGTCCGCCGCATAGCTGGTTCGACCCGGCCGCTTGAACTCAACGAGCAGCACGCGCGAGGGATCGTCAGTTTGACGTAGCCCGTGGACGTGATCGAAAATCAAGACATCTGGTCGCTCGTCGCTGGTGACCGCATCAGAGAGATTTTGGAATTCCTCATCCGAGCTGAAATACTGCGCAAATGTCAGCCGCTCATCGATAATCCAGAGATCGTGCGACGCCGCCGGCACGACTTTCCTGCCGCCATCGGATAGGGTGTTGACCCGCAGTGGGCAGATGAACGAGTGCAATATGTCTTCGCGCTGATAACTGCTGTCACGCGTGTCGTCGCGGACCTTTTCCAGAAGGATCTCGATGAAATCGAGCACGACCTTTCGGCGGACGATGTACTCGGTGAGGCTTTTCTGCTCGGCTTCCTCAATTGCCTTACCGGCGGCTTCGATTGCGCTCGCGAACGAATTGACGTCGACAGCAGGCTCCTTCAACCGCTCCAGGACGGCCCGGATTTTTTCCGCTTGTCGCTGATCGCGGCGATAGCGCTCACGCGAGAGATGCCCAAAAATCGCGTCATCGTTTAGCTCACCCGAAGGGAGTTTTTCTTGCAGTTCGTCGACGTCGCCGAAAGCAACAGATGGGTAGGATTCCGTAATCGCCTTGACCCGCGTCCGCTGGTCTTGACGTAGCGACAGCAACGGCTCCGCCAGAAACTTCTCGATATGCGGTGTGCAGACATCGCTCACGATCCGATCGAGGACGGCATCCTCGAACTGGAATTTCGTTCGCTCCTGGTTGACGTTGTCGTCGAGAAACTTGCCGGTGAGGACGGCGTGGAAGACCCGATCCTCATTCGGGCCGAAATACTTCAGACCTAGTTTGCCGTCGATCTTTTGAGAATGAACCGTTCGGTCATGCGCTATGAAATGGACGAAGTGCGACCCTTGCAGATCCGCACTCGCAACCTTGTCGCACTCCATCAACGTGAGTGTCAGCGGCCCGTAATCAGCAGTAGGTATTTTTTCGATGGTCTCGCGGCGGTGGATGATCGAGCTTATTTCATCCGGATAGTGCCGGGTTTCGTCACCGCAGTGCACCGTGATGCGGGGGGAGCGTGACCCGATGAAGGTCGGCAAGAAATGCGACGTAAAATGCTGAAAGACATATGCCGGACGCCCCGGGAATTTGGCCTTATAGCCATTGTCCCGGAGGCCATCGAATTCGATCAACACTCCGGTGTCGGGGGCAGTGCCCTTGGGCTTGCCCTCTTCATAGTCCTGTATCTGATCGGCTTGTGATAGTACAAACCGAAACTTCCGGCGCTTTGGTTCGCCAGTCTCGACCGACGTGCTGGACACGCTGATCGCTTCAAAGCAATCAAGCCACAGTAGTCGACCTACACCTTTACCGCCCCGCGCAATCTTGTTGTCGGTGTCGGTAGTGGTAAACGCGTCATAGTTCCTGCCGTCGAGCCCCACTCCGTTGTCTTCGACTACGATCTTTGAGGGGGGCTGTCTGCTCGCCATGGTGAGCGTGACAATGATCTTCCCTTTGTTTGCGACGTTGTCCTTGAACCGGTCCTGGGTGCTATGGATTGAGTTACTGACCGCTTCGAAGAGTGGCTGCATGGCGTCAGCTGCGTTGGTCGGCTTGGGAAGCCGATCAATTCTTTTGACGAGATTTGTCTTCAATGATGGCATCTATTCCCCCCGCAAATATAGCTTATTTGACGAGTCTTTCTGGGTCCATCGTCAAGCGTGGATTGTAAACGACGCCCCGCTCAGGACATCATCAGCCGACCGCGTCGGTAGTGATTGAGCGCGGCACACTGATAGGGCGCATCGGTCCGGCCCACACTCTCTCGGCTAGCAGAACCCAACGAATGGTAGGTTTGGGACGGCGACGGTAGGGTCGGCAACCGACCGGCGGCACTACGTCTCATCGAGTCTGATTCATGCGGTGCCCTGTGTGGACCAACTCCCGGAGATGATATTCGCTGATAGTCGGCGGGCTCAATGTGAGGAAGTTGGGCTCGGAGATTGTCCACGAAGTTATGCGAACGGCTTCAGCGCGGCTGCTCGGCGTGGTGTCACCCGTGAAGCAAAAGCCGATATGAAACCCGGAGGTCGGCCAGAGGCGGCTTGACGGGATAAGTGGCCACTAGTGCCCTTCAAGTCTCCCTTAACTCAAAAGGGGTCGGGAGCACATGCGGTGTCCTCCCCCCACCCTCGCCCTCTAGACCCGAGGAGGGGCTCAAGGGGAGGACATGGGGCGAGAGCTAGAACCTGGATCCAGTGCTCAAAGTGTCTGCCTACATACCGGAAGACCTTAGGCCTCGCCTCACGGCCTGGAGAGGTGGAGGGATCGATCCCCACCTCACCCCAGCCACCCGGGGCACTAACCCGCAAGTCTGTCGTTCAGCCGCCCCTACGCGCTAGGCAGGGTCTCTCCCTCCGCAGTCCCGCGACTGGGCCTGACGATGGGGGTTGCCCCGTTCGACCGGTTCAGCTCTTAATTGTACCCTCATTCGACTGGCAGCGTCCTAAGAGGAACCTCGCCAAATGCCAACAGGCCAACTCCCCATGTCGGCCCAGTTCGCCATCTTGGCGGTTCTCCTTTTGGCCCTCTACGGCTTCGCCCAGCTAGTCTACGGTCCAACGGAGGACCAACAACGCGAGCGGTACTTTCAATCGTTCCGAGAAGTCCACTCATGCACAGATCGAGGCAGCGTCATCATCTGCCGACATCCCTAAGTTCCAGGGCCCGACACCGAGGAGCAACGCCATGCCTGCGCCCGCCACCAAGGATGACCTCAAGTCGGCCCTCGCACACCTGCATAAATCGATCGACTTGCAGACCAACAAGCTGACCATCAGGGTCGCGCTGATGATGGTTGCCTTCGTCGTCATCGTCTACGCACTAGCTGTTACCCGCTAGGGGGACACAATGCCCGAACTCGTCACCAAGAATCACCTCAGGTCGGCCCTGCACCTCTCAACGATGAGGGTCGGCCTGATGATCGGCATCACATTCGCCGGGCTGTTTGTCGCCCTGGTGTTCACCCTGGCGGCGTAGCTGTTCCCGGATTGCGGAAAAGTATCCGCCGCGCGAGCAGCCCAACATACGTGACATATGACACGTCACCTCATGCCCCCCCGCCAATTTGGCCCAGGGATGAGCCTGCTTGACAACTCACAGGGAAGAGGCGGCTCGAATTGGGCCAGCCAACCGTCAACGTCTTCCACGTTGACTTGAAAGCTACTGGTCGGGGCTAGGGCATTTCGGACAGTCAGACGGCGAACCAACTCATGGCGGTCAACGTCTAGAAAATGAATCTCGGTTTTTGCACCAAGCGCCGCCGCACCGTCCCGCAGACGCTGGCGCTCTTTCGCAGACCAAAAGCCCCACTCTAGTATCACATCAACATTGACGGCCAACAATTGTTGGGCCAGCCCCCACTGGAGGGCTTCGACAGAGGCGCGGGCATTTTCGTCATAACCATGCAACCCAAGTGCGATCATCCACTCATCGGGCGCGAGCCTGACCGCTCTCAATTCGTGCTCAAGTCTTACGGCGAGCGTCGTTTTGCCTGAGCCCGGCAAGCCACATATCAAGTGAAGCGTTGTCATGGGAGGCATGATGGCACACCTGCTGCCCTTTACTACTCAGAATGGACGTCCTTCTCCCGCCAGCAGCCATTCTCGGACTGCGAAAAAGTATCCGCCGCGCGAGCGGTCCAACATACGTGACAGCGGGCGAGCTTCCCCCCGTATGGCCCCCGCCGACTTGACACAGGGCCTCGGCCGTGGGGGCGTCGCATCAAGCTCGCGTCCACCGGCCCCTCCGTGGCCCCATCGAGCTCCCTCATCCTCGCCCCGCGCCTACCTCTCTCCCCCCGCCCGCCTCGGCCCCTAAGCTCACCATATGGGTATACCTTTAGCGAACCTTTGTGGAGCCGGTTCGATAAATACCCTTTGACAACCCAAAGCGAACCAACAATAATGAGACTATCCAAATCGAACTGAGGAGGTCTCGCCATGTTCGTCCGCGCCTATCTCCGCGCCTCCACCAAGGAACAAGATGCCAGCCGCGCCAAGGCGGACCTGGAGGCGTTCGCCAAGGAGCGGGGACTGAGGATCGCTGCCACATACCTGGAGAATGAGAGCGGAGCTTCCCTGGCCCGCCCCGAGCTATTCCGCCTCCTCTCAGACTGCCAGCCCGGAGACATCCTTCTCATCGAGCAGGTGGACCGCTTGAGCCGCCTCAACACGGCCGACTGGGAGCGCCTCAAGGACGAGATCAGGCAGCGCCGGGTGCGTATCGTCGCCCTGGACCTCCCGACCTCCCACGGCATGGCGACGGCCAAGGAGGACGACTTCACGTCCCGCATGCTGGACGCGCTCAACGGGATGCTTCTGGACATGCTCGCCGCAATCGCCCGTAAGGACTACGAGGACCGGCGTAGGCGTCAGGCGCAGGGCATCAGCAAGGCCAAGGAGCAAGGCCGCTACAAGGGCCGCCCCGAGGACGAGGGACGCAACGCCGCCATCATGTCGATGCTCAAGGGCGGGCAAAGCTGGAATAGCATTGTGGCCGCTACGGGGGCTTCAAGGAGCACCCTTGCGCGGCTGGCGAAACGGATGACGGAGGAGGCTTAGGCCGTAGCCGCCTCGCCCGCGAATGCCACCTGGCCGCGATTCGCCCAGACAGCGCCCATGTCGATACCGCCATCTAGAGCTTCTTTCATTCTCGCAACTGCGTTGTCTGAGAATTGGGGGTGTTTAGCCTTCCCGAACTCAAACACCCGACAACATGCGGGATCAGCATCGATTCCTAGATGCATGCGCAGAGCGTGGGACCGGGGGGCCGTGAGTTTAACCTTTTTCGCGAGCCCTGTCGCAGAGAGATAGAACTTCTTCTGAAGGTCAACCTCGCGAACCGCCGCTGCATTTTGTGGATCATCTCCACCAATGAATTGAACGGGCGCCCCTTCCTTTTTAGCAAAGCGGACCACTATGGCGGTCCCCTCGCCCTCAATTGTGCTTGCTATCGTATTCAGCCGGGGAAATATTTGGCCAAGCTCTACGCCGGCCCTCACTGCCCGTTCGATACGATTGATATCCCTTTCCGAGATCTCAATCTCCTCGGCCGCCAAACCCTCCATAGCTAGGAGAGTCCGAATGCGAGCCCGAGCCTCATCACGTTTTCTGTTCCCGGGCTGGAGCAACTGGGTGATGAGCTGAAACTCCCGATCTATCAAGAAGTCAAAGTTACCGGGCGGCATCGTGGATACCGGGAGAACCCTAGAAGGAATAACGGAGGAAAGGTCTATCTCCAGCGCTCTTCGCATGTAGGCGTCGAATGCTGTGATCGTCGCCCTCGTGTTCAGATAGAGGACATCTTCCTCAATAAAACCGATCCAATGCTGCTCAACATCTCTAAGTGAGTTTATCATGCGGAAGGTCCCGGCCTCAGCATCAGTGAGCCCAAACTTCTGCCGACACACATGGAGAGCACTTAGAAAGCCGATGCTCTTGCCGCTCTTCGGCTCAAAGACCTTTTCCCGGTTCTGAACCAGAACCCCCTTGAGCAGCATTTCGCAAGCATGCTGGAGATGGAGCAGTACCGAGCATACACGCCCTCCCTCCTCGTAGCTGTTGAATGCACTCATGGCGGTCCGCATTGAACAAATCGCCTTGTTCGAAAGCGTCCGCGCGTCACGGATTAATGCCATGGCAATCCCCCCGCCCGCGACTTTATCTCAGCTCTTGCGCGAGCCAAGCCGAACAAAATTGGGGGAGCAGTATGGGGGAGCACCCCAGACAAGTTAGACACTAAGTCATTGACGACAAAGGCTCTTGGGGGAGCAAAAAGCTAATGGCGGAGAGGGGGAGATTCGAACTCCCGATACCCTTGCGAGTATGCCGCATTTCGAGTGCGGTGCAATCGACCACTCTGCCACCTCTCCGCGGTGGCGCTGTCTAGCGCGATTGGCCTGATACATGGGTCGCGCGGAGATGACAAGGGGCTTCGAATCCTTTCCCACGTCTTGTGGATGAAGTTCGCCTCTCCCGTGGCGATCCGGCCACCAGGCCTGTCGATCGGGGCGCGACGGGAGCGCGAATGTGTTCCCCTCATGCCGCCTAGGCTTTCGCACGGGTGCCCGGCCCAAGAGGCCGCGGGGCCGGCGCCTGCCGACAACACGGCGCTCCGAGCCAAGCGCCTCGCATTCCCTCGGGAGGGCCGGAATGCCGTCGCCCGCCTGACACCCAGCCATGCCCGGCAGCACGGCAACCATCTTTGCCAGAGATCAGGAGGGATCCTCGAACGTCGCGAACAGCCTCAGCGACGCCTCGATCCCGCTAGGCCGGGCTCGCCTCCGGCCAGGGAGAAACCGGCCCAGGACGAGACGCGTGACGGCAGGGCATCCCGACAGCCCGGCGGTTCGCCGCGCTCCTGACCTGCGGGGCTTCCGTTCAAATCGGGGTCCCCGCACCCCGCCAAACGCACAACGCGCCTTCCGCCCCGGGCGGGCGTCACCGGGCCCGCCGCCCCCGCCGCCAACGGGGCGTCGATGCTTGCTCTCAACAAGGAATTTGGGGCGCGAAAGGGGCGGTTTCGCTTGACAGAGGGCGGGCTGTCCCTATAGATGCGGGCCGAATGGCGGCGCGGCTTTTGGGCTGCGCCATTTCCATTTCATGAAACCCTGACTGAAGAAGCCGATCCTCGAGGTCGAGCTGAACAACGGAAAGAACAATGTTCGCAGTCATTAAGACCGGTGGCAAGCAGTACCAGGTTGCCGCCAACGACCAGATCGAAGTCGAGCTTCTGACCGGCGCCCCCGGCGACCTGGTGACCTTCGAGGAGATCCTTCTCGTCGGCGGCGACAATGGCGTCACCGTCGGTGCCCCGCTCGTGGCCGGCGCCACGGTCTCGGGCGAGATCATCGAGCAGTTCCGCACGCGCAAGATCCTCGTCTTCAAGAAGCGTCGCCGCCAGAATTCGAAGCGCAGCCGCGGCCATCGCCAGAGCCTGACCCTCGTCCGGATCCACGAGATCCTGACCGACGGCGCCAAGGCTTCCGGCAAGAAGGCCACCAAGGCAAAGGCCAAAGTCGCAGCACCCGCGACCGACGCCGCGCCGGCAGCGCTCGCAGGCGGGCTCGACAGCTCCAACCTCTCGCTGATCTCGGGCATCGGCCCGACCATCGAGAAGAAGCTGCGCGCCGCCGGCATCACCTCCTGGGAGCAGATTGCTGCCTGGACCGATGCCGACATCGCCAAGTATGATGAAGAACTCGCCCTGCGCGGCCGGGTTGTTCGCGAAGAGTGGGTCCAGCAGGCCTCCGAGCTTCTCGCCGGCAAGCCGCCGCGCGCCAAGATCGACCAGGCTGAGCTGAAGTCTGGCGAAGATCGGTGAGCCGCGCTTCCTAGCGCGCCCCTAACAACGGATCAGGAGTTCGATCATGGCACACAAAAAGGCAGGCGGTTCCTCGCGCAACGGTCGCGATTCCGCGGGTCGCCGTCTCGGCGTCAAGAAGTTCGGCGGCGAAGCCGTCATTTCCGGCAACATCATCCTGCGCCAGCGCGGGACGCAATGGCATCCGGGCACCGGCGTTGGCCTCGGCAAGGATCACACGATCTTCGCCACCACGGACGGACACGTATCCTTCCGTAAGAAAGCCAACGGCCGTACCTACGTCTCCGTCGCCCCGGCGGCGCTGGAGGCTGCAGAATAACCGGCATTTCCAAGGAACGCCGGTGTCGCATCAGACCCGGCCGACCGAACGGCAAATGATCCGCAAGTGATCAAGGGGAGATGGGGCACCATCTCCCCTTTTTCTTTGGCCCGATGGGAGGCACCAATGCGGGACCATGATGCGGACGAGGCAAGCGAAGACGAAGAACGGAGCGTCCTGACGGCGCGGCTCATGCTCCGACGCCCCAGGACGGACGATGCGGCGATGCTCGCCGCGATGATCGACAATCCGCGCATCGCGAGCCATCTCGTGGCCGGCCCCCACCCCTTCATGCGCGCCGGGGCCGGCATCGTCGCCCATATCGCCGTGTCGCGGCGGACGGGCATGGTGATCGGCGCCGGCTGCCACCGGCCGAGCGCCACCCGGCCCGGCGGCCACGACCTTTCCTTCTTCGTCGCCGAGGAGCACTGGGGCCAGGGTTTCGGCACCGAGATCGCCCATGCCGCGGTCGACCACGCCTTCGAGGCGGGCGCCGTCGAGCGACTCTGGTGCTCGGTCCGCGTCACCAACGGCCCGGCGCGACGGGTCGCGGCGAAATGCGGCTTCCAATTCCGCGATACCGGCATGGTGCGGTCGCTCGCGGCGCGCGGCGCCGTGCCGGTCGAGCATTTCGTGCTCGAGCGCGGCATCTGGCAGAGCCTGAAATCCTGGGGCGCGACGGCCGCCCCCGATACGAGACGGACGAGCAACCCCGATCCGGGGAGGGCGAGCGATGATGACGATACGAGCCATGCTGCCTGAGAAGACGATCCAGACGGCCAACGTGTTGCTGCGCCCGCTCCGGCCCGGCGACGGCCCCGCCATCGTGTCCGGCCTCAGCGATTACGAGGTGACGCGCTGGCTGGCGCGCGTGCCCTATCCCTACAGCCTCGACGAGGCGCTGCGTTTCCTCGCCTGGGAACGGGCGCAGCGCCCGGTCTCAGCCGAACAGGTCTACGCCATCGATCGCGGCGGCATGATCGGGCTGATCTCGCTGCGCGACGCCGGCCCGCGGCCCGTGCTCGGCTACTGGCTGGCGCGGGAGCACTGGGGTAATCGCTACATGAGCGAGGCGGCGGCGGCGCTCGTCGAGGACACTTTCGACGATCCCGACATAATCGAGATCCAGTCCGGCGTGTTCGAGGGCAACGAGCGCTCGCTCGCCATCCAGAAGCGGCTCGGATTCGAGATCATCGGTCGTTCGATCCAGCATAACCTTGCGCTCGGCCGCGATCTTGCGCATATCGACACAGCCCTGACGCGCGCGCGTCACTACGAGTTGAAAACATGAAATTTCTCGACGAAGCCAAGGTCTACATCCGCTCCGGCGACGGCGGCGCAGGCTGCGTCTCGTTTCGTCGGGAAAAGTTCATCGAGTTCGGCGGGCCGGATGGCGGCGACGGCGGCCGGGGCGGCGACGTCTGGGCCGAGTGCGTCGACGGCCTGAACACGCTGATCGACTATCGCTACCAGCAGCATTTCAAGGCCAAGGTCGGCGTGCACGGCATGGGCCGCAACCTCGCCGGCGGCAAGGGCGACGACGTCACCCTCAAGCTGCCCGTCGGCACGCAGATCTATGACGAGGACGGCGAGACGCTGATCGCCGACATGACGCGCATCGGCGAGCGCTTCCTGCTCGCCAAGGGCGGCAATGGCGGCTTCGGCAACGCGCATTTCAAGACCTCGACCAACCAGGCGCCGCGCCGGGCCAATCCCGGCCTCGAAGGCCTGGAGCGCTGGATCTGGCTGCGGCTGAAGCTGATCGCCGATGCCGGCCTGGTCGGCCTGCCGAACGCCGGCAAGTCGACCTTCCTCGCCGCCGTCACCGCCGCCAAGCCGAAGATCGCCGATTACCCCTTCACCACGCTGCATCCGAACCTCGGCGTCGTGCGCAGCGACGGCCGCGAATTCGTGCTCGCCGACATTCCCGGCCTGATCGAGGGCGCGCATGAGGGCATCGGCCTCGGCGTCCGCTTCCTCGGCCATGTCGAGCGCTGCCGCGTGCTGCTGCATCTGGTCGACGGCACGCAGGAAGACCCGGCCGAGGCCTATCGCGTCGTGCGCGGCGAGCTCGACGCCTATGGCGACGTGCTGGCCGAGAAGCGCGAAGTGGTGGCGCTGTCCAAGGCGGACTCCATTCCGGAAGATCAGCTCGACCGGGTGAAGCGCGAGCTCGCCAAGGCCTGCGGGCAGACGCCGCTCGTCCTTTCCGCCGCCACCCGCGTCGGCATGGAAGGCGCGCTCCGGACGATCGGGCGCATCATCGACGAGGGCAAGCTGGAAGACCCGAACCTGCATCCGAGCGCCAAGGACGAGCCCTGGCGACCGTGAAGCTCAATCGCCTTACCGCATTGAGCCTTGCAACGGGGGACCGCCCCCATCGGATCGAAGAGCACAGACACCATGAGCAGGATCGCGGAACAGACCGCCGACATCGCGGCTAAGCTCAAGCCGGAGAATTTTCGCCGCATCGTCGTCAAGGTCGGTTCGGCGCTGCTGGTCGACCGGACGACCGGCAGATTGCGCGAGGACTGGCTATCGGCCTTCGTCGACGACGTCGCGGCGCTGGCTTCCGGCGGCCGCGAGGTGCTGCTGGTCTCGTCCGGCGCCATCGCGCTCGGCCGCGGCGTGCTCGGCCTGCCCAAGGGCGCGCTGAAGCTCGAGGAGAGCCAGGCGGCGGCCGCCGTCGGCCAGATCGCGCTGGCGCGGGCCTATTCCGAGATGCTCGGCCGGCATGATCTGAAGGCCGGGCAGATCCTGCTGACGCTGGGCGACACCGAGGAGCGGCGGCGCTATCTGAACGCCCGCTCGACCATCGGCACGCTGCTGAAGCTCGGCGCCATCCCGGTGATCAACGAGAACGACACGGTCGCCACCAGCGAGATCCGCTATGGCGACAATGATCGCCTCGCCGCCCGCGTCGCCTCGATGATGGGCGCGGACCTGCTTGTGCTGCTCTCCGACATCGACGGGCTCTACACCGCGCCGCCGCACACCGATCCCAACGCCACCTTCATTCCCGTCGTCGAGCGCATCACGGCGGAGATCGAAGCGATGGCCGGCGGCGCCGGCTCGGAATTCTCGCGCGGCGGCATGAAGACCAAGGTCGAGGCGGCGAAGATCGCCACCGTCGCCGGCGCGGCCATGCTGATCGCGCTCGGCAAGCCGCTGAACCCGTTGAAGCGCATCGCCGACGGCGCGCAGGCGACCTGGTTCCTGCCCGAGGTAAACCCCGTCACCGCGCGGAAGAAGTGGATCTCCGGCCATCTGGAGACGCGCGGCGTGCTGGTGATCGACGACGGCGCGATCCGGGCGCTGCGCTCTGGCAAGAGCCTGCTGCCGGCCGGCGTGCGCCGGGTCGAGGGCCGGTTCCAGCGCGGCGACGCGATCATCGTGCAGGGACCGAGCGGCGAGGAAATCGCGCGCGGCCTGGTCGCCTATGACGCGGCCGACGCCGAGCGGATCGCCGGCCGCAATACCAAGGAAATCGAAACGATTCTCGGCTTTGCTGGGCGCGCCGCGATGGTCCATCGCGACGACATGGCGCTCCGCGGCGAATAGGATAGCAAGATGACCACATCCCTCCTCCGCGACAGCGAGACCGATACGGTCCAAGCCGTGATGCTGGATATCGGCCGCCGCGCCCGCGCCGCCGCCCGCCGTCTGGCGCTGGCGCCGACGACGCAGAAGAACGCCGCGCTCACCGCCGTGGCCGCCGCCATCCGCGCCCGCGCCGGCGACATCCTCGCCGCCAATGCCAAGGACGTCGCGGCGATGCAGACGGAAGGGGCGCTCGCCTCCTTCCTCGACCGCCTCACCCTGACGCCGGCCCGGATCGAGGGCATCGCCGCGGCGATCGACGAGATCGCCACCCTGCCCGACCCCGTCGGCACGGTGATCTCCGCCTGGGACCGGCCGAACGGCCTGCATCTCGAGCGCGTCCGCACGCCGCTCGGCGTCATCGGCGTCATCTATGAGAGCCGTCCCAACGTGACGGCCGACGCCGGCGCGCTCTGCCTCAAGGCCGGCAATGTCGTGATCCTGCGCGGCGGCTCGGATTCGTTCCATTCGTCGACCGCCATCCATGCCGCGCTGGCCGAGGGCCTGGTCGCCGCCGGCCTCCCCGCCGACGCCATCCAGATCGTGCCGACCCGCGATCGCGCCGCCGTCGGCGCCATGCTGTCCGGCCTCGACGGCGCCATCGACGTGATCGTGCCGCGCGGTGGCAAGAGTTTGGTCGCCCGCGTCCAGGAAGAGGCGCGCGTGCCCGTCTTCGCCCATCTCGAGGCGATCGTGCATCTCTATGTCCATTCCGGCGCCGACCTCGCCATGGCGAAGACGCTGCTGGTCAACGGCAAGATGCGCCGCACCGGCGTCTGCGGCGCCACCGAGACGATGCTGATCGACCGCGCCATCCTCGACACCCATCTGGTGCCGATCCTCGACGCGCTCGTCGCGGCGGGCTGCGCCATCCGCGGCGATGCCGAGGTCTGCGAGCGCTTCCCGGCCGCCACGCCCGCGACCGAGGCAGACTGGTCGACCGAATATCTCGACGCGATCATCTCCGTGAAGGTCGTCTCCGGTCTCGACGAGGCGATCGACCATATCGAGACCTATGGCTCGCATCATACCGACGGCATCATCACCAAGGACGAGGCCGCCGCCGCGCGCTTCCAGGCCGAGGTCGATTCCGCCATCGTCGTGCACAATGCCTCGACCCAGTTCGCCGATGGCGGCGAGTTCGGCTTCGGCGGCGAGATCGGCATCGCGACGGGCCGCATGCATGCGCGTGGCCCCGTCGGCCTGGAGCAGCTGACCTCGTTCAAATACCGCGTCAGCGGCGCGGGGCAGACGCGGCCGTGAGCTCGGACGGGGGGAGCGAGACGGCGGGAGGCAAGATCGATCCGGCGCTGCGTTCGGCCCTGAAGCTGCCCTATGCGGCGCCCGGCCAGCGCATCGGCCTGTTCGGCGGATCCTTCGATCCGCCGCATCAGGGCCACCTGCTGGTGAGCCTGATGGCGCTGAACCGGCTGAAGCTCGACGCCGTCTGGTGGCTGGTGACGCCGGGCAATCCGTTGAAGGGCCATGCGCCGGACCAGCTCGGACGCCGGGTGGCGGCGGCGCGCGCCATGGCGCGGCATCCGAAGATCCACGTCACCGCCATCGAGGCGACGCTGAAGTCGCGCTTTACCGCCGATACGCTCGCCATCCTGAAGGACCGGCTGCCGGGGGTGGACCTCGTCTGGCTGATGGGCGGCGACAACCTGCGCCAGTTCCACCGCTGGCGCGACTGGCGCCGCATCGCCGAGCTGATGCCGATCGCGATCTATGACCGGCCGGGCAGCACCTTCACCGGTCCCGCCGCGCCGGCGGCGATCGCGCTCCGGCGCTTCCGGCTGCCCGAACGCGACGCGGCGCGGCTTGCCACGGCCCCGACACCGGCCTGGACCTACCTGCACGGGCCGCGCATCGCGCTTTCTTCGACGGAACTGCGCGCCAAACGCCGGAACGGCGCCCCGGCGTCTTGAAAGCGCCACAGCGACGTGCCTATGTAATCTTTGCGACGATACCGTCGCGCGGAGCGTCTCGCTCCCGGCCAACAGAAGGCCAAGCACGCCAAATGGCGAAAGGACTGACCACTGACGACGGCAATGCAGCCTGAGGGCGCAATCGAACGCGCGCCTCACCGAGTGGCCGTGCGCCGGCAGATTGCGGCGAACGACGCTCTCACAGCGATCCTCTCCAGCCTTGATGACTCGAAGGCGGAGGACATCGTCTCCATCGACATCGCGGGCAAATCGGCGCTGGCCGACTACATGGTAGTCGCGTCTGGCCGTTCGCAGCGCCATGTCAGCGCGATCGCCGAGCATCTCAGCCGCGATCTCACGCTGGCCGGCGGCCGCGTCGCGCGCGTCGAGGGCGTGCCCCATTGCGATTGGGTGCTGCTCGACGCCGGAGACGTGATCGTGCACATCTTCCGGCCCGAAGTCCGCTCCTTCTACAATCTCGAGAAGATGTGGTCGGCGGACGAGCCCCAGGCGGCGACAGCCGCTGCCAAGGCGCGGGACCTGCCCGGGACCTGACGGCCGCACGATGCGCATCCTGATCGCCGCCGTGGGTCGGCTCAAGGCCGGCCCCGATCGCGCGCTGGTTGATCGCTATGTCGACAGGGCCTCGCAGGCCGGGCGCGGGCTCGGCCTCACCCTTTCCGTCCGCGAATTCGTGGAAAGCCGCGCGCCCCGCGCCGACGAGCGCATGGCGCAGGAGGCGACCACCCTGCTCGCCGCCCTGCCGGAGGGCGCCATCCTGGTGGCGCTTGACGAACGGGGCGAGACCCCGTCCAGCGCCGCCTTCGCCAAGCGCGTCGGCGACTGGCGCGACCAGGGCGCGCGCGACCTCGTCTTCGCCATCGGCGGCCCGGACGGCCATGGCGAGGCGATCCGCAAGCGGGCCGACCTGAAGCTCGCCTTCGGCGCGATGACCTGGCCGCACCAGATCGTGCGGATGCTGCTGGCGGAGCAGGTCTACCGGGCGATGACGATTCTCTCCGGCCACCCCTATCATCGCGAATGAACGGTCGCGCTTCGGCCGCAATCCAGCACTACGGTACGTCAATCCCGGTTGACGGTCCGTTAGGATTTCACAGCCATAGCTCTCTGCTGAACCTTCAGCCATAGCCGTCGAGCGCCTGCTCTTGCTTCGAAATTCGGTCTCTTCGTTGCCTCGACAGCTACTTCCCGCGATCGGACGGGTTGCCATCGTAGCCGCCCTCGCCGCCTCGGCGCTGCCGGCCGCGGCGCAGAACGCGCCGAAGCCCGGAGCGCAGGCCGCGAGCGCCGAAAACAGCGACGCCGACAACCAGAACGCCCAGGACCAGGGCGCTGAAGACCAGACCCCCGCTTCCGGCATGAGCGAGACCGAGCAGCAGCGCGCCGCGCGCCGGGCCGAGCTCGACGCCATCACCCGCGACATCGCGGTGACGGCCGAACGCCAGACGGCGCTCCGCACGGAGCTCGACCAGCTCGACAAGGATCGCACCTCGCTCAACAAGTCGCTGATCGAGACGGGCGAACGCGCGCGCGGGCTGGAGCGCCAGATCGACCAGGCCGAGCAGCGCATGGGCGGCCTCCTCGACGAGGAGAAGGGCGTGCATGCCTCGCTGATCGCGCGCCGCGGCGTGCTGGCCAATGTGCTGGCCGCCCTGCAGCGGATGGGCCGCAAGCCGCCGCCGGCGATCGTCGTCCGCCCGGAAGACGCCCTCGCCTCGGTGCGCAGCGCCATGCTGCTCGGTTCCGTCGTGCCGGAGCTGCGCGAGGAAGCGGAGGCGCTGGCGGCCGACCTGCAGCATCTGGTATCGCTGAAGGCCGAGCAGGCGCGCGAGCGCGACCGCATGCGCGCCGATGCCAGCGCGCTCGCCGAAGAGCGCACCCGCATCGAATTTCTCGTCGACGACAAGCGCAAGGCGCGCGCCCGCTCCGAGCAGCAGCTGGCCGAGGAGCAGGCGAAATCGCAGGAGCTCGCCCAGAAGGCCACCAGCCTGCAGGGCCTGATCGCCGATCTCGAAGGTCAATTGAAGGCCTCCGCTGATGCCGCCGAGGCGGCCCGCAAGGCCGAGGCGGCCAATCAGGCGGCGATCGCCGACGGCCGCGCCACCAAGCAGCCGCAGAGCCTCGGCGAGGCCGATCGCATCGCGCCCGCCGTCGCCTTCGCCGATACCAAGGGCCTGCTGCCGCGCCCGGCCAACGGGACCCAGCTGAAGGCATTCGGCGATCCCGACGGTCTCGGCGGCACGACGCAGGGCCTGTCGATCGCGACCCGCGCCTCGGCGCGCGTCTCGTCTCCGTCCGATGGCTGGGTGGTCTATGCCGGACCGTTCAGATCCTACGGACAACTCTTGATCATCAATGCCGGCGGCGGGTATCATATCCTGCTGGCAGGAATGGAACGGATCGACGTCGAGCTGGGCCAATTCGTTCTCGCAGGGGAACCTGTGGCGCAGATGGGATCGCGGCTTCTGGCAAGCAGCAGCACCGTCAGCGTTGGCGCGACGCAACCCGTGCTCTATGTCGAATTTAGAAAAGACGGTAACTCGATCGACCCGGCCCCATGGTGGGCCCGATCCAACGACGAAAAGGTTGGCGGATGATACGCAACGCTTCGCTGCTCCTGGCCGGCACCATCATCGGCGCAACGGCAGCCGTGACGTTTACCCAGGTACCGAGCCTCATTCCGGGCGTCGCGCATGCCGCGGTCTCGGATACCTATCGGCAGCTCAATCTGTTCGGCGACGTGTTCGAACGGATCCGCTCCGACTATGTCGAGAAGCCGGATGACACCGCCCTCATCGAGGCCGCGGTGAATGGCATGCTGACGTCGCTCGACCCGCATTCGAGCTACATGAACCCCAAAGACTTCAAGGACATGCAGGTCCAGACCCGCGGCGAATTCGGCGGGCTCGGCATCGAAGTGACCATGGAGGACGGCGTCGTCAAGGTCGTGTCGCCGATCGACGACACCCCGGCGGCCAAGGCCGGCATCCTGGCGGGCGACCTGATCGTCGCGCTGGACGGCGAGGCCATCCAGAACATGAATCTGAACCAGGCCGTCGACAAGATGCGCGGCGCGGTCAACACGCCGATCACGGTCACGATCCAGCGCAAGGGCACCGAGAAGCCCTTCGACGTGAAGATCGTCCGCGACGTCATCCGCGTCCAGTCGGTCCGTTCGCGCACCGAGGGCGATGTCGGCTACCTGCGCATCTCGAGCTTCAACGAGCAGACCTATGACGGTCTGAAGTCGGCGATCGAGAAGCTGCAGAAGGACATCGGCAAGGACAAGGTCAAGGGCTACATCCTCGACCTGCGCAACAATCCGGGCGGCCTGCTCGACCAGGCCGAGCTCGTCGGCGACGCCTTCCTCGACAAGGGCGAGGTCGTCTCGACGCGCGGCCGGCATGCCGACCAGAACATGCGCTACGACGCCCGCCCGGGCGATCTGACCGACGGCAAGCCGATCATCGTGCTGATCAATGGCGGCTCGGCTTCCGCCTCCGAGATCGTCGCCGGCGCGCTGCAGGATCACAAGCGCGCGACCATCCTCGGCACGCGTTCCTTCGGCAAGGGCTCGGTGCAGACGATCATCCCGCTCGGCTCGAACGGTGCCATCCGCCTGACGACGGCCCGCTACTACACGCCGTCGGGCCGCTCGATCCAGGCCAAGGGCATCGATCCCGACATCCAGGTCGTGCAGGAGCTGCCGCCGGAGCTGAAGGACAAGGTCACCGACACCAAGGGCGAGGCCTCGCTCAAGGGCCACCTCACCAACGAGGGTGGCGGCGACGAGGGCACCGGCTCGCAGGCCTACGTCCCGCCGGAGGCGAAGGACGACAAGCAGCTGCAGGAGGCGATCGGCCTCTTGGACGGCCGCCAGGCCAACAGCGCCTTCCCGCCCAATCCTTCGGCGGCGGTCCCGAACTAAGATCCAGAACGGCGCCCCTCGGGGCGCCGTTTTTCTTTGAGCGTCCAGATCCCCCTGCCCGCGGGAAGGCCGGAGGCTCGGACGTTGGCGGTCCCCCCTGCCCCTTCCGCCGCCGGCGACTTCTGCCGGGAGGCTTCGTTTCAATCCGCCGGGACAGGGGCGACGCCGCCACGCGACCGTCGCTCCGGCCGTGCTATCCTGCCGGCGAACCGCGTCGACGCCGCCATGGCGTCGCTCCGGCCTCCCCACTGCCAACCGATACGATGGCTCCGCAAATGGCATCCAAGAAGAACATCGACCCCAAGCTCCTCCCCTACCGGCCCTGCGTCGGCACCGTCGTCTTCAACCGCGACGGCCTGGTCTTCGTCGGCGAGCGCTCGCCCAATGCCGAGCTGACGCCGGGCGACCCGGTCTGGCAATTGCCGCAGGGCGGCATCGACAAGGGCGAGGAGCCGCTCCCCGCGGCGCTCCGCGAGCTCTACGAGGAGACCAACATCCGCTCGGCGTCCCTGCTGGAAGAGGCCGAGGGCTGGTTCGACTACGACCTGCCGGCGGAGCTGGTCGGCATCGCGCTCAAGGGCAAGTATCGCGGCCAGCGGCAGAAGTGGTTCGCCTTCCGCTTCGACGGCGACGAGAGCGAGATCGACGTGCTTCAGCCCGGCGGCGGCCAGTTCGAGGCGGAGTTCATCTCCTGGCGCTGGGAGCGTCTCGAGGCGCTGCCGTCGCTGATCGTGCCGTTCAAGCGCCAGGTCTACGAGCAGGTCGTCGACGCCTTTCGCCACCTCGCCGCGCCCTAGCGTTCGGCCCGGAGTTCAACAGCGAGTCCTGTTTTCGCACTCAGCCCTCTTTGCCCTCCACCTCTTCCTGAGGGAGACCTTTGCACAACACCGCCGTCATCGCGCTCATCGGATCTCGCCACCCTCCGCCGTCATCCCGGCGTAGGCCGGGATCCAGACACACAGGCCTGTGGCCGATAGGCTGAGCCAAGCTTTCCGGGCCGGTGTTCATGGGCCCCGGCCTCCGCCGGGGCGACGGTGCCCTGCCTTTAGGTCTTGGACCGCATGGCGACCTTCGGGGTTCTGCACGGGCCAGACCTTTAGGACGCGGCGACGGACCGCCATCCGCCCGCCAAAGACAAAAAAAACCCGCCAGCGGCGATGCCGATGGCGGGTTTTTTGTTTGGTGACGCGCGGCCGGAGCCGCGCGAAAACTCAGTGGCCGAGCGCGGCGCGCACGTCCTGGAGCTGCGTCAGCTTGGTCTGCGCGACCGTGCGGGCAGCATCGTCGCGCGCGTCGGCAACGTCTTCCTCGGCGTTGCGGATCTCGGTCGCGATCTCCTCGGCGCTGAGGCTTTCGACCGGGATCGCCTGCTCGGCGAGGATGGTCAGGCCGGCTCCGTTCACGTCGGCGAAGCCGCCGCGAACGAAGAACTTCTGCACACCGCCACCGACCAGCGTCACGACAACGCAACCGGGCTTGATGGTCGCCATGAAGGGAGCATGGTCCTTGAGGACCGTGAACTCGCCCTCAGTGCCCGGCACCACGACCGACACGACCGACTCCGACAGGAGGAGCCGCTCGGGCGAGACGAGTTCGAACGGGAACGGTTCTGCCATGATGGGCTCTTTCTCTCGTCAGTCGATCAGGCTGCGGCCGCGAGCTTCTTGGCCTTGGCGATCGCTTCGTCAATGGTGCCGACCATGTAGAACGCGGCTTCCGGCAGGTGATCGTAGTCACCGTTGCAGAGGCCCTTGAAGCCCTTGATGGTGTCTTCGATCTTGACCTGGACGCCCGGCGAACCGGTGAAGGCCTCGGCCACGTCGAAGGGCTGCGACAGGAAGCGCTCGATCTTGCGGGCGCGGGCGACGGTGAGCTTGTCCTCTTCCGAGAGCTCGTCCATGCCCAGGATCGCGATGATGTCCTGGAGCGACTTGTAGCGCTGCAGGATCTGCTGCACCTGGCGGGCGACCGCGTAGTGCTCCTCGCCGACGACGGCGGGGGTCAGCATGCGCGAGGTCGAGTCGAGCGGATCCACGGCCGGGTAGATGCCCTTTTCCGAGATCGCGCGCGACAGAACCGTCGTGGCGTCCAGGTGGGCGAAGGAGGTGGCCGGCGCCGGGTCGGTCAGATCGTCGGCCGGCACGTAGATGGCCTGCACGGACGTGATCGAGCCCTTGTGCGTGGTGGTGATGCGCTCCTGCAGCTGGCCCATGTCGGTGGCCAGCGTCGGCTGGTAGCCCACCGCCGAAGGAATACGGCCGAGCAGTGCCGACACTTCCGAACCCGCCTGGGTGAAGCGGAAGATGTTGTCGACGAAGAACAGCACGTCCTGGCCCTGGTCGCGGAAGTGCTCGGCGACGGTCAGGCCGGTCAGCGCGACGCGGGCGCGGGCGCCCGGCGGCTCGTTCATCTGGCCGAACACGAGGGCGCACTTCGACTTCACCGACGGATCGGGATTGTGCGGATCGGCGTTCACCTTGGCGTCGATGAACTCGTGGTAGAGGTCGTTACCCTCGCGGGTACGCTCGCCGACGCCGGCGAACACGGAGTAACCGCCGTGCACCTTCGCGACGTTGTTGATCAGTTCCTGGATCAGAACCGTCTTGCCCACGCCGGCGCCGCCGAACAGGCCGATCTTGCCGCCCTTGGCGTAGGGAGCGAGCAGGTCGACGACCTTGATGCCGGTGACGAGGATGTCGGCCGAGGTCGACTGCTCGGAATAGGACGGAGCGGGCGCATGGATCGGACGCAGGCCTTCGGCCTCGACCGGGCCGGCCTCGTCGATCGGCTCGCCGATGACGTTCATGATGCGGCCGAGGGTGCCGGCGCCGACCGGAACCTGGATCGGACCGCCGAGATCCTGGACCTTCTGGCCGCGGACGAGGCCTTCCGAGACGTCCATGGCGATGCAACGGACGGTGTTCTCGCCCAGATGCTGCGCGACCTCGAGGACGAGGCGGTTGCCGTTATTGTCGGTCTCGAGAGCGTTCAGGATCGCGGGCAGATGGCCTTCGAACTGCACGTCGACGACGGCGCCGATGACCTGGGTGACGCGGCCGGAGCCGGCCTGCTGATTGGTGTTCGCCATGGTGTTAAACCTTCCAAAAATCCGGTCAGAGCGCCTCGGCGCCCGAAATGATCTCGATCAGTTCCTTGGTGATCATCGCCTGGCGCGTCCGGTTGTACCGGAGCGTGTACTTCTTGATCATCTCGCCTGCATTGCGCGTCGCGCTGTCCATCGCCGACATCTTGGCGCCCATTTCGGAGGCCACGTTCTCGAGGAGAGCACCCAGAATCTGCACCGAAACATTACGCGGCAGCAGATCCTCAAGGATCGCGGCCTCGGCCGGCTCATATTCGTAGTTCGGCGATGCGGCGCCGGCTTCCACTGCGGGAACCTGAGCCGGAATCACCTGCTGCGCCGTCGGGATCTGCGAGATCACCGAACGGAACTTGGCGTAGAACAGCGTCGCGACGTCGAACTGGCCGTCGCCGTAGAGCTGCAGCAGCTTGCGGCCGATCTGGTCGGCGTTTTCGAAGCCGATCTGCTTCACCGTCCGGAGCTCGATCAGCTCGATGATCTCCGTCTGGAACTGGCGACGAAGAACATCATAGCCCTTCTTGCCGACGCAGAGGATCTTGACGGTCTTGCCCTCGCGCTGCAGGCGCAGCGCGTGGTCGCGGGCGAGGCGCGAGATCGACGAGTTGAAGGCGCCGCAGAGGCCGCGCTCGGCGGTGCAGACGACGAGAAGATGCGTCTGGTCCGATCCGGTGCCGGCAAGCAGCTTCGGGCCGTCGTCGGTGCTGACGCCGGCGGCGACATTGGCCAGAACGGCGTTCATGCGCTCCGCATAGGGGCGCGCAGCTTCCGCAGCAGCCTGGGCACGACGCAGCTTCGCCGCGGCGACCATCTGCATCGCCTTGGTGATCTTCTGGGTCGCCTTCACCGAGGCGATGCGATTTTTTAGGTCCTTAAGGCTCGGCATGAGCTTCCCTGTCGGTCGGAATGAAACCCGGGTGGCGCGTGGCCACCCGGTTCAGACCTGGATTCAGGCGAACGTCTTGGCGAAGCTGTCCAGGGCGGACTTGAGCTTGGCGCGGGACTCGTCGTTCAGCTCGCGCTTGTCGCGGATGCTGGCGAGGAGTTCCTTGTGCTCGGTCCGCAGCGCGGCCAGCAGGCCGGCTTCGAAAGCGCCGACCTGGTTGACCGGGATGGCGTCGAGATAGCCGTTCACGCCGGCGAAGATCACCGCGACCTGCTCTTCGACCTTCAGGGGCGAGAACTGGGGCTGCTTCAGCAGCTCGGTCAGGCGCGAGCCACGGTTGAGCAGCTTCTGCGTCGTGGCGTCGAGGTCGGAGCCGAACTGGGCGAAGGCCGCCATTTCGCGGTACTGCGACAGCTCGCCCTTGATCGGGCCGGCAACCTGCTTCATCGCCTTGATCTGGGCGGCCGAGCCGACGCGCGACACCGAGAGACCGACGTTCACGGCCGGACGGATGCCCTGGTAGAACAGGTCCGTCTCGAGGAAGATCTGGCCGTCGGTGATCGAGATCACGTTGGTCGGGATGTAGGCCGACACGTCGTTGGCCTGGGTCTCGATGACCGGCAGAGCCGTCAGCGAGCCATTGCCATTGTCGTCATTGAGCTTGGCAGCGCGCTCGAGCAGGCGGGAATGCAGGTAGAAGACGTCGCCCGGGTAGGCTTCGCGGCCCGGCGGACGGCGGAGCAGCAGCGACATCTGGCGGTAGGCGACGGCCTGCTTCGACAGATCGTCATAAACGATCAGCGCGTGCATGCCGTTGTCGCGGAAGAACTCGCCCATGGCGCAGCCGGCGAACGGAGCCAGGTACTGCATCGGGGCCGGGTCGGAAGCGGTCGCGGCGACGACGATCGAATATTCGAGCGCGCCGCGCTCTTCGAGCACCTTCACGAACTGCGCGACGGTCGAACGCTTCTGGCCGATCGCGACGTAGACGCAATAGAGCTTCTTGGACTCGTCGCCGCCTTCGTTGATCGACTTCTGGTTCAGGATCGTGTCGAGCGCGATCGCGGTCTTGCCGGTCTGGCGATCGCCGATGATCAGCTCGCGCTGGCCACGGCCGACCGGGATCATCGCGTCGATGGCCTTGAGGCCGGTCTGCATCGGCTCATGCACCGACTTGCGCGGGATGATGCCCGGAGCCTTGACGTCGACGCGGCGACGCTCGGTGAACTCGATCGGGCCCTTGCCGTCGATCGGATTGCCGAGCGCGTCGACGACGCGGCCGAGCAGACCCTTGCCGACCGGCACGTCCACGATGGAGTTGGTGCGCTTGACCGTGTCGCCTTCGGCGATGTCACGGTCGGAGCCGAAGATCACGACGCCGACATTGTCGGTTTCGAGGTTCAGGGCCATGCCACGGGTTCCACCGGGGAACTCGACCATCTCGCCGGCCTGGACGTTGTCCAGACCGTAGACGCGGGCGATACCGTCACCGACCGACAGAACCTGTCCGACTTCGGAAACCTGAGCCTCGGAGCCGAAATTCTTGATCTGCTCCTTGAGGATTGCGGAGATTTCAGCGGCGCGGATGTCCATCAGCCGACCTCTTTCATGGCGATCTTGAGTGAATTGAGTTTGGAACGAACCGACGTATCGATCATGCGGCTACCGACCTTGACGATCAGTCCGCCGATCAACGCCGGATCGACATGCGAAGTAAGCGTGACGTCCTTGCCGATCTGGGCCTTGAGCGCTTCCTTGAGCGCCGCGGTCTGGGAATCGGTGAGCGCCTCGGCGCTCGTCACCTCGGCGGTGACTTCGCCGCGATGCTTGGCAAGCAGCTGGCGGAAGCCAACGATCATGCCCGGCACGGCGAACAGACGACGGTTGCTGGCAGCAACCTTGACGAAATTGGCGACGAGACCGCCGATCCCGGCCTTGGCCAGAACGGCCGTGACAGCGCGGAGCTGATCGTCGGCTGCGAAAACCGGGCTCTGGACGAGGCGAACGAGATCGTCGCTCTCGCTCAGAAGGGCCGAAAAACGAGACAGATCGGCATCGACGGCGTCGAGCGCGCCGCTCTCGAGGGCCAGATCAAACAGTGCCGTCGCATACCGCTCGGCGACCCCTGATACGAGAGTTTTGTCTTCTGCCACCTGATCCTCGCTCTGTGACGCGCCCCCACTTCCGGGTTAATCCGGGAGCTGCACGCAACGCCTTGAACGTATTGAAGATTTTCTCAACGGTTTGACGCCGTTGAAAACGGCATTCCCCGAAGCCGCGCGTTCGTTAGCACAGCATCCAGCGACTCGCAACACAGGCAGGCGCTTCTATCGTCGAGAAAACCCGGCCGATGAGCCTGTGGACGCTCAGAGGAAGCTTTGCGGATCGATATCGACCTGCACACGGAGACTGCCGCGCGCCGGCGGCGCCCCGGCGAGCCAGTCGCGCAGGAAGCCCTGCAAGTCGACCGCGCGCGGCGCCTGGACCAGCAACCGGAAGCGGTGGCGGCCGCGCAGCACGGCGAGCGGCGCCTCGGAGGGGCCGAGCACCATGACCGGACCACTCTCCGGCGCGGCGCGCCGCAGCGCCATCGCATAGCCGTAGGACGTCGCCCGGTCGGCGGCCGAGACGATGATGCCGGCGAGCCGGCCGAAGGGCGGCAGCACGGCGACGCGGCGCGCCTCGATCTCGCGGGCATAGAACGCCTCGCGGTCGCCCGAGGCGATCGCTGCGATCACCGGATGCTCCGGCGCATAGGTCTGCAGCAGCGCCCGGCTGTCGCCGCCGGCGCGTCCGGCGCGGCCCGTCACCTGCGCCAAGAGCTGGAAGGTGCGCTCGGCGGCGCGCGGGTCGCCATGGGCGAGGCCGAGATCGGCGTCGACGACGCCGACCAGCGCCAGAAGCGGGAAGTTATGGCCCTTGGCGACCAGCTGCGTGCCGATGATGATGTCGGCGCCGCCGTTCCGGATGGTGTCGAGCTCGTCGCGCATCCGCTTGACGCCGCCGAGCAGATCGCTCGACAGGATCACGCGACGCGCCTCCGGGAAGTACTTCTGCACCTCCTCCGCCACACGCTCGACGCCGGGGCCGCAGGCGACCAGGCTATCCTCCGCGTCGCAGACCGGGCACTGGTCGGGGCGGCGCTCGCTATGGCCGCAATGATGGCAGACGAGCTGGCCGCGAAAGCGGTGATCGACCAGCCAGGTCGAGCAATTGGGGCACTGGAAGCGATGGCCGCAGCTTCGGCAGAGCGTCAGCGGGGCATAGCCGCGCCGGTTCAGGAAGAGCAGCGCCTGGCCCTTGTTGCCGATGGTCTCGCCGATCGCCTTGATCAGCGACGGCGCCAGGAACTCGCCGCGCTCCGGCGGATCGATGCGGAGGTCGACCGGCGTGATCTCCGGCAGCTTGGCGGCCGCATAACGCGCCGACAGCACGATGCGCCGATAGCGGCCCTGGTCGGCGTTGACCCGGCTCTCGATCGACGGCGTCGCCGAGGCGAGCACGACGGGGAAGCCGCCGAGATGTCCGCGCACCACCGCCATGTCGCGGGCGTTGTAGATGACGCCCTCCTCCTGCTTGTAGGCGGTGTCGTGCTCCTCGTCGACGACGACGAGCCCGAGGTTCTGAAACGGGAGGAACAGCGCCGAGCGGGCGCCGACGACGGCCTGCACCTCGCCGGTGGCGACGCCGCGCCAGACGCGCTCGCGCAGCCTCGGCTGCATCTCCGAATGCCATTCGGCCGGGCGGTGGCCGAAGCGGCGAGCGAAGCGATCGAGGAAATCGCCGGTGAGCGCGATTTCCGGCAGCAGAACCAGCGCCTGCTTGCCGGCCCGCAGCGTCTCGGACACGGCCTCGAAATAGACCTCCGTCTTGCCCGAGCCGGTAACGCCGTCGATCAGCGACACCGAGTAGGCGTTGGCCGCCACGGCCTCGCGCAGGAGTTCGGCTGCGTCGGCCTGGCCGGGATCGAAGGTCGGACGCGCGTGATCCGGCTCGGGCGGCAGGGTCAGGGCCGGGGGCGGCAACTGGATCGCTTCCAGCACGCCCTGCTCGACCAGCCCGTTCACGACGCTGGACGAGACCGCGGCGAAGCCGGCGACGGCGCTTTTCGGCATCGGCTCGCCGCCGGCGAGCGCGTCGAGCACGCGCTGGCGCGCCGCCGTCATGCGGTCGGGCGCCTTGCCGGAGAGTTTCAGCGCCGGCACGGCGCGCGGCGGCTCCAGCGCATCCGGCGCCCGCAGCACCATGCGGAGCACCATGCCGCGCTGCGTCAGCGTGTAGGATGCCACCCAGTCGACGAAACGGCGGAGCGTCGGGTCAAGCGGTGGCGAATCATAGCGATGCAGAACGGCGCGCAGCCGGTTGTGGCCGACGGAGGGATCGACCGGATCGTCCCAGACGGCACCGATCATCTCGCGGGGGCCAAGCGGCACGCGCACGACATCGCCCGGCGCCAGATCCAGGCCGGCGGGAACCTTGTAGGTATAGGGTCCATCCACCGCCAGCGGCAGCAGCACGGACACGGTACGGCCCAGTTCCAATGCGAATCCCCGGAACGACGAAGCGTCAGGCGTGTTCTTGACCCATATCGAGCCCATCACTCAAGCGGATGTCCCCATGATCCTCGAACATGCCCTTCTCAAGGTGAAGCCCGGCCGATTTGCGGCCTTCGAGACGGCGATGGCCGAAGCCGCGCCGCTGATCGCCGCCAGCCCCGGATTTCTTGGCCTGGAGGTGCGGCCGTCGGTCGAGAACCCCGGCACCTATCTGCTGCTGGTGCGCTGGGAGAACCTGATCGATCACGATCCCGGCTTCCGCCGCTCCGACCGCTACCAGCGCTGGAAGGAATTGCTGCACGATTTCTACGAGCCGTTCCCGGACGTGCTGCATTTCGCCGACCCGCTGCCGCTGTAGCGCCTGCAAACGCCTTCGGCTCCGCGGGCGATGGCCGGCGGAGGTGAAGAGGCGCGCGAGGCGCATCGGTCCGCCGACGGCGAGCGGCTGCCGGCGAAAGGGATACAAGTTCGGTGCTCGCACCGCCCGCCAGGACGATCCGAGGCCCCGCGCGGCGAAGGTCTCCATCACGGTCGCAGTGGCTCCGGGTGCTTACGCTTCTCTTTTCCACCCGCCAACGCGCCGGGATCGCTCCCGGCCCGCCTCGGACCCCGGCGTTTGCGAGGCCCAGCGCCTGCGTCCACGACGCCGCGACGACATGGTTCGTTACACCTGTCGCCTCGGCCTTCGCATTCCCGCCCGCGCCTCGGAACGACCGGTTCGCCCTCTTCAGGGGCGGGAACAGGCGGATCATCGCATGGCGCGGGAGAGCGGGGATGGATGGCGAGACTATCCCCGCCCGGCGATGCCTTTAAGGGTTCTCTAACCATGGCGGCGGTTTGATCCATCCATGTCCGCACCGCCGCTCGTCATCGCCGCCCGCGACACGCTCGACCAGATCGAGGCGTGGGGCGAACATCTGCGCGGCGAGAAGCGGCTGTCGCCGAAGACGCTGGAAGCCTATTCGCGCGATCTCGAGCAGTTCCTGTCCTTCCTGACCGGCCATATCGGCAATCCGCCAACGGTCGCCGACATCGCCGCCCTGCGCACGGCGGATCTGCGCGGCTTCATGGCAACGCGGCGCTCGGCCGGCGCCGGTGCGCGGACGCTGGCGCGCGGGCTGGCCGGCATCCGGTCGTTCATCGGCTTTCTGGAGCGCGAGGGCCTCGCCAATGGCGCCGCCTTCCGCGCCATGCGCGCGCCGCGCCAGCCCAAAACCCTGCCCCGTCCGATCGCCGCGCCCGTGGCGCTCCGGGTCGTCGAGGCGGACGAGCAGCTCGACGAGGAGCCCTGGGTGGCGGCGCGCAACGCCGCCGTGCTGGCGCTCTGCTACGGCTCGGGCCTGCGCATTTCCGAAGCGCTCGGCATTCGCCGCGCCGAGGCGCCGCTCGATGCCACGGCCACGCTGCGCGTCACCGGCAAGGGCGGCAAGACGCGGCTGGTGCCGGTGTTGCCCGTCGTGGCGGAGGCGGTTTCAGAATATCTCCGCCTCGCGCCGTCGCAATCGAAGCCGGACGGCCCGCTGTTTCTCGGCGTGCGCGGCGGCCCGCTCAAGGCGCGGATCATCCAGCTCGCCATGGCGCGGTTGCGTGGCGCGCTCGGTCTGCCCGACAGCGCCACACCGCATGCGCTGCGGCACTCCTTCGCGACGCATCTGCTCGCCAATGGCGGCGACCTTCGCGCCATCCAGGAGCTGCTCGGCCATGCCAGCCTGTCGACGACGCAGGTCTATACCGCCGTCGACATGGAGCGCCTGCTCTCCGCCTTCGAAAGCGCGCACCCGCGCTCGGACGGCAACCGGGCGGATTGAGGGTCGGCGGCGAGACAACGTCTCGCCTTTCCCTCCACGGCAGACCCTTCTTGGGGCGCCCTCCCCCATCATCCTGAGGTGCCCGGCAAAGCCGGGCCTCGAAGGAGGGTCCAGGGATCGCTCCAGTGGCGTAGGTTCCACCGGCTTTCCGTCGAGAGGCTAAAGTGCCTCGCTGGATCCTCCTTCGAGGCTTCGCTCGCGCGAAGCACCTCAGGATGATGACGGAGCCGGTTGATCGGTCCGGAAGGATGTCGGCCTACACCGCGACCAGCTCGAATACCGCCTGGTCGATCACGAACGACCCGTCCGCCGCGATCTCGAAATGCCGGCGCACCGGCTCGGCCATCGCCGCCTGCAGCGCGCGGATCGCCGCGACCTGCACCTCGGGCGTCCGCATCCGGCCGACCCAGGCGGCAAAATCGAGCGGCAGGCGGCGGCGGGTCACGCCGGTGACGGCGAAGCCGGCCTCGGCTGCGATCGCCACCCATTCGGCGGTCGAATAGTCCCGCACATGCGAGGGATCGCGCAGCATCTCGAAGGTCTGCAGGAAGGTGTCGCAGACCGGGCTCTCCGGCGCGATGATGTCGGAGATCACGGCCGTACCGCCGGCACGCAACACACGGCGCGCCTCGCGAACGCCCTTGCGGACATCCTGCCAGTGATGCGCCGAATAGCGCGACAGCACGACGTCGAACGACCCGTCCTCGAAGGGCAAGGCCTCGGCCGCGCCCTGCCGCGTCGACAGATTGGCGATGCCGCGCTTCGTCGCCTCGGCCGCGACGGCCGCCAGCATTTCCGCCGACAGATCATAGGCGACCACCGAGCCGACCACCGGCGCGACGCCGTAGCTGACATGGCCGCCGCCGCAGCCGAGATCCAGCGCCGTCGCGCCCGGCGTCCGGCCTGCGATCGCGACCATCTGGCCGAGATCGTCACCCGCGGCATGCACGGCGCTGGCGACATAGGCGGAGGCCTGCGCGCCGAACTGCTGCACGACCAGCGCCTCGTGGCTGGCATTGGCGGCAGGTTTGGAAGATTCGGCGGAGGATGGCGACGATTGGGTCATGATGCGGGTTCCTGCGGTCGAACGGTGGGTGGTGAAGATCTTCGACCGTCGGAAGCGTGATTGCCAGCGCGGATAAACCCGTACCAGATCCAAGTTTATCCTGGTATAAACACTGCCATGATCCCGGAAACCGAGACCGTCCGCCGCCAGGAACTGGGCGAGTTCGTCCGCGCCCATCGCGAGCGTCTGCAACCCTCCATGTTCGGGCTGGAACCGGGCCGGCGACGGCGCACGCCGGGCCTGCGTCGCGAGGAGCTGGCGCAATTGTCCGGCGTCGGCGCCACCTGGCTGAGCTGGATCGAGCAGGGCCGCGACATCGCCGTCTCGGCCAATGCGCTGGCGCGACTGGCGCGGGTGATGCGGCTGACGCCGGCCGAGCGCGCCTATCTGTTCGATCTGGGCGGCCGGCGCGATCCGCAGGCGGCCGGGAACAGCGGCGCGGACGCCCTGCCCGCCGGCCTCGCCGCCACGCTGGAGGCGCTGCCGACGCCGGCCTATGTGCTCGACCGGTCGTGGACGGCGATCGCCTGGAACGCCGCCGCCGCGCATCTCTTCACCGGTTGGCTCCACGCGGCAGCAAGCGCGCAGCCGACGGCCGCCGGCGACGAAACCGTTTCATGTGAAAACAATCTGCTGCGCTACATCTTCCGCGTGCCCGCGGCGCGGCATGTCATCCACGACTGGGAGACGCGGGCCAGGCGCGTCGCGGCGGAGTTCCGCGCCGACTACAGCCGGCATCTGGAATCGCCGGAAATGCGCGCCCTCGTCGAGGAGCTTTCCCGCGCCAGCCCGTTCTTCGCCGAGGCCTGGGAAGCGCATGCCGTCGTCGACCGCGAGGGCGGCCTGCGCACCTTCGACCATCCGGAGGACGGCTTCCTGCGCTACGAGCAGGCGACCTTCCTGCTCGCGCATCATCCCGACATCAAGCTGGTGCTGCTGACGCCGCTTTTTGGCGACGATCAGGCCGCGACAGCGCCGTAGCGGGTCGCCGCCTCGATGGTGAGGCCGGTGCCGACCGAGCCGAACGTGTCGCCATCGACGACGCGGGCGCCCGGCACGGTGCCGAGGATCGCCGCATGGACATGGGCGAGCCGGGTCGAGCCGCCGGTGAGGAACACGGCGTCGATGGCGTCGCGGGCGAGGCCCGCGTCGCGCAGGCAGTCGTCGATCCGCGCCGCGATGCGATCGGCGAGGCCGCGCGTCTTCTCGACCAGCACGCCGCGATCGACCGTCATGGCGAGGCCGCTTTCGATCCAGTTCAGCAGCACTTCCACCTTCGGCTCGTCCGAAAGCGCGATCTTCGTCGCTTCGATGTCGATGGCGAGGCGATGGCCGCCCTGCTCCTCGACGACATGGATCAGCCGCTCGATCAGTTCCGGGTGCTGCGCCTCGCGCCGCACCTCGTGCAACTGCCGCATGATGCCGCTCTCATAGAGCCGGTTGATCGACGACCAGGTGGCGAGGTCGTGATAGTAGCCGGACGGAACGGGAAGGCCCGCGCGCTTCATGCCGGAGCCGAAGCCGAGCAGCGGCATCGCCGTGCCGATCGAGAGATAATGATCGAAATCCGTGCCGCCGATGCGGATACCGTCATTGGCGAGGATGTCGTCGAGCCGGTCGGCCTTGTGGCGGCGCTCCGGTCCGAGACGGACGATGGAGAAGTCGGACGTGCCGCCGCCGATATCGGCGATCAGCGCGATCTCCTCGTCGCCGACCTGGCGCTCATAATCGAGCGCCGCCGCGATCGGCTCGTACTGGAAGGAAATGTGCTTGAAGCCGACTTCCTGCGCGATGGCCTCGAGCGCTTCCTCGGCCTTGCGGTCGCCATCCGGATCGCTGTCGACGAAATGCACGGGACGGCCATGCACGACGGCGTCAATCGCAAGGCCTGACACCGTTTCGGCGCGCTGCTTGATGATCGAAACATACTGCGAGATCACGTCGCGAAACGAGACGCGGCCGCGACCGATGGCGGTCGATTCGTTGATCAGCGAGCTGCCGAGCACCGACTTCAGGCTGCGCATCAGCCGGCCGTTGGTCCCCTCGACATAGGCGCGGATGGCGGCGCGGCCGACGGCGGGCTCCGCCCCATTCGGCGTGTAGAAGATCGCGCTCGGGATCGTCACGCTCGAGCCCTCGAGGGCGATCAGCGCCGGGCCGTCGGCGGAGGACACGCCAAGCGTGGTGTTGGACGTGCCGAAGTCGAGGCCGCAGGCTGTCATGATCGAGAACTCCGTGAAGGGCCGGTCTGGTTAAGGGGTCGGCGCGCCGCGATCAAGGCCGCGGCCCCAGAAAAACGCCGCAGTGCAGCATGATCTTTCACGATGAAACCAATGTTGATTTGGTCGCCTGGATTGCATGTCGGATTGACGCAGCGTCGGAGGGGGTGTCGATTCGCGACGCCGGGAGACGGGGAGTGACGATGCGCAATCTAACCATCGACGAGGGGCTGAACGCCGCCGGGACGGGCGCCTTCCAGCGCCGCCTGTTCCTGATCTTCGGTCTCGTCTGGACGGCCGACGCCATGCAGGTGCTGTCGATCGGCTTCACGGCGCCGTCGATCGCCAAGAGCTTCGGATTGAGCCTGCCCGTCGCGCTGCAGACCGGCACGATCTTCTTCGTCGGCATGCTGATCGGCGCCGCCGGCTTCGGCCGCCTCGCCGACCGCATCGGCCGCCGCAATCTCCTGATCATCACCGTGCTGATGGATGCGCTGTTCGGCCTCGCCTCGGCCTTCGCCTCCGACTTCACCATGCTCCTGGTGTTCCGCTTCCTGACAGGCCTCGCCGTCGGCGGCACGCTGCCGGTCGACTACGCCATGATGGCGGAGTTCCTGCCTGCCAACCGGCGCGGCCGCTGGCTCGTCGGCCTGGAGGGCTTCTGGGCCGTCGGCACGGTGATCGTCGCGCTCGCCGCCTGGTACGCCGCCGCGAACGAGATGGGCGACGCCTGGCGCTTCATCTTCGTCATCACGGCGCTGCCGGCGCTGATCGGCCTGGCGCTGCGCTTCTGGGTGCCGGAATCGCCCTTCTATCTGCTCCGCACCGGCCGCCCGGACGAGGCGAAGAAGGTGCTCGACCAGATCGCCACCACCAATGGCAAGCCCGTGCTTGCCGGCCGTCTGACCGAAACGCGCGAGCCGCGCCTGCCGCTGTCGGCGATCTTCGCCGGCCCTTATGCCCGCCGCTCCTGGCTGATCCTCGCCGCCTGGCTGCTGGTGTCGATCTCATATTACGGCATCTTCGTCTGGCTGCCCGGCAAGCTGGTCTCCGGCGGCGAAGGCTATGGCTATCTGCGCGGCTACGGCTTCCTGGTGCTGCTGGCGCTGGCGCAGATCCCGGGCTACGCGCTCGCCGCCTGGGGCGTCGAAAGCTGGGGCCGCAAGCCGACCCTGATCGCCTTCCTGCTGCTCTCGGCCGCCGGCTGCTTCCTCTATGCCGTGCTGGCCGACCCGGTCTGGATCGGCGCGGCGATGATGCTGATGAGCTTCGCGCTGCTCGGCACCTGGGGCGCCCTCTACGCCTTCACGCCGGAGCTCTACCCGACCCCGCTGCGCGCCAGCGGCATGGGCCTCGCCGGCGCCATGGCGCGCCTCGGCGGCCTGCTGGCGCCGACGCTGGTCGGCGCCGTCGTCGCTTATTCCTTCAACGTGGCGCTCGGCCTGTTCGCCGTGATCCTGCTCCTCGGCGCCCTCGCCACCTGGGCGATCGACGTCGAGACCAAGCAGAAACCGCTCACCTGAGGCGAGGCCCTCACCCCAACCCTCTCCCGCACGCGGGAGAGGGAGTACGCCTGAGCCCGCTGGGTCGCGGGTGACAGCTTCCCGATCCATGAAGGCCGCCGGCCGAAAAGCCCTCGCCCGCTTGCGGGAGAGGGTTGGGTGAGGGTCTTTCTGCGACCAACCAAACAAAAAAGCCGGCGCACCAGGCGCCGGCTTTTTCTTTGGGATCACCGTCCGTCTTCCGGTGAGGGCGTATCCCCTCACCCGCCGGCCTGCGGCCGTCGACCTCTCCCTATGGGAGAGGTGAAAAAACTCACATGTGGATCGGCTTGAACCAGGCGGCGAGCGCCGCTTCCTTGATCGATTCCGACATGGTCGGATGCGCGTGCGTCGAACGGGCGAGATCCTCGGCGGAACCCGCGAACTCCATCAGCACGACCGCCTCGTGGATCATCTCGCCGGCGCCCTTGCCGACGATATGGGCGCCGAGCAGGCGATCGGTCGCGGCGTCCGACAGGATCTTGACGAAACCGTCGGTGGCCAGCATGGCGCGGGCGCGGCCGTTCGCCGAGAACGGGAACTTGCCGACCTTGTAGGCGATGCCAGCGGCCTTCAGTTCTTCCTCGGTCTTGCCGACGGTGGCGACTTCCGGGCTGGTGTAGACGACGCCGGGAATGGCGTCGTAGTTCACATGGCCGGCCTGGCCGGCGAGGATCTCGGCGAGCGCGACGCCTTCGTCCTCGGCCTTGTGCGCCAGCATCGGGCCGGCGATGACGTCGCCGATCGCGTAGATGCCGGGAACGTTGGTCTGGTAGTGGCCATCGACCTTGACGCGCTTGCGCTCGTCGAGCTCGACCCCGACCGCCTCGAGGCCGAGCCCCTCGGTGAAGGGACGGCGGCCGATCGCCACCAGCACCACGTCGGCCTCGATCGTCTCGGCGGCGGGTTCGCCAGCCTTGGCCGGCTCGACCGTCACCTTCAGCGTCTTGCCGCTGGTGTCGACGGCGCTGACCTTGGTGCCGAGCTTGAACGAGAAGCCCTGCTTCTCCAGCAGGCGCTGGAACTGCTTGGCGACCTCGCCATCCATGCCGGGCAGGATGCGGTCGAGGAACTCGACCACGACGACCTCGGCGCCGAGGCGGCGCCAGACCGAGCCGAGCTCGAGGCCGATGACGCCGGCGCCGACGACGACCAGCTTGGACGGGACCTTCTGAAGCTCGAGCGCGCCGGTCGAGGTGACGACGCGCTTCTCGTCGATCGGAACGCCCGGCAGCGGGGCGGAATCGGAGCCGGTGGCGATGACGATCGCCTTGGTCTCCAGCGTCTCGGTGCTGCCGTCTTCCTTGGTGACGACCACCTTGCCGGGCGCGGCGATCGAGCCGGTGCCGATATGGCCGTCAATCTTGTTCTTCTTGAACAGGTAGGCGACGCCGTCGACATTCGACTTCACCGTCGCATCCTTGTGCGCCAGCATGCCGGGCAGATCGAGCTTCGGCTTGGCGACCTTGATGCCGAACGCGTCGAGATGGCCGACTTCGTCGAACAGCTCGGAGGCGTGCAGCAGCGCCTTGGACGGGATGCAGCCGATGTTGAGGCAGGTGCCGCCATAGGTGGCCCGCTTCTCGACGACGGCGACCTTCAGGCCGAGCTGCGCTGCCTTGACGGCGCAGACATAGCCACCCGGACCGGAACCGATGACGATGAGATCGTAGGACATGGGGACTCCCGGACGATTTTTGGCGTTAGCCAGCGGCGCATTCCGCGCAAATGAAAATGGCCGGAGGCGTGGCGGCGGCGCGCGATGCGCCTATCCGTTGCTCCGGCCGGCTTGATGGAGAAGCGCGCCCGAAACGGGCGCGCTGAATTCGCGGGCCTCCGCCCCCGCCACCAGAAGGCCGCCCGGAACGCGGGAGCGCGCCGGGACTGCCTGAGGTTGGGGGACGAAAGCCATCTGGTTCCGTCCTCGCGATCAGAGATCGAGAACGAGGCGCTGCGGATCCTCGAGGCACTCCTTGACGCGCACCAGGAAGGTCACGGCTTCCTTGCCGTCGACGATGCGGTGATCGTAGGAGAGCGCCAGATACATCATCGGGCGGATCTCGATCTTGCCGCCGACGACCATCGGCCGCTCCTGGATCTTGTGCATGCCGAGAATGCCCGACTGCGGCGCGTTCAGGATCGGCGTCGACATCAGCGAACCGTAGATGCCGCCATTGGTGATCGTGAAGGTGCCGCCCTGCATCTCGTCGATCTTGAGCTGGCCGTCACGGGCGCGCTTGCCGAGGCCGGCGATCGTCTTCTCGATGCCGGCGAGCGACAACTGGTCGGCGTCGCGCAGGACCGGAACGACGAGGCCCTTATCGGTGCCGACGGCGATGCCGATGTTGTAGTAGTTCTTGTAGATCAGGTCGGTGCCGTCGATCTCGGCGTTGACGGCCGGGATTTCCTTCAGCGCCTGGATCACGGCCTTGGTGAAGAAGCTCATGAAGCCGAGCTTCACGCCGTGCTTCTTCTCGAACAGATCCTTGTACTGACTGCGCAGCGCCATCACCGCGCCCATGTCGACCTCGTTGAAGGTCGTCAGCATGGCGGCGGTGTTCTGCGCATCCTTCAGGCGGCGCGCGATCGTCTGGCGCAGCTTGGTCATGCGGACGCGCTCTTCGCGCGAGGCGTCGTCGGCCGAGACCGGGGCGCGGACCTGGACCGGGGCAGCAGGCGCCGGCGCGGTAGCGCCGCCAGCGATCGCGCCGAGGAGGTCGCCCTTGGTGACGCGGCCGTCCTTGCCGGAGCCGGCAACGGCGGAGACGTCGACGCCGCTCTCGGCGGCGAGCTTGGCGACGGCCGGGCCGTTGGCGTCGGCGGCGACCGGCTTGGCGGGCGCCGGAGCCGGTGCGGCGGGGGCTGCGGCCGGAGCGGCGGCCTTGGGAGCCTCGGCCTTGGCGGGCGCGGCGGCGGCGCCGGAAGCCGCGATGGTGCCGAGCAGCGCGCCGACGCCGACCGTGTCGCCATCCTTGGCGGCGACGGCCTCGATCACGCCGGCGACCGGCGACGGAACCTCGATCGTGACCTTGTCGGTTTCGAGCTCGACAACCGGCTCGTCGACCGCGACGGTCTCGCCGACTTTCTTGAACCACCGTCCAATAGTGGCCTCAGTCACGGACTCGCCGAGGGTCGGGACACGGATTTCGGTTGCCATGGCTTGGTCTCTTACCGTTCGAACTTGGGTGGGCGTTCTGGATGAAACGAGAGGCGGCCGGCGCGCGGGGAGCGCGCCGGCCTGGATGATTTACGCGAGCGCGTCTTCGAGGAAGGCGTTCAGCTGGGCCAGATGCTTGGACATCAGGCCCGTCGCCGTCGCCGCCGAAGCCGGACGACCGGTGTAGCGGGCGCGGGCCGACTTGCCGCCGACCTGGCCGAGCACCCATTCCAGATAGGGCTCGACATGCGCCCAGGAACCCTGGTTCTTCGGCTCTTCCTGGCACCAGACGATCTCGGCGTTCTTGAAGCGCGAAAGCTCCTGCACGAGCGCCTTGAGCGGGAACGGATAGAGCTGTTCCACACGCAGCAGGTAGACGTCGTTGATGCCGCGCTTCTCGCGCTCCTCGTAGAGGTCGTAATAGACCTTGCCGGTGCAGAGCACGACGCGGCGCATCCGCTCGTCGGTGGTGAGCTGGATCGGCTCGTCCTTCAGGAACTCGGCATCGTCCCACAGCAGGCGGTGGAACGAACTATCCGGGCCGAGCTGCGCCAGCGTCGACACGGCGCGCTTGTGGCGCAGCAGCGACTTCGGCGTCATCAGGATCAGCGGCTTGCGGATGTCGCGCTTCAGCTGCCGGCGCAGGATGTGGAAGTAGTTCGCCGGCGTCGTGACGTTGGCGACCTGCATGTTGTCTTCCGCGCACATCTGCAGGAAGCGCTCGAGGCGGGCGGAGGAATGCTCCGGACCCTGGCCCTCATAGCCGTGCGGCAGCAGGCAGACGAGGCCCGACATGCGCAGCCACTTGCGCTCGCCCGACGAGATGAACTGGTCGAACACCACCTGGGCGCCGTTGGCGAAGTCGCCGAACTGCGCTTCCCAGAGCGTCAGCGCGTTCGGCTCCGACAGCGAATAGCCGTACTCGAAGCCGAGCACCGCCTCTTCCGAGAGCATCGAGTTGATGACCTCGTAGCGCGCCTGGCCCTCGCGGAGATTGTTGAGCGGGATGAAGCGCTCCTCGTTCTCCTGGTCGTAGAGCACCGAATGTCGCTGCGAGAAGGTGCCGCGCTCGACGTCCTGACCCGACAGGCGGATCGGATGGCCCTCATTGGCGAGGGTGGCGAAGGCGAGCGCCTCGGCGGTCGCCCAGTCGATGCCGGCGCCGGTCTCGATCGCCTTCTTGCGGTTGTCGAGGAAGCGCTGGACGGTGCGGTGGACGTGGAAGTCCGCCGGCACGTCGGTCAGCTTGGCGCCGAGCGCCTTCAGCGTCTCGATGTCGACGCCGGTCTTGCCGCGGCGCGGCTCGTCGTCGGCGGCGGCGGCCTTCAGGCCCGCCCAGGCGCCGTCGAGCCAGTCGGCCTTGTTCGGCTTGTAGGACTGGCCGGCTTCGAACTCGACCTCGAGGCGCGAGCGCCAGGCAGCCTTGGCCGCCTCGACTTCCTCGGCCGTCATCAGGCCTTCGGCGATCAGCTTCGACGAATAGATCTCGACGATCGCCGGATGGCTGCGGATGTTCTTGTACATCAGCGGCTGGGTGAAGCCCGGCTCGTCGCCTTCGTTGTGACCGAAGCGACGGTAGCAGAACATGTCGATGACGACCGGCTTGTGGAACTTCTGCCGGAACTCGATCGCGATCTTGGCGGCGAAGACGACCGCTTCCGGGTCATCGCCGTTCACGTGGAAGATCGGCGCCTCGATCATCTTGGCGACGTCGGACGGATAGGGCGACGAGCGCGAGAAGCGCGGATTCGTCGTGAAGCCGATCTGGTTGTTGACGATGAAGTGGATGGAACCGCCGGTGCGATGGCCCTTCAGGCCCGACAGGCCGAAGCACTCCGCCACGACGCCCTGGCCGGCAAAGGCCGCGTCGCCATGGATCAGCAGCGGCAGCGTGCCGGTGCGGATGTAGTCGTTGTGCAGGTCCTGCTTGGCGCGCGCCTTGCCGAGCACGACGGGATCGACGATCTCGAGATGCGACGGATTGGCGGTCAGCGACAGATGCACCTTGTTGCCGTCGAACTCGCGGTCGGACGAGGCACCGAGATGGTACTTCACGTCGCCCGAGCCCTCGACGTCGTCGGGTGCGTAGGAGCCGCCCTTGAACTCGTGGAACAGCGCGCGGTGCGGCTTCGCCATCACCTGCGTCAGCACGTTCAGACGGCCGCGATGCGCCATGCCGACGACGATCTCGTGCACGCCGAGATTGCCGCCGCGCTTGATGATCTGCTCGAGCGCGGGGATCAGGCCCTCGGCGCCGTCGAGACCGAAACGCTTGGTGCCGGTGTACTTGACGTCGAGGAACTTCTCGAAGCCCTCGGCCTCGATCAGCTTGTTCAGGATCGCCTTCTTGCCTTCCGGCGTGAAGGTGATCGCCTTGTCCGGGCCCTCGATGCGCTCCTGGATCCAGGCCTTCTCGACCGGATCGGAAATGTGCATGAACTCGACGCCGAGCGTCGAGCAATAGGTGCGCTTCAGGATCTCCAGCATCTCGGGGATGGTGGCGAATTCGAGCCCGAGGACGTTGTCGATGAAGATCTTGCGGCTGTAGTCGGCCTCGGTGAAGCCGTAGGAGGAGGGATGCAGCTCCTCGTGATCGCCGACGGTGGCGATGTGCAAGGGATCGAGATCGGCATGCAGATGGCCGCGCATGCGGTAGGCGCGGATCATCATGATCGCGCGGACCGAATCGCGGGCCGCCTGCTGGATCGCGGCCTCCGACAGCACGGGGGCGGCGGCCTGGCCGTTGGCGGCCGGCGCCGCGGCGGCCTGCGCCGCCTTGGCCTTCAGCTTGTCGGTGACCGTCTTCTCGATCTGGCCCCAGTTGCCGTCCATGGCCGAGACCAGCTCGCCATTGGCGTGCAGCGGCCAGTCGGCGCGCTTCCACGGCGCACCGCGCGCTTCCGCCACCACGGCCTTCGGATCATCCTTCAGCGCTGAAAAGAACGTCTGCCATTCGGGATCGACCGAAGCGGGATCGCTCTGATAGCGGGCATATAGATCCTCGATATAGCTGGCATTGCCGCCATACAGAAAGGATGAGGTCGCAAAGGCCGCGTTGGCTTGCTCGCGTGACATGTGCTGGTTGAGGAGCGCCGCGCTCCTCTCTCCCTTATCGCGCGGCCACGCGCCGCGCTCTTGTTGAAAAACCGACATTCCGGCAGTCGGAATGTCGGTCTTGCCTCTTAGCCCTTCAAGACCTCAACCAAGGTCTTTCCAAGGCGCGCCGGCGACGGCGACACCCGGATTCCGGCTGCTTCCATCGCCGCGATCTTGTCCTCGGCGCCGCCCTTGCCGCCGGAGATGATCGCACCGGCATGGCCCATGCGACGTCCCGGAGGCGCCGTGCGGCCGGCGATGAAACCGACCATCGGCTTCTTGCGGCCGCGCTTGGCCTCGTCAGCCAGGAACTGCGCCGCTTCTTCTTCGGCCGAACCGCCGATTTCACCGATCATGACGATCGACGTGGTCTCATCATCGGCCAGGAACATTTCCAAAACGTCGATGAATTCGGTTCCCTTGACCGGATCGCCGCCGATGCCGACGGCCGTCGTCTGGCCGAGGCCTTCCTGCGTCGTCTGGAACACGGCCTCATAGGTCAGCGTGCCGGAGCGCGAGACGATGCCGACCGAGCCCTTCTTGAAGATGTTGGCCGGCATGATGCCGATCTTCGAGGCGTCGGCGGTGACGATGCCGGGGCAGTTCGGGCCGATCAGGCGCGACTTGGAGCCGGCGAGCGAGCGCTTGACGCGCACCATGTCGAGGACGGGGATGCCCTCGGTGATGCAGACGATCAGCGGGATCTCGGCGTCGATCGCCTCGCAGATCGCGTCGGCGGCGCCCGGCGGCGGCACGTAGATCACGGAGGCGTCGGCGCCGGTGGCGTCCTTCGCCTCGGCGACGGTGTCGAACACCGGCAGGCCGAGATGGGTCTGGCCGCCCTTGCCCGGCGACGTGCCGCCGACGACCTTGGTGCCGTAGGCGAGCGCCTGCTCGGAGTGGAACGTGCCGTTCTTGCCGGTGAAGCCCTGGGTGATGAGCTTCGTGTTCTTGTCGATCAGGATGGACATCAGACGGCTTCCTTCACGGCCTTGACGATCTTCTGGGCAGCGTCGTCGAGATCGTCGGCCGGGATCACGTTCAGGCCGCTCTCGCGGATGATCTGCTTGCCGAGCTCGACATTGGTGCCCTCGAGGCGCACGACGAGCGGAACCTGCAGGCCGACCGTCTTCACCGCGGCGATGACGCCGCGCGCGATGACGTCGCACTTCATGATGCCGCCGAAGATGTTGACGAGGATGCCCTTCACCTTCGGATCGGAGGTGATGATCTTGAACGCCGCCGTGACCTTCTCCTCGGAAGCGCCGCCGCCGACGTCGAGGAAGTTGGCCGGGCTCTCGCCGTAGAGCTGGATGATGTCCAGCGTCGCCATGGCGAGGCCGGCGCCGTTGACCATGCAGCCGATCGAGCCGTCGAGCGCGATGTAGGCGAGGTCGAACTTCGACGCCTCGATCTCCTTGGCGTCTTCCTCGGTCTCGTCACGCAGCGCGACGACGTCGGGATGACGGTAGAGCGAGTTCGAATCGAACGACACCTTGGCGTCGAGCACCTTGAGGTTGCCGTCGGTCGTGACGATCAGCGGGTTGACCTCGAGCATCGCCATGTCCTTGGCGACGAAGGCGGTATAGAGCTTGGCGACGACGTCGTTCGCCTGCTTGGCGAGCGGGCCGGAGAGGCCGAGCGCCTTGGCGACGGTCAGGCCGTGATGCGGCATGATGCCGGTCGCCGGATCGACGGAGAAGGTCTTGATCTTCTCGGGCGTCGAATGGGCGACTTCCTCGATGTCCATGCCGCCTTCAGTCGAGACGACGAAGGCGATACGCGAGGTCTCGCGGTCGACGAGCAGCGAGAGGTAGAACTCCTTCTCGATGTCCGAGCCGTCCTCGATGTAGAGGCGGTTGACCTGCTTGCCGGCCGGGCCGGTCTGGATGGTCACCAGCGTGTTGCCGAGCATCTGGCCGGCGAAGGCCTTGACCTCGTCGACCGACTTGGCGAGGCGGACGCCGCCCTTCTCGCCGGCAGCGGCTTCCTTGAACTTGCCCTTGCCGCGACCGCCGGCATGGATCTGCGACTTGACGACCCAGAGCGGGCCACCCAGTTCCTTCGCAGCCGCTTCGGCCTCTTCCGGGGTGAAGATGGCGATGCCGCGCGATACGGGGGCGCCGAATTCCTTCAGCACCGCCTTCGCCTGATATTCATGAATATTCATAGATGACGTTCCGCCTTTTGGGGCTGTCTCTGAGCTTGGTTCGAGCGATCAGGCGCCGAGCGCCGGAGCGATCTTGACGCAGGCCTCGACCAGGCTCTCGACCGAGGCGACCGACTTGTCGAGCATCGCCTGCTCGGCCTTGTTCAGCTCGATCTCGATGATGCGCTCGACGCCGTTCTCGCCGATGACGATCGGCACGCCGATGTAGCGGCCCTTGATGCCGTACTGGCCATCGAGCAGGGCGGCGGCCGGCAGGACGCGCTTCTTGTCGCGGAGGTAGGACTCGGCCATCACGATCGCCGAAGCGGCCGGGGCGTAGAAGGCGGAGCCGGTCTTCAGGAGGTTGACCACCTCGGCGCCGCCGTCACGGGTGCGCTGGACGATCTCCTCGAGGCGCTTCTCCTCGATCCAGCCGAGCTTGACCAGATCGGTCAGCGGGATGCCGGCGACGGTGGAGTAGCGGGTGAGCGGCACCATGGTGTCGCCGTGGCCGCCGAGCACGAAGGCGGTGACGTCCTCGACCGAGACCTTGAACTCTTCGGCCAGGAAGTAGCGGAAGCGGGCGCTATCGAGCACGCCGGCCATGCCGACGACCTTGTTCGCCGGCAGGCCGGAGAACTTCTGCAGCGCCCAGACCATGGCGTCGAGCGGATTGGTGATGCAGATGACGAAGGCGTTCGGGGCGTACTTCTTGATGCCGGCGCCGACCTGCTCCATGACCTGGAGGTTGATGCCGAGCAGATCATCGCGGCTCATGCCCGGCTTGCGCGGCACGCCGGCCGTCACGATGACGACGTCGGCGTCCTGGATCGCGGCATAGGAGGACGCGCCCGAGAGATTGGCGTCGAAACCTTCGACCGGGGCTGCTTCGGCGATATCGAGCGCCTTGCCCTGGGGAACGCCGTCGGCGATGTCGAAGAGGACGATATCGCCCAGTTCCTTCAGGCCGGCGAGAAGGGCGAGCGTGCCGCCGATCTGACCGGAACCGATCAAAGCAATCTTGGCTCGAGCCATGTGCGAGGTCTCCCGATGGAGGTTTACCTAAACGTAATGCGACAGTTTGACTCTGTCGGAACGCCGGTGGTCTAACCCCAATGTGCGACAGGCGCAAGTCGCTCGCGCACCTTCCGTGGCGGCAATCCGCCAATTCGTCCAGCAGTTTACGTGAACGTCATGTCTCGACGATAAAGCCGCGATGCGGCTGGGCGAGATACTCCTCGGACCGCATCTCCGTGAGGCGCGAGGCGGTGCGGGCGAATTCGAAAGCCTCGATACCGTCCTCGGCCGTATAGAGCCCGGCCGGCTCGGCGGCGGCGGAGACGACGATCTTGACGTGGCCGTCATAGAGCGCATCGATCAATGTAATGAAGCGCTTGGCTTCATTCCGCCTGGCATCGCCCATCACGGGGATGTGATCGATGATCACGGTATGGAAGGCATGCGCGATGGCGAGATAGTCGCTGGCGCCGAGCGGCTTGGCGCAGAGATCGGCAAAGTCGAACCGGGCGACGCCATCCACCGCCTGCGGCACGTAGACGTCGCGGCCGAGCACGGCGAGGGTCGACGCTTCGCCATGTGACGTTGACGTAAGCTGGAGCCATGCCGCATCGAGCGCCGCGTCCGACTCAGGCCCAAGCGGCGTCAGATAGACCGGCGCGCGCGACGTCTTCTCATGCCGATAGTCGGTCCGCGCCGCCAGCCGCACCACTTCGACCCGCGTCTTCAGGAGATCGATGAAGGGCAGGAACAGGGTCCGGTTGAGGCCGCCCGCATAGAGATCGTCCGGCGCGACATTGGAGGTCGCGACCAGCACGACGCCACGCGCGAACAGCTGGGTGAAGAGCCGGCCGAGGATCATCGCGTCGGCGATGTTGGTGACGGTGAACTCGTCGAAGCAGAGAAGCTGCGTCTCGGCCGCGATCGCCTCGGCGACCGGCGGGATTGGGTCCTCGCCGGAAACCTCGCCGGCCTTGATCGCCTCGCGCATCCTGAAGATGCGGGCATGCACGTCGGCCATGAAGTCGTTGAAATGGGCCCGGCGCTTGCGCTGCGGCGCGGCGCGCTCGAAGAACAGGTCCATCAGCATGGTCTTGCCGCGGCCGACATCGCCATGGACGTAGAGTCCGCGGATCTCCGGCGTCGCCGCCTCGCGCTTGCCGAACAGCCAGCCGAGCGCGCTCGACTTGCGGGCGAGCCGCCGCTCGGCGAGGCGGGCGTTGAGCGCGTCGAGCTTGCCAACCAGCAAGCGCTGGGCCGGATCTTCCTCGATCGTGCCGCTCGCGACGAGTTCCCGATAGGCGTCAGCGACGCGCGAAACGACCGGCAGGCCCTGGCTCACCCGAATACCCCCGGCCGCCGCGCCGAAACGCGACCGGCTCCGTCAGCGATAGAAGGAAACGGCCTGGCCGCCATGGATCTGGCCGTTGAACTGGGTCTTGCCGGTGGCGGACAGGCTGGCGACGGAAACGCCGTTGGCGCCGGCCAGGACCACCTGCGAGCCGGAGAGGCTCCAGGCCGAGATCGACTTCAGCGTCGGCGACTGGCAGCCGCGCGTCGAGGCGCGATAGCCACCGGTCCAGCTCGTCAGCGTCATGAACAGCTGGCAGCTCTCGCCGCCCGACTGCAGCGTCCAGCCACCGAGCAGGTCCGTGCGGCCGATCTCGGCGCCCGACGCGGTGGAGACCGGCGGCGGGGTCGCGGGCACGCCCGTGCCGGGAAGCGGCTCGGCGCCCGGCAGCGTGCCGGCGGCGGTCTGCGGCGGCAGCTGGGCGTTCGGGTCGGTCGGCGGCGGCGGCAGCGCGGTCGAGGTGACGGGCGCGGTAGCGACCGGCGGCAGCGTGTCGCTCTCGACCGGCTTGGCGGAACGCTCCATCGGGCCCAATCCGATCGCCCCGAACGAGCCGCAACCGCTCAAGGCGGCCGCCAGGGTGGCGACCAGGCCGATCGGCGCGATACGGCGGGACATGAGCTTCTCCATCATCGAAATCCTCGGTGCCTTACGACGTTAGGGGCACAATCGAGCCGCTTTGAGGCAGGCGGAAATTCGCACAACCGACCGCGAGGCGCGGGGCCTCTGCGCGCAAGGCGCAAAAGCCGTCCGTGCGGGCGGGTTGGATGAAGGGAAACCACTCGAAATTCCGCAGCCTGTCTTATTTGGCGCAATACGGCATTACGCCCGCAACGACAAGCCTCGTTAAGACACGGTTAACCAAGAAAGCACGACGTGTGACGCTTCCGCCTATTCCGGCCGATGGCAGACGGCTTCGATGTTGTGGCCGTCGGGATCGAGCACGAAGGCACCGTAGTAATTGGCGTGGTAGTGCGGCCGGATGCCGGGTCCGCCATTGTCGGTGCCGCCGGCGGCAAGCGCCGCCGCGTAGAACGCGTCGACGGCGGCGCGGCTCGGCGCGACCAGGGCGATATGGACATGCGGCTCGGTGCGCGCGCCGCCGCTCAGCCAGATCTCCGGCTTGCCGCCAGCGCCATAGCCGACGACGTCGCCATAGCCGGTGAGTTCGCCGGGCACCCGCATCTGCTCGGTCACGCCGAGCGGCGCAAACGCCGCGTTGTAGAAGGCGATCGCGCGATCGAGGTCGCTGACCGTGATGCCGATGTGATCCAGAACGCCCATGTCACTCCCCCGAAGGCCCTCCGAGACGGGCCGCGCGGCAGGGGAACCGAACGCCGCGGCGGCGTCAAGCCTGCCGGCCTGCCGACGCCGTCGCGGGAGAGGAATGGGCGGAATTCTTCACCGCTTCCGCGAAGCGGCGAGCGGGCCTACGGCGTCTGGGGCTCGATTTCGAGCGCGAGGCCGAGCTCGGCCGCCTTCTGCCGGATCTCGGTGACGGGACGGTGCATCGCCGTCGCGATGATGTCCGCCGGCACATGCTCCACCGCCAGTTCCCGCAGCCTGTCGATTGCCTCGATGGTCCAGGTCGGCTCCATATCCTGCTTGATGGTCATGATCGTCTCCTTCCGAAAACGCGATCGGTCGACGGAAACGAAAACGGCGCGGAAGGGTTCCGCGCCGTTCGACTGAAAATCGTCTTAAGGAACGGCGCGATCAGACGCGGCGCTCGACCATCATCTTTTTGATCTCGGCGATCGCCTTGGCCGGGTTCAGGCCCTTCGGGCAGGTCTGCGCGCAGTTCATGATGGTGTGGCAGCGATAGAGGCGGAAGGGATCTTCCAGATTGTCGAGGCGCTCGCCGGTCGCCTCGTCGCGGCTGTCGATCAGCCAGCGATAGGCCTGCAGCAGCACGGCCGGGCCGAGATAGCGGTCGCCGTTCCACCAGTAGCTCGGGCACGAGGTCGAGCAGCAGGCGCAGAGGATGCACTCGTAGAGGCCGTCGAGCTTCTCGCGGTCGGCATGGCTCTGCAGCCATTCCTTCTGCGGCTGCGGCGTCGCCGTCTTCAGCCAGGGCTCGATCGAACGGTGCTGGGCGTAGAAATTGGTTAGGTCCGGAACCAGGTCCTTGACCACTTCCATGTGCGGCAGCGGGTAGATCGCGACCGGGCCCTTCACCTCGTCGATGCCCTTGGTGCAGGCGAGCGTGTTCGAGCCGTCGATGTTCATCGCGCAGGAGCCGCAGATGCCTTCCCGGCAGGAACGGCGGAAGGTCAGCGTCGGGTCGATCTCGTTCTTGATCTTGATCAGCGCGTCGAGAACCATCGGCCCGCAATCGTCGAGATCGATGAAATAGGTATCGACATGCGGGTTCTTGCCGTCGTCCGGGCTCCAGCGATAGACGCGGAACTCCCGGACATTGTTGGCGCCGGCCGGCCGGTCCCAGACCTTGCCTTCGGTGAGCTTCGAGTTCTTCGGGAGGGTCAGCTGGACCATAGTGAGCGTCCTCGGGCGTAAAATTCGTTCAGCGACGGTCCTTGCGGACCATGAGTTTCAAACCGGACCAGACGGCGTCGACCGCCGCGACCTTGATGTCGACGAGATCGAGCCGGAGCGCCGCGTCGCGGACGACATCCTCGGTCACGTCGGTTTCGACCTTCGAGGCCTTCTTCGGCCACGACACCCAGATCATGCCGTCGCGCCGGATGGCATCCTGCAACCGCGCCAGCTCGCCCTCGACCTCGGCGCGGCTCGCCGTGAAGGCGTGCACCGCGTCGAGTTCGCGATCCGGGCCGAGCGGCTCGGCCCAGTTCGCCGTGCGGACGACGCGCCCGAACGGAACACAGTCGGCAAGCGCCTCCAGCTCCGGCGGCAGCGAAACGAAGGCCACCGCCATGCCCGGCTTGAAGCCGAGCTTTTCCGGGAGCGAACGCCCGGAATAGCCGGCTGCGGGAGGGCTCGCGGGGGCCATCATCCGCCCTTAGTAAACGCGAGCCTTCGGCTCGATGTACTGGATGTCGTTCGACATCGTGTAGGTGTGCACCGGCCGGTCGTCGAGCTTCACCGTCTTCTTCTCGGCGTCGATGAAGGCGAGCGAATGCTTCATCCAGTTGACGTCGTCGCGCTCGGAATAGTCCTCGCGGGCATGGGCGCCGCGCGATTCCTTGCGGTTCTGCGCGGAATCCATGGTGACGACGGCCTGGACGATCAGGTTCTCGAACTCGAGCGTCTCGACCAGGTCCGAGTTCCAGATCAGCGAGCGGTCGGTGACCTTGACGTCGTCCGAGCCCTTCCAGACCTGGTGGATCAGCTCGTGGCCCTCGTCCAGCACTTCGCCGGTGCGGAAGACGGCGCAGTTCGACTGCATCACCTTCTGCATGCTGAGCCGCATCTCGGCCGTCGAGGTCGAGCCGCTGGCGAAGCGCAGGCGGTCGAGGCGAGCGATCGCGTCCTCGCCGGCGCCCTTGGCGAGCTCGCGCTGCGCCTGGTTCGGCTGCACCGTCTCGATGCAGCGCAGCGCCGCGGCGCGGCCGAACACGACGAGGTCGGTGAGCGAATTGGAGCCGAGGCGGTTGGCGCCGTGCACCGAGACGCAGGCGGCCTCGCCGACGGCCATCAGGCCCGGAACGATCTGGTCGGGATCGCCGCCGACCTTGTTCAGCACTTCGCCGTGATAGTTCGTCGGGATGCCGCCCATGTTGTAGTGGACGGTCGGCAGGACCGGGATCGGCTCCTTGGTCAGGTCGACGCCGGCGAAGATCTTGGCGCTCTCGGAAATGCCGGGCAGCCGCTCATGCAGGAGTGCCGGATCGAGATGATCGAGGTGAAGGTGGATATGATCCTTCGCCTTGCCGACGCCGCGGCCCTCGCGGATTTCCATGGTCATGGCGCGCGAGACGACGTCGCGCGAGGCCAGGTCCTTGGCGGAGGGGGCATAGCGCTCCATGAAGCGCTCGCCTTCCGAATTGGTCAGGTAGCCGCCCTCGCCGCGCGCACCCTCGGTGATCAGGCAGCCGGCGCCGTAGATGCCGGTCGGGTGGAACTGCACGAATTCCATGTCCTGCAGCGGCAGGCCGGCGCGCAGTACCATGCCGCCGCCGTCGCCGGTGCAGGTATGGGCCGAGGTGGCGGAGAAATAGGCGCGGCCATAGCCGCCGGTCGCCAGGATCGTCTTGGCGGCGCGGAAGCGGTGCAGCGTGCCGTCCTCGAGGCAGAGCGCCACGACGCCCCGGCACTCGCCGTCTTCCATGATCAGGTCGATGGCGAAATATTCGATGAAGAACTCGGCGGCGTAGCGCAGCGACTGGCCATAGAGCGTGTGCAGGATGGCGTGGCCGGTACGGTCGGCGGCGGCGCAGGTGCGCTGGGCGATGCCCTTGCCGAAATTCGTCGTCATGCCGCCAAACGGCCGCTGGTAGATCTTGCCCTCTTCGGTGCGCGAGAACGGCACGCCGAAATGCTCGAGCTCATAGACGGCGGCGGGGGCGTTGCGGACGAGATATTCGATCGCGTCCTGGTCACCCAGCCAGTCCGACCCCTTGACGGTGTCGTACATGTGGAAGCGCCAGTCGTCCTCGCCCATGTTGCCGAGGGCGGCCGAAATGCCGCCCTGCGCGGCAACCGTATGGGAACGGGTCGGAAACACCTTGGTGATGCAGGCGGTCTTCAGGCCGGCCTCGCTGGCGCCGAGCGTGGCGCGGAGGCCCGCGCCGCCGGCGCCGACGACGACGACGTCGAAGGTGTGGTCGACGAAATTGTAGGCGCGGCCGTTGATGGACGCGCTGGCGTTGGCTTCAGCCATGGCTTCAGCCTCCGAAGCTGATCTTGAGGAAGGCGAGGATGGTCGCCACGCCGATGGCGACCGCGAAGAACGTGTTGGCGACGAGCGCGAGGATCTTCAGGCCACCGTGGACATAGTCCTCGATGATGATCTGCATGCCGAGCTTCATGTGCCAGACGCCGGTGCCGATCATCAGGATCATCAGGAGCGCGACGAACGGGTTGGCCAGCGTCGCGACGACTTCCGGATAGGGCTTGCCGGCGAGCACGATGACCAGGATGACGAACAGGACGGCGAGGATGGCGAGCGCGGCGCCGGTGAGGCGCTGGTGCCAGAAGTGACCCGTGCCTTCCTTGGCCGAGCCGAGTCCGCGAACGCGGCCGAGCGGTGTACGCATGTGATTGCCCCTCAGCGAATGGCGAGCGCCACGACCCAGATCAGGATCGTCAGCACGGCGGAACCGATGATGTTGGCCCAGGCGAGATTGTCGCGCGACGACTTGGAGAAGCCCGCGCCGAAATCCCAGACGAAGTGGCGGAGGCCGCCGAGCAGGTGCTGCATCAGCGCCCAGCTGTAGCCGAACAGCACCAGCAGGCCGATCCAGGAGCCGAACACCCACGAGACGTAGGAGAACGGACCCGGCCCCGCGGCGGCCGCGATCGCCCACCAGGCGAGGAGCAGCGTGCCGAAATAGAGAGCGCCTCCCGTGACACGCTGCAGGATCGACACCGTCATGGTGACCGGCCAGCGGTAGACCTGAAGGTGCGGAGAAAGCGGTCGGCTCTTCTTCGCCGCGGCATTCGACATCGTGTTCATCCTCAATCGCTTACGTAAACGTAAGCATTTAGGGTCGAGAGTTTGGACCGGTTCTAACCCCATTGTGCGACGCGGTCAAAACGGTCTTTTGCATGACGCAACGTGAGACGTTGACTTTTCGCGACTCGCGCCGGCGGCATGTAATCATCCCCGCATTGACACCCTGGCGGAAGCTTTCGCAAGCGGCTCTCGCAGCGGCAAGCGAGCCGCCGGACCCGGAGAAACCAGGAGAAGCCCATGTCGCGCCAACGGATCTCGACCGGATCGCCCTTCGAAAAGGAAGCCGGCTATTCGCGCGCCGTCGTCCAGGGCCCCTGGTGCTTCGTCGCCGGAACCACGGGCTATGACTACAAGACGATGACGATGCCCGACGGCGTCGCCGAGCAGGCGAAGAACGCCATGGCGACGATCGCATCCGCGCTCGACGAAGCGGGCTTCACGCTCGGGGACGTCGTGCGCGTGCATTATCATGTCACCGACGCCCTCTTCGCCGACGCGGTCTTCGCCGTCGTCGGTCCGCTCTTCCGCGACATCCGCCCGGCGGCGACGATGACGGTATGCGGCCTGATCCGGCCCGAAATGAAGGTCGAGATCGAGGTGACGGCGCTCAAAGCCTGATTCGCCGGCTTGCATCGCCGCTTTGGCGCGGCTATCGCTGCCCGCGCATTCATCCGCCCGCAGACCCGCTCGACAAGAGAACCCGCGACATGACCAGCTACAAGCTTCTCCTTCTCCCCGGTGACGGCATCGGCACGGAAATCATGGCCGAAGTGAAGACGGTCATCGACTGGTTCACGAAGCGCGGCACCGCCGCCTTCGAATACGAGCAGGATCTCGCCGGCGGCGCCGCCTATGACGCGCACGGCAAGGCGATCTCGGAAGCGACGATGAAGCTGGCGCAGGAATCCGACGCCGTGATCTTCGGCGCCGTCGGCGGCCCGAAGTGGGACAGCGTTCCCTATGACGTCCGTCCGGAAGCGGCGCTGCTGCGCCTGCGCAAGGATCTGGAGCTCTTCGCCAATCTGCGTCCGGCGATCTGCTACCCGGCGCTGGCCGATGCCTCGTCGCTGAAGCGCGAGCTGGTCGAGGGCCTCGACATCCTGATCGTGCGCGAGCTGACCGGCGGCGTCTATTTCGGCTCGCCGAAGGAAATCGTCACGCTCGAGAGCGGCGAGAAGCGCGCCGTCGACACCCAGCTCTACACCACCTCCGAGATCGAGCGCATCGCCCGCGTCGCCTTCGACCTCGCCAAGACCCGTTCGAGCCGCGTCGCCTCGGCCGAGAAGCGCAACGTCATGAAGTCGGGCGTGCTCTGGAACCAGGTCGTCACCAAGGTCGGCAAGGAAGAATATCCGGACGTCGCGCTCGAGCATGTGCTCGCCGACAATTGCGCCATGCAGCTCGTCCGCCGGCCGAAGCAGTATGACGTCATCGTCTGCGACAACCTGTTCGGCGACATCCTGTCCGACGTCGCGGCGATGCTGACCGGCTCGCTCGGCATGCTGCCGTCGGCAGCCCTCGGCGCGCCCGACGCTTCGACCGGCCGCCGCAAGTCGATGTACGAGCCCGTGCACGGCTCGGCCCCGGACATCGCCGGCAAGGGCATCTCCAACCCGATCGCCATGATCGCGTCCTTCGCAATGGCGCTGCGCTACTCCTTCGGCCTCACCCAGGAAGCCGACCTGCTCGACCGCGCCATCTCCGGCGTGCTCAGCAAGGGCCTGCGCACCGGCGACATCTATACCGAGGGCACGAAGAAGGTCGGCACGAAGGAAATGGGCGCCGCGATCGTCGCGGAACTCGACCTGCTGTCGGCCTGAGACGACCCGCAAATCGCCCGAGCCTTTCCTCGTTTCGACGAAAGGCTCGGGCCGAAACGCGGCTGAATCTTTTTGCCGGGCTCTGACTGGTCAAGCCCCGGTGATCTCTGTATAAGGCCGCATTCAGATTGGATTGCTATGCCCGGCCGGGCGGCACGCCGCCGGTTCGACGGCATATGACGAAGGAAGAGTACAATGGCAGTTCCGAAGCGAAAGACGTCGCCGTCGAAGCGTAACATGCGCCGTTCGCACGACGCCCTGACGCAGCCGGCTTACACCGAGGACAAGAACTCGGGCGAGCTCCGCCGTCCGCACCACATCGACCTCAAGACCGGCATGTATCGCGGCCGTCAGATCCTGACGCCGAAGAGCGAAGGTTAATCCTGACAGGCGTTCGCGCCTGGCGGGCTGGCTAGCCAGCGATGGAAGTTCAAGGGTCGGCCCAGCGCCGGCCCTTTTCTTTTGCGCGCGCCTTCTGACCGCTCGGGATAAGCCGAAAGATGGGTCCGGCCCCCCATGGCGTTCGCGCAAACGTTTCACTAGGCTTGCCGAAATCGCCGTCTGGCAGCAGCGGCCTGCGCAAAGGACATGCCCATCGTGGAGACTGTGGTGAACGGCTCCGATCAGACCGAACGCCCGGACGGCACCGCCGCCATTCTCTCCACCATCGGCGAGGTCGCCTATCGCTGGACGCGGGAAGGCGACCGGCTCGAATGGGGCGGCGACGCGCTCGCCCTGTTCGGCATCGCCTCGGCCGAGGCGATCGCCACCGGCCATGCCTTCGACACGCTGCTCGACGATGCCAGCCCGCTCGCCCGCCACGACAGCCTGCTGATCGGCGCCGACCATGGCGGCGGCGTTCCCTACCAGATCGAATATGCCCTGCGCCCGTCCGGGCCGCGCGGCCCCGTGCTCTGGATCGAGGATACCGGACGCTGGTACGCCGATGGCGGCGAGACCGCGCGGCGGGCCGAAGGGGTGATGCGCGTCATCAACGAGCGGCATGCGCGCGAGCAGCGCCTCGCCTTCCTGTCCGGCTATGACGACGTCACCGGCCTCTACAACCGCTCCGCCCTGCTCGACATTCTCGACCAGACCATCTGCGACGCGAAGGAGCGCGACGTCAACGCCGCCTTCCTGCTCGTCGCCATCGACGATTTCCGCCTGATCAACGACGCCTATGGCTATCGCGCCGGCGACCGCGTGCTCGCCGCCGTGGCGCGGCGGATCCGCGGGCGGCTGCGCGACGGCGACATCATGGGCCGCTTCTCCGGCCACAAGCTCGGCCTGGTCCTGATGGGCTGCGACGAGAACGAGATGGCCTTCGCCGCCGAGCGGTTCCTGGCCGCCGTTCGCGACGACGTGGTAGCGACCGCCGACGGCACGGTGTCGATCACCATCTCGGTCGGCGGCGTCGCGGTGCCGCACGACGCCGGCAACCGCGAGGAGGCGATGGAGCGGGTGCAGGAGAGCCTCGGCGTCGCGCGCGATTCCGGCCGCGGCCGTTTCGTCGGCTACAGCCCCTCGCCCGAGCGCGACGCCCAGCGCCAGACCAACATCACCCTGTCGCAGCAATTGATCGGCGCCCTGTCCGAGCAGCGGCTGCGGCTGGCGTTCCAGCCCGTCGTCGACATCCACAGCCGCGAGACGGTGTTCCACGAATCGCTGCTGCGGCTGGCGCAGCCCGACGGCAGCATCGCCTCGGCCGGGCAGATCGTGCCGCTCGCCGAACGCCTCGGCCTGTCGCGCCTGTTCGACCTCGCCGTGCTCGACCGCGTGCTGGAGACGCTGGCCCGCCATCCCGACGCCCGCCTGTCGCTCAACGTCGCGCCGGAAACGGCGGCCGGGGCGGACTGGCTGGCCAAATTCGCCAAGACCGTCAGCCAGCGCCCGGACATCGGCAGCCGGCTGATCGTCGAGATCACCGAGACCAGCGCCATCCGCAATCTCGACGAGACGGCCTATTTCGTCTCCACCGTGCACGACCTCGGCGCCCGCCTCGCCATCGACGATTTCGGCGCCGGCTTCACCTCGTTCCGCAATCTCCGGGCGCTCCGGATCGACATGGTCAAGATCGACGGCAGCTTCATCGCGACGCTGCCGACCAGCCCGGACGACCAGATCTTCGTGCGCCGGCTGGTCGAGCTCGCCCAGGATCTCGGCATCGAGACAGTCGCCGAATGGGTGCAGGACGAGGAAACGGTCGCGCTGCTGTCATCCTGGGGCGTCAACCGCATCCAGGGCCACCTCAGCGGCGCCGCGACCCTGTCGCCGCCCTGGAAGTAGGGTCCGCTCCGGCGTCTCGGCTCTCCCAGCGGTGATCTTCGAACCAAGCAGGCTGCTCGGTGTGAGGTGGTCGATCGATCGACCGAGCCGCTCCTTCCGAACGGCAGCCCCCAACCTCGACCATCATCCTGAGGTGCCCGGCAAAGCCGGGCCTCGAAGGAGGGTCCAGGGAACGCCCTGATTTGGAACGCTGGGTGGGCTACTTCGTCTGCAAGCCGGGGTGCCCCGCTGGATCCTCCTTCGAGGCTTCGCTGCGCGAAGCACCTCAGGATGATGATGGAGCCGGTTGATCGGTCTGGATGGCCATCGACCTCTCCCCGAGGAAGAGGTGAAGAACGGCCGCCCGCCCCTACCCTGCGAAACGGTCCATCGCCTCCGCCAGCGCGATGTCGCGCTCGGTCAGGCCGTCGACGTCGTGCGTCGCCAGCGTCACGGTGACGGTCCGGTAGATGTTAGCCCATTCCGGGTGGTGGTTCATCCGCTCGGCGAGCAGCGCCACCCGCGTCATGAAGGCAAAGGCCTCCTGGAAATCGCCGAAGACGAATGTCTTGGTGATGGCGTCGCGGCCCTCGACCAGGGTCCAGCCCTCGAGGCCGGCCAGCGCCGTCGTCCGTTCCGTTTCTCCCAGCCGTGCGATCATCCCCTTGCCTCCGAATATTCGGCCAGCGGATAGGCCTGTTCGACGATATAGGGCCCGCCGCCCGTCGACGCCTTGGACGAGAACAGCACGAAGCGGCCGACATGGAACGGCGAGGCGACGAGCCCGCCCCGGAGCGTCAGATAATCGGCGACGTCGCGATGCGGCGTGTTGCGCAGGCGCGCCAGCGTTACATGCGGCGTGTATTTGCGCCCCTCGGGCGGCAGGCCGATGCGCTGGATGATCCGCTCCTGCTCGGCCTGCAGCTCGGTGAGCGCCCGCGACGGCGCGATCCGCGCGACGATCGAATGCGGCTTGGCGGTGCCGAACGAATCGAGCCCGGCCAACTGCAGGTCGAACTCGCGCCGGCGGACGCGGGCCATCGCATCGGCGATCTCGTCCGCGGTGCGATCGTCGATGTCGCCGATGAAGCGCAGGGTGACGTGGTAGTTCTCCGCGTCGATCCATCGCGCGCCGGCGAGGCCGCCGCGCAGGAGCGAGAGCCGTTGGGCGAGGTCCGCCGGGATCTCGAGACCGGTGAACAGGCGCGGCATGGTCGCCCTCCTTTTTCGGGTGGCGGGAGCCTCAAGGGTCGCGGTTTGCCGGCCGGCTGTAAAGCCCTTTCCGGTCGCCTCAGGGGCAGGGGTTGCCGCGCCACTGGTGAACCGCGTCGATCTTCGCCTCCAGCTCCGGCGTGATCACCACGTCCGCAGCCGCGATATCGACCTTGAGCTGCTCCAGCGTCGTGGCGCCGATGATGTTCGAAGTGATGAAGCAGCGGCTCGTGGCGAAGGCAATGGCGAGCGCCGCCGGATCGATGTTGGCCTCGCGGGCAATCGCCAGATAGGCGTCGATCGCCTCATGCGCGCCGGGCGTCTCGTAGCGGTCGCCGCGCTTGAACAGCGTCGTGCGCGCGCCTTCCGGCCGGGCGCCGTTCTGGTACTTGCCGGTCAGATAGCCCTGCGCGAGCGGCGAATAGACCAGCAGGCCGACCTGCTCGCGCATCGTCACCTCGGCGAGGTTCACCTCATAGGTGCGGTTCAAAAGATTGTAGGCGTTCTGGATCGAGACGACGCGCGGCCCCTTGCCGGCCTCGGCGGCGGAAAGGAAGCGCATCGTGCCCCAGGCGGTCTCGTTCGAAAGGCCGACATGCCGGACCTTGCCTTCCTTCACCAGCTCGTCGAGGGCGGCGAGCGTCTCCTCGATCGGCACCTCGTCCGCCGCCGGCTCGGGATGGCGATAGACGGTCGGGTTGGAGCCCCATTGCGGCACGTGGCGATCGGGCGAATGCAGCTGGTAGAGGTCGAGATAGTCCGTCTGCAGCCGCTTCAGGCTCTTTTCGATCGCGTCGCGGATATGGGCGCGCGACAGCGTCGGCGTGACGCCGTCGCGGAACCAGGTGAAGCCGTTGCGGCCGACCACCTTCGAGGCGAGGATGACCTTGTCGCGATTTCCGCGCGCCTTCATCCAGTTGCCGATGATCCGCTCGGTCGAGCCCTGGGTCTCCGGCTTCGGCGGGATCGAATAGAGCTCGGCCGTGTCGAGGAAATTGACGCCGTTTTCGAAGGCGTAGTCCATCTGGGCGTGGCCCTCGGCCTCGGTGTTCTGCTGGCCCCAAGTCATGGTGCCCAGGCAGATGGCGGACACGCGGAGGTCGGTCCGACCGAGCGAACGATATTCCATGGCGAAGAGCTCCGGGGAGTGGGCGCGGCGATAGGCCGGAAACAGCGGGCTGACGATGCGGACGACCGGTCAGCGCTTGGCCTGCGCCACCAGTTCCTCCACGGCGGGAAGGATCTTCTCGACGATCACCGCGACGCCGGCCGCGTTGGGATGCATCCCGTCGGCCAGCAGCAGTTCCTGGTCGGCGACGACGCCGTCGAGGAAGAAGGGATATAGCATCGCGCCGTGGCTCGCGGCCAGATCCGGATAGAGGGCGTCGAAGCGTTTTGCGTAGTCCGGCCCGAGATTGGGCGCGGCGCGCATGCCGGCAAGGAGCACCGGCAGCTTGCGCTCGCCGAGCCGGGTCAGGATGGCGTCGAGCGCCTGGCGCGGCTGGTCGGGATCGAAACCGCGCAGCATGTCGTTGGCGCCGAGCTCGACGATCACCGCCTGCGCATCCGGGCCGACGGACCAGTCGAGCCGGGCGAGGCCCGCGGCGGCGGTGTCGCCGGAGACGCCGGCATTGACGACCGCGACATCATGCCCCTTCGCCACCAGCGCCTTCTGCAGCTGGTCGGTGAACCCTTCGCCGGGACCGAGGTTGTAACCGGCCGAAAGGCTGTCGCCGAGCACGACCAGGCGGAGCGGCGCGGCCGCTGCCGACGCTCCCTCGGCCAGCGCCGCCGAGCCGAACAGGGCCAGGCACAGCGAGATTGCGAGCGTCAGGGTCTTTATCATGGGTCGTTTGCCACCATATTGAGCCGAACGCGCCGCGATCGGCAGGACGCCGGCGTTCGACGGCTTCCTCCGATCGACGAGCCTGCCCGTCGCACGATATAGGGTTCGCGCGTGGCTGATACACTCCCGAATGGTTCCGATGCCGTCATTCAGCTTTCTTCAGTCGAACTGGCGCTCGGATCGGGGGCTGCGCGGGTCCAGATCCTGAAAAAGGTCTCGCTCGCCGTCGACGGCGGCGAGAGCGTCGCGCTGGTCGGGCCGTCCGGCTCCGGCAAGTCGACGCTCCTGATGACGATGGCCGGGCTCGAACGGGTCGACAAGGGCCGCGTAGAGGTCGCCGGCACCAATCTCGCCGCCCTCGACGAGGACGGCCTCGCCCGCTTCCGCGGCCTGAATGTCGGCATCATCTTCCAGTCGTTCCACCTGATCCCCAACATGACGGCGCTCGAGAACGTCGCCGTTCCGCTCGAGCTCGCCGGCCGGCGCGACGCGTTTGAACGGGCGGCGGAAGAGCTTGCCCTGGTCGGGCTCGGCCACCGGATGGAGCACTATCCCTCCGCCCTCTCCGGCGGCGAGCAGCAGCGCGTCGCCATCGCCCGCGCCCTCGTCGCCCGCCCCGCCATCCTGTTCGCCGACGAGCCGACCGGCAATCTCGACGAGGCGACCGGCCACGAGATCGCCGATCTGCTTTTCGCCACCTGCGCCGAACGCGGCACCACGCTGGTGCTCGTCACCCACGACAACGGGCTTGCCGGCCGCTGCGACCGGCGGATCCGCATCCATTCCGGCGTCATCGACGCCGGCGATGCGACGGCCGCCGTCGCCCGGAGCGTGGCGGTATGACGAGCCAGGCCAGCCTCACCGCGGCGGCGCCGCTGCTTCGCCCGTCCCTCGCCCTGCCGCTGCCGCTTCGTTTCGCGCTGCGCGAGCTGCGCGGGGGCCTGCGCGGCTTCGTCGTCTTCCTCGCCTGCATCGCGCTCGGCGTCGCGGCGATCGCCGCCGTCGGCTCGGTATCGCGCGCCATGACGGACGGCCTCGCCCGCCAGGGCCAGTCGATCCTCGGCGGCGACATCGCCTTCACGCTGGTGCAGCGCCAGGCCGCGCACGATGAACTCCGTTTCCTCGAGCACCATGGCGCGGTTTCCGAGATCGCCTCGCTGCGCGGCATGGCGAGGCTTCCCGACGGCTCCGACCAGGCGCTGGTCGAGATCAAGGCGGTCGATGCCGCCTATCCGCTCTACGGCACGCTCAAGGCGGCCGAGGACGTCGACGCCACCGCCGCGCTCAATGCCGGCCGCGCCCTCGCCGATCCCGAGCTCTTCACCCGCCTCGGCCTCAAGCCCGGCGACGAGATCTCGATCGGCGCGACGCGCCTGACGCTTGCCGGCGCGATCGCCGACGAGCCCGACAAGCTCGCGACCGGGCTCGGCTTCGGGCCGCGCCTTCTGATGTCGAAGACGGCGCTGGAAGCGACCGGCCTCGTCCAGCCCGGCAGCCTCGTGCAGTGGAGCTATCGGCTGCGCCTGCCGCACGGCGCGCCGGACAGCGCCGTCACCAGCCTGACCGATACGGCCAACGAGGACTTCCCCAAGGCCGGCTGGCAGATCCGCAGCCGCGACGACGCCTCGCCGGGCCTCAAGCGCAACATCGGCCAGTTCGCGCAATATCTGACGCTGGTCGGCCTCGCCGCGCTGATCGTCGGCGGCGTCGGCGTCGCCAACGCGGTCGGCGCCTTCATGGAGGTGAAGCGGCCGGTCATCGCGACGCTGCGCTCACTCGGCGCACCGGGCCGGCTGATCACCCAGATCTACCTGATCCAGATCCTGTTGATCGCCTTGATCGGCGTCGCCATCGGCCTCGCCATCGGCGCCATGGTGCCGGTGATCGCGCTCCGCTTCCTGGCCGACGTCCTGCCCGTCGGCGCGCAGACCGGCTTTTATCCCGGCGCGCTTGCCTATGCCGCCCTCTACGGGCTGATGACGGCGCTGACCTTCGCGCTCGTGCCGCTCGGCCGCGCTGGCGACATCGCGCCGACGGCGCTGTTCCGCGACGGCGCCGCCTACGGCAAGTCGCGCCCGCGCCTCGCCTTCCTGGGGCTCGCGATCCTCTCGGCGGCCGTGCTCGCCGGCCTCGCCGTCCTGCTCGCCTATGACCGCCGCATCGCGATCTATTTCGTCGTCGCCGTCGCCGGCGCCTTCCTGCTGCTTCGGATCGTCGCCCTCGTCGTCACCGCGCTCGCCCGCCGCGCGCCCCGCGCCCGCTCGGCCGAATGGCGGCTCGCCATCGGCAACATCCACCGCCCCGGCGCGCTGACCGGATCGGTCGTGCTGTCGCTCGGCCTCGGCCTCACCGTGCTGGTGACAATTGCGCTGATCGACGGCAATTTGCATCGCCAGCTGACCCAGTCGCTGCCCGACCGGGCGCCGAGCTTCTTCTTCCTCGACGTGCAGAATTCCGAGGCGCCGGCCTTCATCGACTTCCTCAAGAAGGAAGTCCCGACCGGCACCGTCGAGAGTGTGCCGATGCTGCGCGGCCGCATCATCGCGCTGAACCAGACGCCGGCCGATCAGGTGACGCCGGCGCCTGACGTCGCCTGGGCGCTGAAGGGCGATCGCGGCGTCACCTTCTCGGCCGAGCCGCCGAAGAACTCGCGCCTCGTCGAGGGCGAATGGTGGCCGGCCGACTATGCCGGTCCGCCGCTCGTCTCGATGGAGGCGGGCGTCGCCCGCGGCCTCGGCGTCAAGCCCGGCGACACCGTCACCGTCAACGTGCTCGGCCGCGAGATCACCGCGACGATCGCCAATCTGCGCGAGGTCGCCTGGGAAAGCCTCGCCATCAACTTCGTCATGGTGTTCTCGCCGTCGACCTTCGCCGGCGCGCCCTATTCGGTGCTGGCGACGCTGTCCTATCCGGGCGGCGCGGAGCCCGCGCGCGAGGCGGCGCTGATGCGCGACACCGGCAAGGAGTTCCCGGCCGTCACCGCGATCCGCGTCCGCGAGGCGCTCGACCGCATCTCGTCGATCCTCGACCAGCTGATGCTGGCGATCCGCGTGGCCTCGTCGATCGCGCTCGCGGCCTCGGTGCTGGTGCTGGCCGGCGCGCTCGCCGCCGGCCACCGGCAGCGCCTCTATGACGCGGTGATCCTGAAGACGCTGGGGGCGACGCGCCGCCAGCTGCTCTACGCCTTCGGGCTCGAATACGGGCTGCTCGGCCTCGCGACGGCGATCTTCGCCGTGCTCGCCGGCTCGCTCGCCGCCTGGGGCGTCGTCGCCGGCGTGATGAAGCAGCCCTTCGCGGTCTTCCCGGTCACCGCCATCGCGGCGGCGCTGATCGCGGTCGCGCTGACGATCGGCCTCGGCCTCGCCGGAACCTGGCGGCTGCTCGGCCAAAAGGCCGCCCCGGTACTCAGAAACCTGTAGGCGCAGCCAGCATCATCGATTACCATTGCGACAGTTGAGCCACGCTGACTTTCCGAATTGAATGGGAGGGTCTCTTGCGGGGTAAGATCGGGATGCCCATATCGCATGAGCACCCGAGGGCTTGTCGACCGGCGGAGCCGAAGCGGTTCTGACGCCGGACGACGGAAACGGGGGTTTCGCGGCACAGAGTCCGCGGATTTATTGGTTCGGAGAGGGAGTTCGATGGCAGATTTCGACAATCGCGTCTCACCGTTTGGCGCAGCGCGTGCCGAAACCGGTGTTGTCGACCAGGGCCTGCGCAGCCACATGCTGCAGGTTTACAACTACATGGCCATCGGCCTGATGATCACCGGCGCCGCGGCGCTGGGGATGTTCAAGCTGGCCGTCACGAGTGATCCGTCGCAGGCCGTGGGCCAGATGGCGAACGGCCTGATGCTCACCAGCATCGGCGCCGCCATCTATTCCGGCCCGCTGATGTGGATCCTCGTCTTCGCGCCCGTCGCGCTCGTGTTCTTCCTGTCGTTCAGCATCCAACGGATGCAGACCTCGACGGCACAGCTCGTGTTCTGGGGCTATGCGGCGCTGATGGGCGTCTCGCTGTCCTCGATCTTCGCCGTCTACACGGCGCAGTCGATCACGCAGGTGTTCTTCATCACCGCCGCCACCTTCGGCGCGATGAGCCTCTACGGCTACACGACGAAGCGCGACCTGACCGGCATGGGCTCGTTCCTGTTCATGGGCCTGATCGGCATCATCATCGCTTCGATCGTCAACATCTTCGTTGGCTCGTCGGCGATGGGCTTCGCGATCTCGGTCCTCGGCGTGCTGATCTTCACGGGCCTCACCGCCTATGACACGCAGAAGATCAAGGAAATGTACTATGTCGGCGATGACGGTACCGTCGCCGGCCGGAAGGCGATCATGGGCGCGCTGACGCTCTACCTCGACTTCATCAACCTGTTCCTGATGCTGCTGCGCCTGTTCGGCGACCGTCGCTAAGACGGGCATCCACACGGAAACGAAGGGCGCGGCCGAGGCCGCGCCCTTTTTTTGTCGCCCACCCTTTTGTCGACTGGTCCCGACGAGACTGCCGATGCCCCCTGCCGCCGACGACCTCCGGATCCGCCCCGTCGCTGCCGACGATCTCGCCGCCATCACGGCGATCTATCGCCACGCGGTCCTCCACGGCACCGCCAGCTTCGAGATCGAGCCGCCGTCGGAAGCGGAAATGCGCCGCCGGTACGATGCGCTGCTTCAGGGCGGCCATCCCTACCTGGTCGCGACAACAGGCGACGAACTGCTCGGCTATGCCTATGCCGGCCCCTATCGCCCCCGCGCCGCCTACCGCTCGACCGTCGAGGATTCGATCTATCTAGCCCCCGGCGCGCAGGGACGCGGCCTCGGCCGCCGCCTGCTGCAGGCGCTGATCGAGGCGGCGACGGAGGCCGGCTTTCGCCAGATGATCGGCGTCATCGGCGATTCCCAGCATCAGGCATCGATCCGGCTGCACGCCTCGCTCGGCTTCCGCCCGGTCGGCATTTTCGAGAAGGTCGGCTGGAAGCACGGTCGCTGGATCGACAGCGTGCTGATGCAGCGCCCGCTCGGCGACGGCATGAGCACGCCGCCCAGCCTCTAATGGACACCTGCCACGTGTTGGTGCTTGGCGAGGTATCGCGCATTAGGCGCCAAGCATCCCCTTCTAGTGACTCCAACCTTCAGATATAGCGAAAGCACTGTCAGGTTGAGAGGGAAGGTACCGTGAAGCGGCTAGCCACTGCGCTGGGGATTCTATTGGCGGCAGCCAGCAACGCCCAAGCATTCTGCTCCGAGCCATACGGTCGTTTTTCCGCTCCGAATGCACCAGGCAGCTTCGACCGTCCCGATGTGCCGTACTGTCTCTCCAGCTATAAGTGGTCGGGGAAGCATGAGTGCGATAGCTGGGAAATCGACAGCTACAAGCGCGAGGTCGAGGAATACATCGAAAAGCTAAACTCGTTTGTCAACGAGGCCAATGAGCTATCGCAGCAGGCCAGCCGGTTCGCGCGAGAGGCATACGACTATGCGAGATGCGAAGCCGACGAGACCTCTAGCCAGCACCAATAGGCTCGCTAGGTGCCTCAGCCGTGCACGAGCTTCAGCTTGCCGTCGAGCACCGCCATCACCTGGCGCAGGTCGTGGCCGCGCTTCATCACATAGCCGCCCGCCGCCACCACCGAATAGGCGCCCTGGCGGTTGCGCAGCTCCGGATCCTTGACGACGCGGAAGAGCGGAATCTCGGAGGAGCGGCGGAAGATGGAAAACACCGCCTTGTCGCGCAGATGGTCGATCGCATAGTCGCGCCACTCGCCGGCGGCCACCATGCGCCCGTACACGCGGAGGATTTCGTTCAGTTCCAGTCGGTTGAAGGCTACGAGGGAGACGGGCTTGGCCGTTTCCGGTGGGGTAAGCGCCAGAAGCGTGGCGCCGCCACCGGACGCCGCCTTGTCTTCGCCATCGCTCACGGGCGCCTCCCGTTGCCAGTTGCACCGTCGTCGAAACGTCATGATCGCTCCGTTCCCTTGCTGTGGCAAGCGCACATCAGGGAGGCGATCCCTAGGTTTCGCGCGGTATAATTGCGTGCCGTTCCGGCACCTCACGAATCCGTGAAGTACCTTTCGAAAAATTCACTATTCCGCCCTTTTTCGGCCCGCCACCGGCCGCAAAGGACTGGCAAAAACTTACCATTGCTTCGAACGGTCCGGCTTGGCCCAGACTTCGGAATTTCTCAGCCCCCCAGCCCCCCGGGGTTCTTGGTTGAGCCGGACCACCTTCGACAGCGTGATTTGCATTCCCCTCCCAAAAAGCCCCTGAGGCCGGCATCCCTGCCCGGCCTTTTTCTTTGTCCGCATTTCTTGGCCCGCCGCTCAGCCGAGGGCGATGACTCGCGTCTGCCTTGAATCTCGGGCGCCAACCGGCGATATCACCCCCGCCCCAATGTCCGGGGTTGCCAATCACCCTCCCCGGCCCCGCCGGCCGGGACGATACGTTGCCGGAGTGAAAAGCGTGTCCGAACAGAAGCCCGCCGCCGAGACCCGCTCGTTCGAAGCGGAAGTCTCGCGCCTGCTGCACATGATGGTGCATTCCGTCTATTCCAACCGCGACGTCTTCCTTCGCGAACTCGTCTCCAACGCCGCCGACGCCTGCGAGAAGCTGCGCACGCTGGCGCTGGCCGAGCCGGCGCTGATCGAGGGCGGCGACGCGTTCCAGATCGTCATCGAGGCCGACAAGGACGCGCCGAGCCTCGCCATCGCCGACAACGGCGTCGGCATGGACCGGCAGGAGCTGATCGACAATCTCGGCACCATCGCCCAGTCGGGCACCCGCGCCTTCCTGGAGCAGGCCGGCGACGGCGCCAAGGGCTCGGCGCTGATCGGCCAATTCGGCGTCGGTTTCTATTCCGCCTTCATGGTCGCCGACAGCGTCACCGTGACGTCGCGCAAGGCGGGCACGGACGAAGCCTGGCGCTGGCACTCCGACGGCAAGGGCGCCTACGAGATCGAGCCGGTCGACTTGGCCGAGGCGCCGGCGCGCGGCACCCGCATCGTGCTGCATTTGAACCCCGACAATGCGAGCTATGCCGAGACGGAGACGATCGAGCGCATCGTCACCGCCTACTCCGCCCATGTCCCCGTTCCGATCGTCCTGAAACTCGCCGACGGCACCGAGGAGCAGCTCGCCGACGGCAGCGCGCTCTGGCGGAAGTCGAAATCCGCGGTGACCGAGGAAGAGTACAAGGAGTTCTACGGCCATGTCGGCGGCCGCTTCGACGAGCCCGCCGTGACGATCCACTACCGCGCCGAGGGGCGGACCGAATATTCGGTGCTGCTGTTCGTGCCGTCGTCGCGGCCGTTCGACCTGTTCGAGCCGGACCGGCGCGGCAAGGTGAAGCTCTATGTCCGCCGCGTCTTCATCACCGACGAGGCCGAGATCCTGCCGCCCTGGCTGCGCTTCGTGCGCGGCGTCATCGATTCCGAGGACCTGCCGCTCAACCTCTCGCGCGAGATGCTGCAGAAGAACCCGGTGATCGAGGCGATCGGGAAGGGCGTCACCAACCGCGTCCTCACCGATCTCGACAAGCTCGCCAACGACGACCCGGCCGCCTTCGCAAAAGTCTGGGAGGCGTTCGGCGCGGTGCTCAAGGAGGGCCTCTACGAGGCGCCCGACCGGCGCGACGCGCTGTTCAAGCTCGCCCGCTTCAAGACGACGACGGGCGGCGACAGCTGGCGCAGCCTCGCCGACATCGTCGCCGGCTTCCGCCCGAACCAGACGTCGATCTACTACGCGCTCGGCGACGACGCGGCGACGATCGCCGCCAGCCCGCATCTCGAAGGCTATGCCAAGCGCGGCATCGAGGTGCTGGTTCTCGCCGATGCGGTCGACGCCTTCTGGGTGCGCACGGCGCTCGGCTTCGACGGCAAGCCGTTCCAGTCGGTGACGCAGGGCACCTCCAGCCTCGACCTGATCCCGGTGCTGGAAGCCGAGGCGGCAAAGGACGCCGCCAGCGGCGAAAAGCCGGCCTCGGAAGCAGCCCTCGCCGCGCTGACGCAGCGGCTGAAGCAGGCGCTTGGCGACAAGGTCGTCGAGGTACGCGGATCGAACCGGCTGGCGACGAGCCCCGCCTGCCTGGTGTCGCCGGAGTTCGGTCCCGACCGCCAGCTCGAGAAGATCCTGGCGAGCCGCGACGGCGCCGGTGGACGCTCCGCCTCCATCCTGGAGCTCAACCCCTCGCATCCGCTGATCGCCGGCCTCGCGGCCCAGGCGGCCGCCGGAGGGGCCGCGGAGAAGAAGGTCGACGAGGCGGCGGCGCTGATCTACGGCCTCGCCCGCATCCTCGACGGCGAGGCGCCGGACGAGCCGGCCGCCTTCGCCAAGGCCCTGGCGGGCCTCATGGAGAAGAATCTGGGCTGAATGCCTGGCCCATAGCGGCCGGCTCAGACAAACCCCTCACCCGACCCTCTCCCGCCCGCGGGAGAGGGCTTTTGGCCGGCGCCCTGCATCGATCTCGAAGCCGGGACGGCAAGCGCAGGCGATCCCCCTCGCCCGCTCGCGGGAGAGGGTTGGGGTGAGGGTCGTTTTGGGGTCTGGCCCGTAGTTCAACGCAAGCCGCGTTGTGCCCGAACCTCTCCCTCAGGAGACCTTCGCGCAACACCATTTTCATCGCGCTGATCGGATCTTGCCACCCTCCGCCGTCATCCCGGCGTAGGCCGGGATCCAGACACTCCGGCCTGTGGCCGATAGGCTGATCCAAGCTTTCCTGGCCAGTGTTCATGGGCCCCGGCCTCCGCCGGGGCGACGGTGCCCTGCCCATCGGCCGTGGGTTGCACGGCGACCATTTGGTGCTGTGCAAAGGTCTCCTCAGGGAGAGGTAAGGGGGCAACGCGGCTCGAGCGAGGAAATCGGACTCGCGTGTTGAATTGCGGGCCAGACACCTAGGATCAGACGCTGAGGACGCTCCGAAGCAGCGCACTCACCATTCCGCGCCCTTTTCGATGAAGGCGGCGCCGAGCATCTCGCCCGGCTCGCCATCCACGGTCTCCGCCTGCAGCAGGATGGCGCAGCCGTCGGCCTCGGCCTGATTGTATTCGCTCATCGGCAGGTCGACCTTGGTCGGATCGCCGCGCCACATGGCGATCGGCCGGAGCTTGGTGACGACGTTGTAGTAGCTGAGCGTGCGGTCCTGGTTCTCGCCCTTGCGGATCGGCACGTCGACATGGCGCTTGTAGAGCGCCAGCCAGATCGTCCCCTTGCGCGATTTCGGCGCCGTCGGGTCGCCATTGCTGCCGATGGAAACCTGGAAGGAGTCGCCGGTGGTGCTGATCCCGATCGGCACGCTGAGCGGCTGCTCGGCCTTGAGCGCGGCCTCGATCGCCGTGCGATCGCTGCCGACGACATGGGTGCGGCCGTTGACGATCAGCTGCGGCGTATAGATCTGCCGGTCGCCGCGCGCATTGGCATAGGCCTTCTGCCGCTGCGTGAATTCCTTGCGCGCCAGCGTGTCCTTCCAGCCGAGATAGTCCCAGTAGTCGACCGGCAGCGACAGCGCCACGATGTCCGGACGCTTGGCAAAGTCCTCCAATACCTCATCGGCCGGCGGACAGGATGCACATCCCTGGCTGGTGAAGAGTTCGAGGACAGCTGTCACCGGATGCGTCGGAACCGGGACTGAGTCGGCCGAGGCCGAAAGGGCTGTCAGGATGCACACGCCGATCGCCAGGGCGACCCAGCCGGATTTTCGAACAAACATGCCTTGCAACTTGTCCTGATCATCGCAGCGCCCGCCACTCGCGGCGCGTGTCGACGCAAACCTTAAATCCCAACCCCGTCCCAAGCCATTCAAATCGGGGTGACCTTCCGTGAGAACGGTGCCGTTCCCGCCCGGTGCACACAACAAAAAGCCGCGCCGCTGCTTCGATAAGCAGCGGCGCGGCCGATCACGAAAAAACGATCCAGGGGTGCCTGAAATCGCTTAGGCGACGAGGTTCCGGAGCACGTATTGCAGGATGCCGCCGTTCTTGAAGTAGTCGAGCTCGTCGAGCGTATCGATTCGGCAGAGCAGCGGCACAACCTTCTTCGAGCCGTCGGCGAAGGTGATTTCCGCATCCAGCATCTGGCGCGGCTTCAGATCGCCGGCGATGCCCTTGATCGTCACCGTCTCGTCGCCCTTGAGGCCGAGCGTCTGCCAGGAGGTGCCCTCCTCGAAGACCAGCGGCACGACGCCCATGCCGACCAGGTTCGAGCGGTGGATGCGCTCGAAAGACTGGGCGACGACGGCGCGGACGCCGAGCAGGTTGGTGCCCTTGGCGGCCCAGTCGCGCGACGATCCGGTGCCGTATTCCTTGCCGGCGAAGACGATCAGCGGCGTGCCCTCGGCCTTGTACTTCATGGCCGCGTCGTAGATCGGCATCTCGACGCCGTCCGGCTCGTGCAGCGTGAAGCCGCCTTCCTTGCCGCCCAGCATCTGGTTCTTGATGCGGATGTTGGCGAAGGTGCCGCGCATCATGACTTCATGATTGCCGCGACGCGTGCCGTACTGGTTGAAGTCGACGACGGCGACGCCGTTGTCGGAGAGGTACTTGCCCGCCGGCGAGGCCGGCTTGATCGAACCGGCCGGAGAGATGTGGTCGGTCGTGATCGAATCGAGGAACAGGCCGAGCACGCGGGCGTTCTCGATGTCGGTGATGGCGCGCGGCTTCTGCTGCATGCCGACGAAATAGGGCGGGTTCTGCACGTAGGTGGACTTGTTGTCCCAGGCGTAGGTCTCGCCCTGCGGAACGGCGATCTTCTGCCAGTTGTCGTCGCCCTTGAACACGTCGGCGTACTTCGTCTCGAACATCTTCTTGGTGACGTTCTCGCGGATGAAGGTCGCGATTTCCTGGTTCGAGGGCCAGATGTCCTTCAGGTAGACCGGCTGGCCGTCGGAACCGGTGCCGAGCGGCTCGGTCGCGAGATCGATCTGCAGCGAGCCGGCGAGCGCATAGGCGACGACCAGCGGCGGCGAGGCGAGGTAGTTCGCCTTGACGTCCGGATTGACGCGGCCTTCGAAGTTGCGGTTGCCCGACAGCACGGCGGCGGCGACCAGGTCGCCCTGGTTGATCGCGGCGGAGATGTTCTCCGGCAGCGGACCGGAATTGCCGATGCAGGTGGTGCAGCCGAAGCCGACCAGGTTGAAGCCGAGCGCGTCGAGGTCCTTCTGCAGGTTGGCGGAGGCGAGATACTCCTCGACCACCTGCGATCCCGGCGCCAGCGACGTCTTCACCCACGGCTTCGACTTCAGGCCCTTGGCGACCGCGTTGCGGGCGAGGAGGCCCGCGGCGATCAGCACGCTCGGGTTCGAGGTGTTGGTGCAGGAGGTGATGGCGGCGATCGTCACGTCGCCATGGCCGACGGTGAAGTCAGAATCGGCGACGGCGACGCGCTTGTCGGCTTCGCCGGGCTTCTTGAACTCGCCCTCGAGCGAGGCGAGGAAACCGGCCTTGGCGTCGGAGAGCAGAACGCGGTCCTGCGGGCGCTTCGGACCGGCGAGCGACGGGAGCACCGAGGAGATGTCGAGCTCGAGCACGTCGGTGAAGACCGGATCGGCGAGGCCGGGCTCGCGCCACATGCCCTGCGCCTTCGAATAGGCCTCGACCAGCGCGATGCGCTCGGCCTTGCGGCCGGTCTCGTCGAGATAGGCGATCGTCTCATCGTCGACCGGGAAGAAGCCGCAGGTCGCGCCATATTCCGGCGCCATGTTGCCGATGGTGGCGCGGTCGGCGAGCGACAGGTGCTCGAGGCCGGGGCCGAAGAACTCGACGAACTTGCCGACGACGCCCTTCTTGCGCAGCATCTGCGTGACGGTCAGCACGAGATCGGTGGCGGTGATGCCCTCGTTCAGCTTGCCGGTGAGCTTGAAGCCGATGACTTCCGGGATCAGCATCGAAACGGGCTGGCCGAGCATCGCGGCCTCGGCCTCGATGCCGCCGACGCCCCAGCCGAGCACGCCGAGGCCGTTCACCATGGTGGTGTGGCTGTCGGTGCCGACGCAGGTGTCGGGATAGGCGACGGTCTCGCCGTTCTCGGTCTTGGTCCAGACGGTCTGGGCCAGATATTCGAGGTTGACCTGGTGGCAGATGCCGGTGCCGGGCGGCACGACGCGGAAATTGTCGAAGGCCGACTGGCCCCACTTCAGGAAGCGGTAGCGCTCCTGATTCTGCTTGTATTCTTCCTCGACGTTCTTGCCGAAGGCCTGCGCGTTGCCGAAGAAGTTGACGATGACGGAATGGTCGATGACGAGGTCGACCGGGACCAGCGGGTTGATGCGCTTCGGGTCGCCGCCGAGATTGACCATCGCGTCGCGCATGGCGGCGAGATCGACCACGGCCGGAACGCCGGTGAAGTCCTGCATCAGAACGCGGGCCGGGCGATAGGCGATTTCACGCTCGTCCTTGCCGCGCGAGACCAGCCAGTCCTTGATCGCGATGATGTCGTTCTTGGTGACGGTGCGGCCGTCTTCGTTGCGGAGCAGGTTCTCGAGCAGAACCTTCAACGAGAAAGGCAGGCTGGAGATGCCGGGAAGCCCGTTCTGCTCGGCGTCCTTCAAGCTGAAATAGACATAGCTTTCCGCGCCAACCGTCAGGATCTTGCGGGATTTGAAGCTATCGGGATGCTCGTTGCTCACGGTACGGTTCGTCCTCGTTTCAGTCGCGGAAACGCATGGCCGAAGTCGATGCACGAAGCGTGCCCGACGCGGTCAGGCGCACCCAAGGTGGCGGCGGAGTTTGGCTCGGCACGCGGTCCATCCCTGGGGTGGTGACGCAGGTCTTGGCCGCGGCGCGTCCGGCGCGCCGGGTTGCAGGCCTTATAATGAATTTCGTAAGGAGAAGCCAGATCAACGAAAGTCGCCGCGCTTGGAATCTTTCAAAGCTGCTCAACTGCAACCAAACCCGACGTCACCTCCGGGCCGGGGCCGCGCATGAATCCTGCGTCGCGCCAGCTGTCGGCGACCGAAATTGCCGTAAGTCGCGGTGGCCGCAGCATTTTCGCAAATTTGTCCTTCGCCGTGGGACAGAGCGAGCTGCTGGCGGTGACCGGCGCCAACGGGGCGGGCAAATCGACGCTGCTGCGCACCATCGCCGGCCTCCTGCCGCTCGAGGCCGGATCGCTGCGCTTCGATGACGGTTCGGAAGGCGACCTTCCGCTGCAGGAGAGCGTGCATTATTTCGGCCATCTCGACGGCCTGAAGCCGTCGCTCTCGGTGCGCGACAACCTGGCGCTGTGGACCCGAATCGCCGGCCGGCCCGGGCTGCCGCTGATCGAGGCGCTGGAAGAGGTCGAGCTCGACCATCTCGACGACCTGCCGGCCGGCTATCTCTCCGCCGGCCAGCGCCGGCGCGCCAGCCTGGCGCGGCTCCTCGTCGTCGAGCGGCCGATCTGGCTGCTGGACGAGCCGACCTCGGCGCTCGACGCCCGCTCGGAGGAGACGTTTGGCGCGCTGCTCGCCGCGCATCTCGGCGCGGGTGGCCTGGCGATCGCCGCGACGCACCGCCCCCTCCCCGTCGCCGCCACGGCGACGCTCAGGCTCGGTGCGGCATGACGAACTTCTTCCTCGCGCTGATCGGACGGACGGTGCGGCTGTCGCTCGGCGCCGGCGGCGGCGCCTTCGTCGGGCTGATCTTCTTCCTGTCGGTCGTGGCGGTCGTGCCGTTCGGCGTCGGCCCGGACATGAAGCTGCTCGCCCGCATCGGCCCGGCCATGCTCTGGATCGCGGCGCTGCTCGCCACCCTGCTCGGCCTCGACCGCCTGTTCCAGGACGACCGCGACGACGGCAGCCTCGACCAGCTCGTTCTCTCCGGCCTGCCGCTGGAGCTCGTGGTGCTGGCGAAATCGATCGGCCACTGGCTGGCGACAGGCCTGCCGCTGGTGCTCGGCGCGCCGGTGTTCGGGCTGATCCTCGGCCTCGACGCCACCGCGATCGGCCTCGTCACGCTGACGCTGCTGATCGGCACGCCGGCGCTGATCTTCATCGGCGCGATCGGCGCGGCGCTGATCACCGCGCTCCGCCGCGGCGGCCTTCTGGTCGCGATCCTGGTGCTGCCGTTCACCATTCCCGTGCTGATCTTCGGCGTCAGCACGATCTCGGCGGTGACGACGACGGGCCTGCCCGTGCTGCCGCCAATGTTGATTCTCACGGCACTGACGCTGGCCAGCGCCGTGATCGGCCCCGTCGCCGGCGCCGCGGCCCTGCGTGCGGGGATGGAGTAAGGGACTTTCGGGCCCGGTTTTCAGATTCTCCGCCATCATCCTGAGGTGCTTCGCGTGAGCGAAGCCTCGAAGGAGGGTCCAGCGGAACACCCGATCCTGCGGCCGACGATCCCATCAAGGGCATTCCCTGGCCCCTCCTTCGAGGCCCGGCTTTGCCGGGCACCTCAGGATGATGGTCGAGTTTGAGAAATGCCATCTGGCAACCGGACACGATCACCGATCGAAAAACAAAAAACGCGGCCCGGAGGCCGCGTTTTCATTCGGCGAATTGTCGAACCGCTCAGTGGCGGAAGTGGCGCATGCCGGTGAAGACCATGGCGAGGCCGGCTTCGTCTGCGGCGGCGATCACCTCGTCGTCGCGCATCGAGCCGCCCGGCTGGATGATCGCCGTGGCGCCCGCCTCGGCCGCGGCCAGAAGGCCGTCGGCGAAGGGGAAGAACGCGTCGGAGGCGACGACCGAACCCTTGGCGAGCGTCTCCGGCAGGCCGGCGGTGCGAGCGGCGTCGGCCGCCTTCTTGGCGGCGATGGTCGATGAATCGACGCGGCTCATCTGGCCGGCGCCGACGCCGACCGTGGCGCCGTCCTTCACATAGACGATGGCGTTCGACTTGACGTGCTTGGCGACGCGGAAGGCGAAGAGGAGATCGTCGAGCTCGGCGTCAGAGGGCGCACGCTTGGTGACGACCTTCAGATCCGACTTCTGGACACGGCCGGCGTCGCGGTCCTGCACCAGCAGGCCGCCCGCCACCGTCTTGACCGTCGTGCCCTTCGCCGCCGGATCCGGCAGGCCACCGGTGACGAGCAGACGCAGGTTCTTCTTGGCGGCGACGATCGCCACCGCCTCGTCGGTCGCGTCCGGGGCGATGATCACCTCGGTGAAGATCTCGACGATCTTCTTCGCGGCTTCCGCATCGAGCGTGCGGTTCAGCGCGACGATGCCGCCGAAGGCCGAGACCGGGTCGCAGCGCAGCGCCTTGTCATAGGCCTCGGCGAGCGTCGCGCCGGTGGCGACGCCGCAGGGATTGGCGTGCTTGATGATGGCGACGGCGGCCGTCTCGGCCGGGTCGAACTCGGCCACCAGCTCGAAGGCGGCGTCGGTGTCGTTGATGTTGTTGTAGGAGAGCTGCTTGCCCTGCAGCTGCTTCGCCGTCGAGACGCCGGGGCGGATTTCGCCGCTGGCGTAGAAGGCCGCCTGCTGATGCGGGTTCTCGCCATAGCGCATGATCTCGCGCAACGAACCACCGAACGAGCGCCAGGCCGGCGCCGGCTCTTCCAGCACGCGGGCGAACCAGCCGGAGACGGCGGCGTCGTAAGCCGCCGTGCGGGCAAAGGCCTTGGCGGCGAGGCGCTTGCGGAAGGCGAGCGGCGTCGCGCCGGCATTGGCGTCGAGCGTCTCCAGCACCGAGGCGTAGTCGGCCGGGTCGACGACGATCGAGACGAAGCCGTGGTTCTTGGCGGCGGCGCGCGTCATGGCCGGGCCGCCGATGTCGATGTTCTCGACGGCGGTGGCGTAGTCCTCGGTCGCGGCGATCGTCTTCTCGAACGGGTAGAGGTTGACGGCGACGAGATCGAAACCCTCGATGCCGTGCTCTTCCATCTCGGCCGCGTGCTGGGGATCGTTGCGGATGCCGAGCAGGCCGCCATGGATCTTCGGATGCAGCGTCTTGACCCGGCCGCCGAGAATTTCCGGGAAACCGATCACGTCGGCGACGTTGGTGGCCGGCAATCCGGCGTCGATAAGCGCCTTGCAGGTCGATCCGGTGGCGACGAGCGCGACGCCGCGCTCATGCAGCGCCCGGGCGAAGTCGATCAGGCCGGTGGAATCGGAGACCGAAAAGAGCGCGCGCTTCATCGGAACGAGTTCGGGAAGGGCGACCTTTGACGGCGGTACGGCCATGGCATCCTCGCGGGGGTTTGTCGATGAGGCCCGCGCGATAGCACGATTTCCCGCGCGATGCAGCCCGCTTCACGCCCCCAGCGGCAGATCGTCTTCCGGCTCGTCGTGATAGCGCGGATGTCCGCCCGGCTCGACGACGCAATGCAGGTACCAGTGCACCTCGGCCTGGTTCAGGGCGCGGCCATAGACGACGATCTGCCCGGTGCGGCGGCTGCCGCGAATGTCGGAGAGGCGAATGCTCTCCTCCCAGACGACCTCCAGCCCCGGCGCGCCGAATTCCCAGGCCGAGCCGTCCGGCAGCCCGAGCAGCACCGCCTCGCCATTGCCGATGCGCTCGGCGCTGATGGCGGGATGCAGGTGGAAGCGGATGGCGAAGGCGTCGCGGCCGCCGCGCGCCACGCTGGTGAACGCATCGACGCCGTCGACGCGATCGCCATAGGGCGACAGCACGATGCGGCGCTGATGGCGGATGCCGAAGCGGGAGACGTAGCCGTCATGGGTGGCGGTCACCGTCGTCTGGCCGCGATCTTCCTCGCGGGCGACGTCGACCCGGCCGGGCCCCCAGACGATCGCCTCGCCCAGCCGGTCGGCCAGGAAGCCGCCGTTCAGGAAGCGGCAGGAGGAGGAATCGTTCAGCGTCACGGTCGAATGCGCCGCCGTGGTGCGCGCCATCCGTCGCAAGGCCGCCGCGCCCGGACCCGGCACGCCGCAATTGACGATCAGCGGCTGGCGGCCGACGCTCATCTCGAAGGAGAGGCAGCCGGCATGCGCGTCGAGCGACAGCGCGGGCGGCGGCGGCGCGCCGGTATCCATCAGGATCACCGTGTCGCCGGCCTCGAGGCGCTGATAGCCGACGAAGGGCGCGTTGCGGCCGGCCGAGCCGCGCGCATCGTCATAGGCGAGCACGGTGGCGAGCAGGCCGAGCTGCGTCTCGCCCATGCCGTTGAAGCGGGCGAAGGAGCCGTCACCGTGCCGGAAGAAGCGCAGCATCGGCATCATCCGGTCGATGGCGCCGAGCAACACGGCGGAAGGCTGCTGGCCGCGCGCGGTATAGGCCTGGCGGAGCGGCAGCAGGTCGACGAGAATTTCCAGCACCGTGCCGGGATTGCGGCCGACATGGCCGCCATCCGGCAGGATCTGCCGCTGCAGCTCCTGATCGAGCCAGCGCGAGACCTGGCGCACCATGCGCGGCTGGTCGGAGAGCGACAGTCCCGCCGCCGCCAGCGCCATCATGACGCGGAGCCGCGGCAGGCCGGGCTGGACGTCGCGGGCGACGCGCCGGAGATGCCGCACCTGCCGGGTCAGCGAGCGCATGAAGCGGCGATAGAAGCCGTGGTCGCAGCCTTCGAGCACCAGCGGCGTCTGCGCCAGCCAGGACAGGATGCGTCGCGCCGTCACGTCCGGATCGCGCGCCGCGCGGTCGTGGTTCTTCTGGAAGCGGATCCATTCGTCGACCAGCGCTCGCGCATTCGAGCGCGACACGGCGAGGTCTGAGGCGCGCAGATGCCGCAGCCAGCCGAAGGAATGCAGCCGCTCGGCCCAGGCGCGCGACGGCGCCTCGATCTCGAACACCGAGAATCCGGCGACGTCGACCACCTCGCCGGCGAAGACGAAGCGGCCGGCATAGATGTCGTTGGCGATGGTGGGATCGGCAGTCCTGAGATCGGTCGGCGCGATCAGCAGCCGCTCCGGCACCTGGCCGTAATATTTCCAGCGGTAGAGCGGGCTCGCATGGAACGCATAGCGCGCGCGTCGCCAGGCCGAGGCGAGTGCGAAGCGGACGAGCCGACCCCGACCGGATCCTGCTCCGAACGCCATACCCTCTCGCTCCTTCATCTGCCGCTGATTGTCTTCTGAGCTGTCGATGCGACGCGGCGAACGAATCAGTCCGCCAGCCTTGCGCCCCATCTAATTGCGCCTTGATTCAAATGGAAACCGTTTCCGGCGGGCTGGACCCCGCTCCATCCCAAGGGAAAAGGGATGGAGCGCTCGGATTTCGCGTGTCGCCACCATGCCGGCCAACGATAGGTTGCTTCGCCGGCCCCGCTTCTAGAACCGCCGGAAGCGCGCGGCGAAGAAGCCGTCGAGGCCGGAGAGGCGCGGCTCCCCGTTCGGCAGGTCGGAGGGCAGCGTCCTCAAGAAGCCCTCGCGGCAGATCGCCTCGAGGCCACCAACCTCTTCCGGCCGGATCGGCTCCAGCGCCAGCGGCAGGCTCGCCAGAGCCAACGCAACCTGGTCCTCGCCCTCGGCCCGCTCCAGCGAGCAGGTGCAGTAAACCAGGATGCCGCCCGAGCGCAGCATCGAGGTTGCCCGCGCCAGCAGCGACATCTGTATATTCGCCAGCGCCTTGATGTCGGAGGGCCGCTTCAGCACGGCGACGTCGGGATGGCGGCGGATCGTGCCGGTCGCCGAACAGGGCGCGTCGAGCAGGACGGCGTCGAAAAGCCGCCCCGGCTGCCAGGTTTCGACATCGGCGGCGATCGTGCCGATCTGCAGCTTCAGCCGCGAGAGATTCTCGCGCACCCGCTGCAGGCGGGGCTCGGAGATGTCGACCGCCATCACCTTGGCGCCGGCAAGCGCCAGCTGCGCCGTCTTGCCGCCGGGCGCGGCGCAGAGATCGGCGACGTCGAGGCCCTCGACATTGCCGAGCAGCTTGGCCGGCAGCGCGGCGGCGGCGTCCTGCACCCACCACTGGCCCTCGGCGAAGCCCGGCAAGGCGTCGATCGGCCCATGCGGGATGAGCCGGACGCTGCCGGTCGGCAGAACGATGCCGCCGAGCTTCTCGGCCCAGCCCTCGGGGTCCGACTTGACGGTCAGGTCGAGCGACGGTTCCAGCAGATGGGCCGCGGCGATCTCCGCTGTGGTGGCGGCGCCATAGTCGGCGACCCAGCGCTCATAGAGCCAGTCCGGCACGTTGAGGCGAACCTCATCCTGCGACGCCAGGATGGCGTCGCGCTGCTCGGTCAGCCGGCGCAATACCGCGTTGACCAGGCCCTTGAAATGGCGGGCGTCGCGATCGGCCTCGGCGGTCTCGACGGCGATCGAGACGGCGGCGTGATCCGGCACGTCCATGAACAGGATCTGCGCGGCGGCGACATGCAGGATGGCGGGCAGCGGGCCCGACTTGCGCGGCAGCGCCTTGTCGAGGAAGCGACCGAGCGCGTCGTCGATCTGGCTGCGACGACGCAGCGCGATGCCGAGAATGGCGCGCGCCAGCCCGCGCTCGCGCGGGTCGAGCGTCTCGAACGGGCCGTCGGTCGCATCGATGGCGCTGTCGAGCGGGCGATGCTCGGCGAGCACCGCCATCAGCGCCGTGGTGGCGGCCATGCGGGCGGCGACGCCGGGTGCAAGACGGGGCGCGCGCGGCGCGTGGCGGGAGGGACGGGCGCCGGACGGCGTTGTCTTCTTACTCAACCCCACGGCCCCCTGCCGGAGGAACCATTGGAGCCCGAACCACCCCACGGGCCCCGAGGGGCAGCGCCGGCGGAGGGACGGGCCGAGCGGAAGCCGCCCGGCAGGCTCACATTGGCCTTGGGCCGGCCCGGGGCCGAACCGCCGCCGCCGCGACGGCCGCCGAATTCGGCCTCCATCGCCATCAGGGCCGCGATCCGGTTCTCGGTGTCCGGATGTGTCGAGAAGAGATTGTCCATACGCTGCCCGGATAGGGGATTGATGATGAAGAGATGGGCGGAGGCCGGATTGGCCTCGGCCGCCTCGTTGGGGATCTCGTGCGCCCCGCGCGCGATCTTGGCAAGGGCGCTCGCCAGAGCGCGCGGCTGGCCGCAGATCTCGGCGCCGAGGCGATCGGCCGAATATTCGCGCGTCCGGCTCACCGCCATCTGCACCAGCATGGCGGCGAGCGGCGCCACGATGGCGGCGGCGATCACGCCGATGATGCCGAGCGGGTTGTTGTTCTCGCGGTTGTGGCTGCCGCCGAAGAAGAAGGCGAAATTCGCCAGCATCGAGATCGCGCCGGCGAGCGTCGCGGTGATCGTCATGGTCAGCGTGTCGTGGTTCTTCACATGCGCCAGCTCATGCGCCATCACGCCGGCGATCTCGTCGCGGGTCAGCGCCTGCAGCAGGCCGGTCGACGCGGCGACGGCGGCGTTCTGCGGATTGCGGCCGGTCGCGAAGGCGTTGGGCTGGGCGGAATCGATGACATAGACCTTCGGCATGGGAAGACCGGCGCGCTGCGCCAGATCGCGGACGATGCCGTAGTACTCCGGCGCGCTGCGTTCGTCGACCTCATGGGCGCCGTACATCGACAGCACCATCCTGTCGGAGTTCCAGTAGCTGAACACGTTCATGCCGGCGGCGATGACGAAGGCGATCATCATGCCGCTCGAACCGCCGATCAGGTAGCCGACTCCCATGAAGATGGCGGTAAGGGCCGCAATCAGCATGGCAGTACGCATCACGTTCATCGGTCACTCCAGCTCCGGGTGGCGCGCGGCGCCTGCATTGCAGCACCGTGCGGGATCGACCTATATGATGGGAAGATGCAGGTCGACCTGCAAGTTGCGGCCCTGTTGCAGTTCCCTTCCGCCGCATGGCCAATCCCGCCGGAATCAGCCCTTTCCGGCACAGCCGCCCCGAGGCCCATGACCAACGAAGCACCCGCCCCCGCCCCGCGACCCCTGAGCGAAGCCGCGCAGCGCGCGCTCGCCGAGGCCGAGGTCCGCCGCGCCGAAATCGACGCCGCGACGAAGCGCCCGCGCGAGATCCTCGGCCGCTCCGGCCCCGAACCGGTCCGCTACGGCGACTGGGAAAACAAGGGCATCGCCAGCGATTTCTGAGGCGGCGACGAGCCCGTCTTCCTGTGCTAGCCTCGCTCGGCAATCGACGTGATCGGGAATGCCATGACGTTGTCAGTCAAGCTGGATCCTGATGCCGAGGCGCGCCTGAAGGCGCTGGCCGAGACGCGTCGTCTCGATCCGGATGTCATGCTGCACGAGGCGATCGTGGAATATCTCGATCGCGAGGAGGCGCGTCAGGCCTTCAAGGCGGAGGCGTTGGCCTCGCTCAGCGCCTTTGGCGAGGACGGGTTGCATCTGACCCTCGACGAGACCGAGGCCTGGCTCGACGGCTGGGGCACGGATGCGGATGCGCCTCCGCCGCCTTGCCACAAATAATCCTGACAGCCGGCGCGCTTGCCGGCATCGAGCGCTGCCGCAGCCACCTTTCTGCGCGCGATCCCGAAGCAGCGCGCCGAGCCGCATCGGCAATCCGGGAACGACTGCAGAAACTGACCTTGTCGCCCGAAATCGGCCGCCGCGTCGCCGAGGCGCCGGAACTGCGCGAGCTCGTGATCCCGTTTGGCAGGCTCGGCTATGTCGCGCTCTACCATCACGACATGGAATCGGACCGCCTGCTGATCCTTGCCTTTCGCCATCAGCGGGAGGCCGGCTACTGAGCTGGCCTCCCGGGATAGTGGCTACCGCTTGTTCTGGCGGTTGGCGACCAGGTCGTCGACGACGGCCGGGTCGGCCAGCGTCGAGGTGTCGCCGAGATTGCCGAATTCGCCCTCGGCGATCTTGCGCAGGATGCGGCGCATGATCTTGCCGGAGCGCGTCTTCGGCAGGCCCGGCGCGAACTGGATCAGGTCCGGCGAGGCGATCGGGCCGATCTCCGTCCGCACCCAGCCGACCAGCGCCTTGCGCAGCTCGTCGCTCGGCTGTACGCCCGCCATCAGCGTGACATAGGCGTAGATGCCCTGCCCCTTGATGTCGTGCGGATAGCCGACGACGGCCGCTTCCGAGACATGCTCATGCGCGACCAGCGCGCTCTCGACCTCGGCCGTGCCCATGCGGTGGCCGGAGACGTTCAGCACGTCGTCGACGCGGCCGGTGATCCAGTAATAGCCGTCGGCGTCGCGCCGGCAGCCATCGCCGGTGAAGTAGGCGTTCTTGTAGGTCGAGAAATAGGTCTGCACGAAGCGCTCGTGGTCGCCATAGACGGTGCGCATCTGGCCCGGCCAGGAATCGGTGAGGATGAGATTGCCCTCGGCGACCCCTTCCAGCACCTTGCCCTCGCCGTCGACGATCGCCGGCTGGACGCCGAAGAAGGGCAGCGTCGCCGAGCCCGGCTTCTGCGCAATCGCGCCCGGCAGCGGCGTGATCAGGATGCCGCCGGTCTCGGTCTGCCACCAGGTGTCGACGATCGGGCAGCGATCGTCGCCGACGACGCGGTGATACCACTCCCACGCTTCCGGATTGATCGGCTCGCCGACCGACCCGAGCAGGCGGAGCGAGGCGCGCGAGGTCTTCTTCACCGGCGCGTCGCCGGCCTGCATCAGCGCGCGGATCGCCGTCGGCGCCGTGTAGAAGATGTTGACCTTGTGCTTGTCGATCACTTCCCAGAAGCGGGAATTGGTCGGATAGCTCGGCACGCCCTCGAACATCAGCGTCGTGGCGCCGTTCGAAAGCGGGCCGTAGACGATGTAGGAATGGCCGGTGACCCAGCCGACATCGGCGGTGCACCAGTAGATGTCGCCGTCCTGATAGTCGAACACCTTGCTGTGCGTCAGCGAGGCGTAAACCAGGTAGCCGCCGGTGGTGTGCAGCACGCCCTTCGGCTTGCCGGTCGAACCGGACGTATAGAGGATGAACAGCGGATCCTCGGCGCCCATCGGCTCGGGATCGCAATGCTGCGGCACCGTCTTGGTCAGATCGCTGTAGAAGGCGTCGCGGCCGTTCCGCATCGGGATATCGGCGAAGGTGCGCTGCACGACCAGGGTCTTCACGTCGTCGGCGATCTTGGCGAGCGCGGCGTCGACATTGGCCTTGAGCGGGATCTTCTTGCCGGCGCGCAGGCCCTCGTCGGCGGTGATGACGAGCTTCGAGCCGCAATCCTGGATGCGGCCGGCGAGGCTGTCGGGCGAGAAGCCGCCGAAGACGACCGAATGCACGGCGCCGATGCGCGTGCAGGCGAGCATGGCGAAGGCCGTCTCCGGGATCATCGGCATGTAGATGGTGATCCGGTCGCCCTTCTTGGCGCCCATCTCCTTGAGCACGTTGGCGAAGACGTTCACCTGCTCGGAAAGCTCGCGATAGGTGATCGAGCGGCTCTCCGAGGGATCATCCCCCTCCCAGAGGATCGCCACCTGGTCGGCGCGCTTGGCGAGGTGCCGGTCGACGCAATTGGCCGAGACGTTGAGAACGCCGTCCTCGAACCACTTTATCGAGACGTTGTCCGGTGCGAACGAGGTGTTCTTCACCTTGGTGAACGGCTTGATCCAGTCGATCCGCCTGGCCTCGTCGGCCCAGAAGCCATCCGGATCCGCGACCGAGCGCTCATACAGGGCGCGATAGGTCGGCTCGTCGATCTGCGCGCGCTTCGCCCAGTCCTCCGAGACCGGATAGATCTTGTCTTCCATAGTCTTCCCTCCCTGGCAGCGCCGCGCGAAGCGGTGCGCCGTGATACCGGCGCGCATTATGCGAATCCCGCGCGGCCGGGCAAGGCAGACTAGAGCGCTTCGCAAAAGCCGAGTTGCAGCACGTTGACCCGCTTCACCGTGGCGTCCTCCAGCGCGGGATGAACCGGCACCTCGTAGCGGGCGAGATCGCGCCGGCCGGTGGCCGGCGCATAGGCCCGGTCGGGGTCGCCGGCGATGACGGTCATGCCGCCCGCGGCGAGCCTCTGGAGCCATGGCAGCAGCACGGCGGCGAAACCGCGATCGTAGAAGACGTCGCCGGCCAGGAGCACGTCGCAATTGTCGAGCGCTGCGCCGATGAGATCGACGCGGCGCGCCGAGACGGCGACGCCGTTCGCCGCCGCGTTCAGGCCGATCGACGCCACGGCGAAGGGATCGATGTCGACGGCCTCGACATCCGAGGCGCCCGCCAGCGCCGCTGCGATCGCCACCAGCCCGGAGCCGGAGGCGAAATCGAGCACGCGCTTTCCGCGCACGGTTTCGGGATGGTCGAGGATGTAGCGCGCCAGCCCCTGCCCGCCGGCCCAGGCGAAGGCCCAGAATGGCGGCGGCAGATCAGCCTGGTCGAGCGTCGCCTCGGTCAGGTGCCAGAGCGCCGTCGCCTCATCGGCCTGGTGCAGGCGGATTTCCGGCACGAAGGCAACCGGCGACAACCGGGTCTGCTCGCGGACGAAAACCGCCGGATCGGCGATCAAGCCGGGCTCAGATCGCGGCCGGGTCGAGCCCGCCGAGTTCCAGGATGAGCTTCCACTCGCGCTCCGTCACCGGCTGCACCGAGAGGCGCGAATTGCCGACCAGCGCCATGCCCTCGAGCCGCGGCTCGGCCTTCGCCGTCTCCAGCGAATAGGGCTTTGGCAGATCGCGGACGGCGCGCAGATCGACGCATTCCCAGCGGCCGCTGTCGTCGGTGGAGTCGGGATGGGCCAGCTTCGCCACCTCGACGATCCCGACGATCTCCTTGCCGATGTTGGAATGGTAGAAGAAGCCGCGATCGCCAAGCTGCATGGCGCGCATGTTGTTGCGCGCCTGGTAGTTGCGGACCCCGTCCCATTCCTGGCCAGCGGCTCCCTTCTTCTTCAGATCGTCGAAGGAGAAGACATCGGGTTCGGACTTGAAGAGCCAATAGGCCATGGGACGCTCCGGGTCGAAATCGGGAAGTGAGGCTGGCGCGGCCGATCAGGCCGGCTTGCCGACGGCCCAGCGCCAGGGGCGAACCACCGTTTCCTTGAACAGGCCGGCCTTGGCATAGGGGTCGGTGGCGAAGACGGCGCGGGCGGCGGCCTCGTCCTCGGCCTCGAGGATCAGCAGCGAGCCGCACATGTCGCCGCTCTCGTTCAGGAACGGGCCGGCGATGGCGATGCCGGTTTCCTTCAGCCACTCGATGTGGGCGGGGCGGTTCTCGAGACGGACCGGCAGGCCGTCGTCCTTGTCGGTGAGAATGGCGACGAAATGCATGAAACCCTCCTGGAGCGTTTTCGGGCGAAGGGAATGGGTTCGCCGAAAGAAAACGCGATCGAACAAGAATTGGAACCGTTCAGCTGAGCGGTTCCGGAATAGCGGCGGCACGTTAGGCGGCGCGCCGACGCGCGTAAAGAGCGGCGGCGCGCGCGGAAGGGGAAAGGCGTCGACGCCTTTGGATATAGGCATCGACGCCTCACGGATCAGCCCGCACCATTGCCGCGAAAGAGCGCCGCCTCGCGCTTGAACAGCGCCACCAGCGCGTCGCGGACAAGGCGCACCGGCGCGGGGATCGCGCTCTCGCGGCGGGCGAGCAGCCAGAGCTCGCGCAGCGGCGGCGTTCCCTCAATATCGACGGCGACCAGCGCCGGATCCGGGCGAGCGAGGAAATGCGGCAGCAGCGCCACGCCAAACCCGGCCCGCGCGGCGCCGGCCTGCGTCAGCTGGCTGTTGGTGCGGAACGCCAGACCGCGACCGGGAAACCGGCGCGACAGCCAGACCGCCTCCGGCAGATGCGCGCTCGCCTCGTCGAAGCCGACCAGGTCCGGCTCGGCGCCGGCGGCGATCCGCGCCGCCCAGCCGGCGCTGGCATAGAAGCCGAAGCCGAGCGTCGCGACCTGCCGGGCGGTCAGTTCGCTATCGGTCGGCCGGCCGAGCCGCAAGGCGAGATCGGCCTCGCGGCGGGCGAGGCTGACCAGGCGCCGATCGGCGATCATCTCGATGTCGATCGCCGGATGCTCGCCGCGGAACAGCGCGAGGCGGGGAAGGAGGTAGGCATCGGCGAGGCCCGGCGTCGCCGTGATCCGGACCAACCCGGCCGGCGCTTCCGCCTCGCCGTGCCGTGCCAGGGAGCGTGCGGCGGTCTCCATCGCGGCGATCGCCTGCAGCGCGTCGCGGCCGGCGGCGGTCAGCTCGTAGCCGGTCGGCCGCCGCTCGATCAGCCGGGCGCCGAGCGCCTTTTCCAGTCCGGCGACACGGCGGGCGACAGTGGCGTGGTTGACCGCCAGCGCCCGCGCGGCGGCCGACAGGCTGCCATGGCGGGCCAGCGCCGCGAAGTAACGGGCATCCTCCCAGTCCACCTCTGTGCGAAAACGCTCAGCCATGGCGAAAGATTAGCGAATTTCTCGCAGCGCCACGAGCCCCTATCTCTCGAACGAACGCGGCCCGACCGCGCATTGTCGAATGGAGGCATGGATGAGCACGCCCGAAACCACGCTGACGCTCGTCGGCGGTCCGACCCTGCTGATCGAGACCGGCGGCCTTCGCCTGCTGACCGATCCGACCTTCGACGCGCCCGGCCACTACGCCGGCGCCGTGCATCTGGAAAAGACCAAGGGCCCGGCTCTCTCGGCCGAGGCGATCGGCGCGGTCGACGCCGTGCTGCTCAGCCACGACCAGCATTTCGACAATCTCGACCATGCCGGCCGCGCCTATCTCGGCACCGCCGGCACCACCTTCATCACGAAGGTCGGCGCGGCGCGGCTCGGCGGCAACGCCCAGGGGCTGGCGCCCTTCGAGACAACGACGCTTCAGACCGGGGCCGGACGCCTATTCGTCACGGCGGCGCCGGCGCGGCATGGGCCGGCGGGGTTCGAGCCGATCTCGGGCGACGTCATCGGCTTCCTGCTCGGCCGCGACCAGCCGGGCGATGCGATCTACGTCACCGGCGACACGGTCTGGTACGAGGGCGTCGCCGAGGTGGCGCGGCGTTTCGCGCCCAAACTGATCGTCGCCTTCGCCGGCTCGGCCGAGCCGCGCGGCAAGTTCCACGTGACGATGGACAGCAACGACGTGATCGAGACGGCGCACGCCTTTCCGGCGGCGAAGATCGTCGCCGTGCACACGGATGGCTGGACGCATTTCAAGGAAAACGCCGCCGATCTCGCCCAGGCCTTCCAGGCGCTCGGCATCGCCGACCGTCTCGTCAGCCTCGAACCCGGCAAGCCGCTCCGCCTCACGCTCTGAGGCGGGTCAGTCGGCCTCGCGCTTCAGCGGGCGCAGCATCAGCGCCTCGGCGGCGGCGTCGATCGACAGCGCGCCGTCGAGGATGGCGGCGACCGCCTCGGTGATCGGCATCGGCACGCCGAGGCGGCGGGCGAGATCGCGCGCCACCGGGGCCGTCACCGCGCCTTCGGCCAAGGCCGGCGGCAGGGCGGCGCCGCTGCCGAGCGCATGGCCATAGGCGAAGTTGCGCGATTGCGTCGACGAGCAGGTGAGCACGAGGTCGCCGAGACCCGAAAGCCCCATCAGCGTTTCCGGCAGCGCGCCCATCGCCTCGCCGAGACGGCGCAGCTCGGCGAAGCCGCGCGCGACGACGGCGGCGCTGGCGCTGGCGCCGAGTTCACGGCCGGCGACGATGCCGGCGGCGATCGCCAGCACGTTCTTGAAGGCGCCGCCGATCTCGACGCCGAGCATGTCGGTCTCGGCATAGGGGCGGAAACTAACCGAGCCGAGCGCCTGGCAGAGAGCCATCGCAAGCCGCAGATCGGTCGCGGCGATGGTGACGGCGGTCGGCAGGCCACGCGCCACATCGACGGCGAAGCTCGGCCCCGACAGCACGGCGGGAGCGGCCGGCGGCAACGCCTCGGCCAATACCTCGGTCATCCGCTTGGCGGTGCCGCGCTCCAGCCCCTTGGCGCAGAGCACGACCGGCGTGTCCTCGCGGATGGCCTCGAGATGGCCGGCAACCTCGCGCACCGTCTGCGCCGGCGTCGCCAGCAGGATCGCGTCGGCGGAAAGCACCGCCTCGATCCGCTCGGTGACGGAGAGGGCCTCGGGCAGATGCACGCCGGGCAGATGGGCGGCGTTTTCCCGCGCCGCGGCGATCGCGGCCGCGTTGCGGCCCCAGAGCGTGACCTTGCGGCCGGCCCGGTGCGCGGCGAGCGCCAGCGCGGTGCCCCAGGCGCCGGCGCCGACGACGGCGATGTGGTCGATCGTCATGACGCGGTCTCCAGCGCAGGCAGGGAATCAAGCATCGCATCCAGCTCGCCGAACAGCGCCTCGCCAAGCGGCAGATCGAGCCAGGAAAGCGCGAATCGGATCGGCGGGCCGCCAGAGTCCGGATGCATCTCCATCTGCTCCCAGCTTTCCGCGAACTCGCCTTCGAGCGCGAGATGAAAGAACCAGCGCCGATGCTGCCGCTCCGGGCCGCCCGGCGGGGCATAGCGATACTCCCGCTCGCCCAACAGCGTCATGACGGCAGGCGCCGTCAGCCCGGTCTCTTCCGAAAATTCGCGCCGCGCCGCCTCGACCGGCGTTTCGCCCGCTTCCATCGTGCCGCCGGGCACCTGGATGCCATATTCGGGGAAATCCGGCTCGCGGAAGACGAGCAGCTTTCCGCGCCAGGTCGCGTAAAGCACGACCTTGTTCTTGCGGATGACGCTCACGCCTTCGCTCCCTTGTGGCCGGAGCCGAGCATCGGCGCTGCCAGCTGGTCGAGCGGCCAGCGCGGGCGGGCGGGCGCGGCGAGATCGTCGACGAGGCCGAGCGCCAGCCTCTCGGCGCCGGCCCAGGCGATCATCGCGCCATTGTCGGTGCAGAGCGCCAGCGGCGGCGCGATCAGCCGGAAGCCGCGCGCCACCATTTCGGCATCGAGCCCGGCGCGCAGCGCCTTGTTGGCGGCGACGCCGCCGGCGACGACCAGGACGGGATCGGCGATGTCAGGGAATTCCGCGCGGAACCGGTCGAGCGCATGGCCGATGCGGTCGCGCACGACCAGCGTCACCGTGCGCTGGAAGGCGGCGCAGAGATCGTCAACATCCGCCTCGGAGAGCGGCGCGATCGCCTGCGCCTCGGTCCGCAGCGCCGTCTTCAGGCCGGAGAAGGAGAAATCGGCGCCGGGTCGGCCGAACATCGGCCGCGGCAGCGCGAAGCGGTCGGGATTGCCGCGCGCGGCGGCGCGCTCGACCGCCGGGCCGCCCGGATAGGGCAGGCCGAGCAGCTTCGCCGTCTTGTCGAAGGCTTCGCCGAGCGCATCGTCGATCGTGGTGCCCCAGCGCTCATACTGGCCGACGCCGCGCACCAGCAGGATCTGGGTGTGGCCGCCCGAGACGAGAAGCAGCAGGTAGGGAAAGGCGATGCCGTCCGTCAGCCGCGCCGTCAGCGCATGACCTTCGAGATGATTGACGGCGACGAGCGGTTTGCCGGCGGCGAGCGCCAACGCCTTCGCCGTCGTCAGCCCGACGATGACGCCGCCGATCAGGCCGGGGCCGGCCGTCGCGGCGACGGCGTCGAGATCGGCGAAGGAGACGCCGGCCTCCTCCATCGCGCCCTCGACGATGCGGTCGAGCGCCTCGACATGGGCGCGCGCGGCGATCTCCGGCACCACGCCGCCAAAGGCCGCGTGATCCTCGATCTGCGACAGCACGACATTGGAGAGGATCGTGCCGCGCCCCTCGGCGTCGCGCGAGACGACGGAGGCCGCCGTTTCATCGCAGCTCGTTTCAATGCCGAGAACCAGAACGGAAGAACTCACCACCGGGGCCTTTCGCCGCGCGTTTCGCGGCTTGCTTGCGGATGGGCGCGTCGTGACTAGACTGGCGCCGAATTCAGCCCTGACGGGCATGGACCCGACAGGCCCTAACATCCGGACCCGATCCCGTGCAATCCACCGCTTCGATCCCCCTCCTCCGCATCGGCACGCGCGGCAGCCCGCTGGCGCTCGCCCAGGCGCAGGAGACGCGCGCCCGTCTCGCCATCGCCCATGGCGTCGACGAGGCCACGATGGAGATCGTCGCCATCAAGACCTCGGGTGACCGGATCCAGGATCGCTCGCTGTCGGAAGCCGGCGGCAAGGGACTGTTCACGAAGGAGCTCGAGGAAGCGCTGTTCCGCGGCGAGATCGACATCGCCGTGCATTCGTCGAAGGACGTACCGACCTTCCTGCCCGACGGGCTGACGCTGATCGCCTTCCTGCCGCGCGAGGACGTCCGCGACGTCTTCCTGTCGCCGGTGGCAAGCTCGATCCGCGACCTGCCGCAGGGCGCGCTGCTCGGCACCTCGTCGCTGCGCCGCCGCGCCATGGCGCTGCGCCTCCGGCCGGATCTCGTCGTCGTCGAGTTTCGCGGCAATGTGCAGACCCGCCTCGCCAAACTTGAGAGCGGCGTCGCGCACGGCACGCTGCTGGCGCTGGCCGGCCTGCGCCGCGTCGGCCTCGCCGACCACGCGACGGCGATCCTCGAGCTCGACGATTTCCTGCCGGCCGTCGGCCAGGGCGCGGTCGCCGTCGAGGGCCGCGCCGACGATCTTCGCGTCCGCGAGCTGCTTGCCAAGATCAACGATCCCGCCACCGAGATCGCGCTCCGCGCCGAGCGCGCCTTCCTGACCCGGCTCGACGGCTCCTGCCGCACGCCGATCGGCGGGCTGGCGACGCTCGAAGGCGACGAACTGCTGTTCCGCGGCATCGTGCTGTCGCCGGACGGCCGCCAGGCCGAGGAAACCCGCATGACCGCGCCGGTCGCCGACGCCGAGACACTCGGCACGGCGGCGGCGGACGAGCTGATCGGACGCGGCGGCAAGACCTTCTTCGCGAGCCCCTGAGGCGCCATGCGGCTGCTCGTCACCCGGCCCGAGCTTGAGGCGACGCGCACCGCCGAACGTCTGCGCGCTCTCGGCCACGAGCCGGTGATCGCGCCGATGCTTCAGACCGTCTTCCTCGACCCGCCGCTGCCGGCGATCGATCCGGCCGCGATCCTGCTGACCAGCCTGAACGGCCTGCGCGCGTTGGCGCGCTGGCCCCTCCCGGCAGCCTGGTTCGCGCTTCCCGTGCTCGCCGTCGGCGACCGCACGGCGGCGGCGGCGCGCGGGGCGGGATTCGCCGATGTCCGCTCCGCCGATGGCGACGGCGTCGCGCTGGCCGAGCTGACCCTGGCAACGCTGCCGCCCACGGCCGGAACGCTGCTCTATCCGGCCGCCGTCGACCGCGCCGGCAACTGGACGGAGACGCTCGCGCAGGCCGGCTACGAACTGGCGCTTGTGGAAGCCTACCGCATGGATCCGGCGGCGAGCCTGCCCGATTCGGCTGCCACATCGCTCCGCGAGGGCCGAATCGACGGCGTCCTCCTCTATTCGCCGCGCACGGCGACGGCGCTTGTCCGCTGCCTCGCCGCGCTCGACCCGCCCGCCCGCCTCGACGGCCTGACCATCTACGCGCTGTCGGAAAACGTCGCGGCTGCCCTTCGCGCCGGAAACCTGCGCTTCGGCACGATCCGCATCGCCGAAAAGCCCACCGACGACGCCCTGCTGGCGCTGCTGCCGGGAAGCGTGGGAACATCCCCTTCAGGCGTCCGTTAACGCAATCGTCTATACTGGTCGCGAACGACCGACGAGATCGAGGTGACATGGCCGAAGACAACACCTTCCATCCGGCAGACGAAGCAACGCCCGGACAGCGCCGCAAGCGCCCGCCGGTGACGATCGATCTCGAGGCCGAATCGCGCACGCCGCGCCCGGATGCCCCCGCTCCGGAGGCCAGCCCTGAGGCGACAAAGCCCGCTTACGAACCGGAGGCCGGCGTGACCGGAACCGAGACCGCCGACGCGACCCCGCCTTCCAATCCCGCGCTCGCGCGCTTCCTCGTGCCGGCGATCGCCGCGCTCGGCGGCGGCGTCATCGGCGGCCTGCTCGTCGCCCTCCTCTCCAGCTCGACCGGCGGCGATCCCGTCGCCACCGCCAGCCTCGATTCGCGCTTCGCCGCCGTCTCGGCGCGACTGGACCGGATCGAGGCCGTCGACCGCGCGCCCGCCAAGCCCGGCGTCGATCCCGCCCGCCTCGCCGATCTCGAAAAGGAAGTCGCGGCGCTGAAGCAGGCGGCGAGCCAGCCGACGGCGGCCCCCGCCGCCTCGGTTCCCGCCGCTGCCGTCGATCTCTCCCCGCTCGAAAGCCGGCTCGCGGCGCTGGAATCGCGCCCGGCGCCCGCTGGGGCCGCGCCCGTCGATCTGACGCCGCTGCAATCGCGCCTCGACGCGCTGACGGCACGGCTCGACACGGTCGAGCAGCACCCGCCGGCCGATCCGAAGACGGAAGCCGCCGCCCGCGTCATCGCCGTGACGGCGCTGCGCCAGGCAGCGAGCGGCTCCGGCCCCTTCGCCGACGAACTTTCCGCCGTCGCGGCGCTTGGCGACAGGAATGCCTCGCTCGACGCGCTGGCGCCGATCGCCGGCGCCGGCACGCCGTCCAAGGCGGAGCTCGCCGCCGCTTTCCCGGCTGTGGCGGAGCAGATCCGCATCGCCGCCGCCAAGGTCGATCCCGGCGCCAGCCTGATCGACCGGCTCGCCGCCTCGGCCGGCTCGCTCGTCTCCGTCAAGCCGACCGGCCCGATGGCGGGCAATTCGGCGACGGCGATCGTCTCGCGCATGGAAGCCGCCGTGAAAGCAGGCAACCTGGCCGAGACCTTGCGCGAGGGCGAGGCGCTCGACGCGATCGCCCGCGCGCCGCTCTCGGACTGGGCCGATAAGGCCTCCCGCCGCATCACCATCGACACCGCCCTCGCCGGCCTTCCCGCCGCCAGCCCTTCGAACTGACGGAGCGACGATGATCCGCATTCTCGTCTATGTCGCCCTGGTCTTCGCCGCCGCGGCCGGATTCGCCTGGCTTGCCGACCGGCCCGGCGAGATCGCGCTGACCTGGCAGGGCTACGACTACACGACCAGCCTGATGGTCGCCGCCGTTGCGATGGCCGTGCTGTTCATCGTGCTCGCCTTCGTGCTGTGGCTGATCCTCGCCGCCGTGCGCGCGCCGCGCCTGTTCGGCGGCTGGCTCTCGGGCCGCAAGCGCGATCGCGGCTACCGGGCGCTGTCGCGCGGCATGATCGCGATCGGCGCCGGCGACCTGAAGCGCGCCAGGCGCTTCTCGGGCGAGGCGCAGAAGATCCTGCAGGGCGAGCCGCTGACGCTGCTGCTCGCGGCGCAGACGGCGCAGCTCTCCGGCGACAGCGCCGGCGCGCGCAGCGCCTTCGAGACCATGCTGGACGAGCCGGAAACCCGCCTGCTCGGCCTGCGCGGGCTCTATGTCGAGGCGCAGCGGAGCGGCGAGCGCGAGGCCGCGCGCCACTATGCCGAGGAAGCCGCCAAGGCGGCGCCGAGCCTCGGCTGGGCCGGCACGGCCTTGTTCGACGACCAGGCGACGCATGGCGAATGGTCGGCGGCGCTGACGACGCTCGGATCCAACCTGCACGCCAAGCTGATCGATCGCGCCACCGCGCACCGGCTGCGCGCCGTGCTTCTGACGGCGCGCGGGCTCGAGCTCGAACTCTCCAATCCGGAGGAATCCCGCGCCGCCGCGCAGGAGGCTGCCAAGCTGCGGCCGGACCTCGTGCCGGCGGCGACGCTCGCGGCGCGGCTCTTCACCCGCCATGGCGACGTCAAGCGCGCCGTCCGCGTCCTCGAGACCTCCTGGAAGCAGGCGCCGCATCCCGAGCTCGCCGAAGCCTATGGCAATGTGCGCGCCGGCGATTCGGCGCAGGACCGGCTGAAGCGGGCCCAGCGCCTCGCCTCGCTGCGCCCCGGCCATGTCGAAAGCCACCTCGCCGTCGCCCGCGCCGCCATCGACGCGCGCGACTGGGAGCTCGCCCGCCGCGAGCTCGCCGCGATCGACGAGAAGGACCGCACCGAGCGCTTCTGCCTGCTGATGGCCGAGATCGAGGAAGGCCCGGACGGCAATCGCGGCCATGTGCGCGAATGGCTGTCGCGCGCCGTCCGCGCCCCGCGCGATCCGCAATGGACCGCCGACGGCTATGTCTTCCCGGCCTGGGCGCCGGTCTCGCCGATCACCGGCCGGCTCGATGCGTTCGAATGGCGCACCCCGACGGCGGCGCTCGCCGACGATCAGCGCCCGGCGATCGACCTGGTGGTCGCCGAGGAGGAGCCGGAGCCGCTCGTGATCGAGGCGATCGAGCCCCTGGCGGCCGGTACGGCAGCGACCCGGACGACCGTTCCGGACGAGGCGCCGCGCCAGTCCGAGCGGGCGACCCCGGCCGCCGTCGAGCCGCGCCCCGTCTTCTCGGCGCCCGCGCGCAATGGCGGCCCGCAAGCCACGGCCGTCGTGCCGCCGATCCCCGACGATCCCGGCATCGACGACATCGAGGCGGAGCCGGTCGATCGGCTGCGTGTGCAATGAGGCGGTGGAGAAGCGCGACTAAGGCTTGAAACGCTCCGGGAATGTGGCTATGAACCCTCTCGATTTCACCGCAGCCCTTCGGCAGCGCCCCGTGAAATCCTCGAAGTAGGCCGCTTTAGCTCAGCTGGTAGAGCACATCATTCGTAATGATGGGGTCAGGTGTTCGAATCACCTAAGCGGCACCACTTCCCTCCCTGAAATCATGGATGTTTTCGGTTCGCCGCCCCGGGCGCTTGCGCTGTTTGGTGACCGCATGGCGACCCGCGCGATTTATCCGCTCGAGCACGTAAGCGCGAGCGACGAGGGGGGCGCAGATTTTCCATCCTCGCATCGGCCATGACCGCCCCGGCGGCGATCGGCGCGGTAGGGTGCCGTTCATTGCCCCAGAGGCACTCGCTCATCCCTATGATGACCATCACCCCGCCCAGGTCTGCCGAGCGTTGAATCCATCAGCAAGTAGACTCGACGTAGGGGAATGTTGATATCAATGTAGCGCGAGAGGCAGTAACGCTTCCAGCCGGCTTGCCTGATTCCGGGAAGCCGCCACGAAGAACTGGGGGACTGGCTGGATGCCAGACGAAACTATTCTGAACGACCGTCTTTCAAGTGAGACGGCGGCGTGAGCCACGTTTCGTTGCTGCAAGAGTCCCGCCGGCAGACACTGCCGGTCGTTCGTCAAGTGACGCTCGCCCTGGTCGTGGCCTGGGTGGCTCTGGTAGCCGGCCTGGGTTGGTGGCTGTCGCAGAGAGCGCTGACCGCGGAATTGGGCAATTTGGCAGCCAGCGCCGAATACGAGGCCACGACCACGGCGCGCGTCGTGGACCGGCTGTTCACCCAGATGGTCAGCGTCGCCAACATGGTGGCGCGGCAAGGACAGGTCATTCAGCTTGCGAGCCGCTACCACACCGATCCGCCCGGCGCCGCCGCGCTCACGCGGGAACAGCGCGCGTCGCAGTTCACGAGCGACCCGCTGGTGCGCAAGGTCGGTGATTACATGGACGCGCTGTCGAGCGACCTGGGCTACGCGCGTATCTATATGAACAATGCCTCGTATGACACCGTGACCGCCAGCAACTGGGCCGAGCCCGACAGTATCGTCGGAATGATCTACGACGGCCGGAGCTACCTGACCGACGCGCTGCGCACCGGCAACGGCCACTTGTTCGGTATTGCCCGCCTGAACAGGACCGCGGCCTATTTCGTCAGTAGTCGGATCGAAGATGCGAGCGACGTGGCGCTGGGCGCCGTCACGGTGAAGTTCGACGCGCCGGACATGGCGCTCTATCTGGCAGGGCGGCATATAGCGTTGATCGTGGACGGTCAGGGGCGCGTGACCACCACGTCGTCCGAATCCTTCATGCTCCGCAACGTGGCGGCGCTTCTGCCGCCTGGGACGGTGCAGCCGCCTTCCGGCGACGAAGATCCCGGCAAGCCCATGGATGTGAGCGCCGTGCCCGGGTCCGGCCAATCCGACCAGTGGCTCATCGAAGGCAGGCCCTATCTGCTGCAGCTTCAGCCCTTGCCAGGAACGCAATACCGGCTACTCACGCTTGCCTCGCTCGACCACCTGCCGGCGATGCGCCGCCAGCATGCCTTGATCGCCGGGCTGGTGGCGGCATTCGGCCTGGTCCTCATTTTCCTCTCCAGTCGCGTGGCAGGGCAGGTTGTGTTGCGTCACCAGGATGAACGGTATGCGGCCAATTATGATGTATTGACCGGCCTTCCGAACCGACGCGCGATCCTGGCCGAGCTGGATCGGTTGTTTGCGCTCGCGAAGCGGAACAAGGCTTGGGTTTTGGTCGCGTTCATCGACCTCGATGAGTTCAAGACGATCAACGACACCCATGGCCACGAGGTCGGCGACGAATTTCTGGTTGAGGTCGGCCGGCGGATGTCAGCCGGTCTGCGCACGGGCGACCTGCTGGGCCGGTTCGGCGGCGACGAATTCGTGGTGATCGGGTTGGCGGCCCCGTCCGGGCCAGAAGGCCCGGACCGGATCGCCGAAGCGATGCGCAACCGGCTGATGCCGCTATTGAGGGGCACCTATACGTTCGCGGAGTGTAGTTTCGACTATTCCGGCGGAAGCTTCGGCGCAGTCAGCGTGGACCCTTTCGTCAGCTCGGCGCAAGCGGTGCTCAGGGACGCGGATCGGCTGATGTATGCCGACAAGCTGGCGCGCCGAACAACCGCATAGCCACAGCCGGCCCTCAACTCGGCGAGAATGTCGTGCTCGCTGGCGAACAGCTCAGTGGTACTCGCGATAGATATGGGCAATGTTCTGGCGCACGGTCGCGACCTCCCGCTCCCACCGGGCGCCCCTCACCATCGCTTCGGGACAAGATCGCCCGATGCCGAGCAGGCGTAGAAGCCTGCCGAAGGGCCGAATGCGTGCATCGTCGCCAGGGCGACCGCCGGACGAGCCCCCTCCTCGGGCGAATGGCCGGGTCCGTTCCCCGTCATGTCGGTGGAGGTCAGTCCGGGGTCCACCGCATTCACCTTGATCCCCTCGCGGTCCAGTTCCTTGGCGAGCTTTACCGTCAGCATGTTCAGCGCCGTCTTCGAAGCGCAGTATCCGGCAAAGCCGACCGACCAGGTTTCGCTCCGCATGTCCAGGGCATCGCTGAGCGAGCTCAAGCCGCTGCTCATCATGACGATCCGCGCCGCTTCGGACTTGCGCAGCAGCGGCAGGAAAGCCTGCGTCACCCGGAGGACGCCGAACACGTTGGCCTCGAACATCTGCCGGATCTCGTCGATCGATTCCTCGGCGACGGAAGGAGGCGGGCTGAACATGACGCCGGCGTTGTTGACCAGCACGTCGAGCTTGCCCGCCTCGCGCTCGACGGTCCCGGCGGCAGCGGCCACGCTGGCCTCATTCGTAACATCCAGCTGCACGGCGCGAGCGTCGATCCCGGCATTGCGCAGTTCACGCGCCGCGGCGTCGCCACGCTGCAGGTCTCGACATCCCAGCCAGAGCGAGTGGCCGTTGGCGCCGAGCTGGCGCGCGATGGCGAGGCCAATGCCTTTGTTCGCACCGGTGACAAGCGCGATGAGGGGTGTGTTGGCCATGCTGAATTTCCTGATCGTTTCGACAGCATGTCCATACTACGATTTTCGTAATGTTCAACGATCGTAGTTTGCGATTCTTTCCGTGAGCCGGACAAATTCGGCCCGCTCCGCAGGATCGAGCGATTCCAGCATCGCGCGGCAGGCATCGCGATATCCCGCCATATAGCCTGCGACGGCTTCCTTCCCTTTCGGGGTGATCGTCAGCGCCACGGTCCGTCGATTCGCCTCGTGCCGCTGTCGCTCCATCATCTCCCTGCGGACCAGCCGGTCGGCCGAGGAAGACATCGTCGTCAGCGCGACTTGCAGGTTCCGGGCAACATCCCCCAGGCTGCAATCAGGATGCTCGTTGACGAACAGGAGGGCTTGGACGTCGAGGGCGTTGAGCGCGTTTTCCATCGCCGCCGATGCCTCGGCAACCTTGAAGCGACGAGTGAACCGCTCAAAAGCGAGGCTGAGTTGTCCAATTTGCTCGGGCGTGGGATCTGACATCCCTCCTTTAAGCAATTCCGCTCGCCAAACGTAAGCCATCACCGAGCGGGCCCCCTCTCCCGTGGAACCTTTCCCGCCCGGGGCGAAGGCAGCGTGGCGTTCGGGCGCGGTTCGCGGCGGTGCCTTGAATCCTCCTCCAGATTGCGCATTGATGCCTCGCCCATTGGCGACGCTGTCGCACCCGTGCCTTGCCAGCGGCGGAATGAAACCGAGGAAACAAACCATGTCGTCAGACAGGCCCCGCCGTCCCCAGGACCCCTTCGCGGCCGCGGAGGCGATGTTCGCCAAGAAGAAGCGGGCACCGGACATCAAGTCGAACGCGCTCCCGAACGCCAAGGAGCTTGTCTCGCTCCGGATTGATCGCGACGTGCTTGAGCATTTCCAGGCCGAAGGCCCGGGCTGGCAGGATCGAATGAACGAGGCATTGCGCGCCGCGGCGATCGCCGATGGCTTGGAAGCACCATCCACCGACGCCGAATCCTGACCGAAGGCGGGTTGGCGCTCCCGGTGCCTCAGTGGTACTCGCGATAGATATGGGCAATGTTCTGGCGCACGGTCGCGACCTGCATCGCTGCTTCCAACAGTTCCTTGCGCCCTAGCGAGGCGGCCTCGGGATCGACCGGACCGCCGCTTTCATACTGCAGGAAATCGTACCGATCGCAGATCAAGCGCTCCCGCCCCCGGGCCAGCGCCACGGCTGCGCCGTGCCACGGCCGCCATTCATTCGCGCTGGTGGCGATGGCAATGCGCTCGGCCGGGATCGGCTCGAACAGGCTGCGTCCCGTATAGGCGAGACCGCCCGACAGCGTCGCGCCCAGGAGATGCGCGAGCGTCGGTGCGATATCGACATTGGCGATCAGGCGATCGACATTTCCATGCAACGCCTCGGTCATCGGCGCCGGCAGGTCGCGCGGCGGCTTCAGCAGGAACAGAGGCCGCAATACCCAGTCGCTGAAATTCTCCTGGCGGGGAATGGTCGCGCGCGGCAGATCCTGGCGCCCTGGAAGCTCGCCATGATCGCCGACCGACACGATCAGCGCGTCGTCATATCGCCCCGCCCGCTTGAGCGCTTCGAACAGGCGATGATGCGCCCGCTCCGTGATCGCGAGCGCTCGGGAGCGCCTGTCCTTCAGGCCGGCGTCGAGGGGAAACTCGCTGTCAGCCTGGAACGGCACATGCAGCGCGTTCAGGAAGACGACCGCGAAGACGGGACCATCTTCCCGCTCGATCATCTGCTCGAAGCGGCGCACCGTGAAGGCATCATCGATGCCGAGGTCGTTGATGATCGGCTTCCCGCTCATTTCGGCTGAGTAGAGCTCGTCGAGAGGCGCAGCCGAGAAGAAGCGGTCGAGGTTCAGCCATTTCAGGACCGACGACATCAGCAGAGCCGTGCGATAGCCCCGAGATTTGGCCAGATCGAACACGAAGGGCAACCGATGCAATGTCTCGATGCTCTCGTGCGCCCCTGCGCCGGTCAGGATCGAGGGAAAGCTGATCTCGGTGCAGCAGGAGTTCGTCACGACATTGCCGGGCGCAACCCATTCGTCCGGGCGGCCGCTGAGGGCCAGAATCCTCTCGGCAAGGGACGTGTCCCCCTCGCTCGACGGGAGGTAATGGCCCGCCGATTCGTTGAGGATCAGAAGGATCGTCCGCGGAAGGGCCGGCGCGGACCGGTCGAGGCTGTAGCCGTTCGAGCGGTCGGCGGCATACAGCGCGTCAGGGGATCGCGCCCCGCCTGATATCTTCGGCTCGTGCAGCAGGAAGGCCAACGCCTCCTGCGGCAGATCCGGCCTCGCCCGCAGCTTTTCGAGCAGGGTCCAGACGAGCAGAGCCGTGGAAAAGAGCGCCGAGGCCGCCCAGAAGGAAGCGCCGGCGGATCCGGCCAGCCCGGACACAAGCGCCCAGGTCGCCACGAACAGAACGGTCGTCGCCAGCACGAAGTCGGCCGGGAGAAAGGCGCGAAGATAGGTGGAGGCGAGAACGGGGACCGAGAAGCCGGCGCTTGCAAACGGGATCTGGCGCCAGACCGTCAGCGGCGCCGCGCCCAGATACCGCCGGCAACAGAGATCAATCGAGACGGCGACGGCGAGCGAAGCGGCACCCAGCGTGACCAGCAGGCCCTGCGCCAGCATCGACGGAAGATTGGCCGTGACGCCGAGCCACATGCAGAACAGGCTCGCGACGACCAGCGGCCAGCCGAGCTTTTCAGCGCGCAGGCGAACCCGGCGGTGATACGAACGCAGATAGCGTCGACGGAGACGATACAGGACGGAGGCCAGAGCCAGGACCACGGCTATCGTACTGAACGCGTTACCCATTTCGAAGAAGGTCTCATGGCCGGGTACTCGCGCCCGCGAACGCCCGTAGCAGCGTCAGGCTAGTACAACGATGCGCCGACCTAAGCCAACCTGAAAGCAGTACTCCACAGCTTCGCAACCGACGCCATCGCCAGCGACTACGCTCATGCGATGGGATACGAAATGCGCGGCCGGTCCGGCTAGGCGGCGAAGGAAATGCGCGCGAGTTTTCCCCGTCGCGCAACCTTTCCGCGCCGGCGGATTCCACGGCTAACTTACGGAAATAGCTGGCAATAATCCGTTACAAATTTAACCTGCCAGACATACGATATCGATTGCCGGCAAAGCGTCCTGCTGCAAAATCAGCGCATCGGCGGCGGTTGAAAAGCGAACCAAACCCCGTGGTTCCACCGCTCCGAACTTTGTGTCGATCCCCCCGTATCGACCAGGAGAGAACCCCATGCGCACCCTCATCCTTGCCGCGGTTTCCGTCACCTTCCTCGCCTCCGGCTCGGCCGCCTTCGCGGTCGAGCAGACCGAAGGCAACGTCACCAGCGTCAACGCCACCACCGGCACGCTGACCCTGCAGGGCGGCGCGACCTATCATTTCGCCAATGGCAGGCAGCTTCTCGGCATCGTCCCCGGCGAGCTCGTCGGCGTGGCGCATCAGGGCAATGAAGGCATCGGCGCGTACAATCCCGACCCCGCCGAATGAACCCATCCGATCGGTCATCCGTCCGACCGACCTGTCCCGACGCCCGTCCCCTGCGGGCGTCGTTTTTTTGAACAGCACAAACGCCCGGAACCACATGCGCGGCTCGCCCGTTGTACAATCGGCGGCTCGTCTTGCCCGATCGCCTCGCCCCCGAAACTGAACGGTAGTTCACGCGCTGAGCCAGGCTCGAAGCGCAAATTGAGGCATCCCGAACATGGCCACGACGAGTTCCTCTGCGCGGGTGAGCTTCAAACATCCCTTTCAACTGCCGGGAATGGATCGTCCCTATCCTGCCGGCAGCTATGAAGTTGAGACGGACCTGGAGACCCTGGATACCGTTTCGACGGTCATCTATCACCGCGTCGCGACCCGGATCTTGTTGACCAGACCGGGCATCACCGAAGCGCTGACGATCGACCCCAAGGACCTTGAGGCCGCGCTGCTTCAGGACGTATCCGCCGCGTGATATGGCGCAAGACAGCCCATCAATCGGAGTGCAATTTGCGACAGGGTGGCGCAGGCCATCAACTTAAGTTGGGGAGACATCGCGGCGCCGTGTCCTCATATTCCGTTACGGAAGCAGCGGGCAGAACCGTTGCAGAACGAAACAAAGTCAGGCGTCCCCCATGTTGATGATGACTGAACTTCTGATCTGCGAGGTGATGATGGCCGTCGAAAACGACGAGCCGGTGAACATCGATGTGGCCGCGCAACGATGTCGGAGCCATCTGCCCGAGCACCCTGAATCCGACCAGAGATTGAGGGACAGGCTTCACTACCTGGCAGTCGAATACGGCGCCGACGTCGTGACCAGGAGGGCCAGGGCGAACTAACCGCCTGCCCTTGCTCTCCAGACCACGCGCTACCCCCTTGGACCGTCGTCCTGGGCGCAGCCCTACTTGATGATGCGGCGTGGCCGTCCCGATCTGCGCCGTCAAACAGGGCCGGATAACGGCGAGCCGGATATTCGCAGCGCCCCACCAAAGCCCAGTGCACAAGACGCAATCCGGACGCTGCCCCACAGGCGCGGATCCACCTTGCCTGCATGACATTTTGAGCTTCGCTTCCTGGCGCCCCGATGCCGGGTTTCGAGCCTTGCCTGCGACTTGGTCAACTTCATAGTGTGTTTTGATGGGGCGCCGCGATTCGGTTGTCGACGGTCAATGGCTGTCGATAGGCCGATTCGAGGCGTGACCTCCGGACTGCCAGCCGCTTTTCGTCAGGCGAGAAGAAGAACAATGACACCTATGGACGTGATGTGGGTGGGACTGGGCGGCGGCGCGGGGTCGCTGCTGCGCTGGTTCATCGGCAAGGTCGTCGGCGAGCGCTATCACGGCAGCTTTCCGCTCGGCACCTTCCTGATCAACATCAGCGGCGCCTTCGTGATTGGCTATCTGTCGATCCTGTTTTCGGTCGATTGGCGCGACCGCTTCGGCAACGGCCTGAATGCCGGAATCCTGACCGGAATCCTCGGCGGCTACACCACCTTCAGCAGCATGCAGCTGGACGCGGCCAAGCTGAGCGGGGCGGGTCGCCGGTTCTACGCCTATGCCTATCTGCTGGGATCCGTCGCCGCCGGCCTGATCGCCGCGGCCGGCGGCGCCGGGCTCGCAAGGCTGCAGGGTTGAGGGGCGCGTCATGATCAACGCAATCGTCCTGGTCTTCGTCGGCGGCGCCCTCGGCGCCATGGTCCGTGAATTCCTGATGCTGGGGGTGCCCGATCTTTCCGACGGGTTCCCGACCTCGATCCTCGCGGCCAACGTCGTCGCGGCGTTTCTGCTCGGCCTGGTGACCGGCCTTCACAATCGCAAGTCCGTATCGGACGACGTCAATACGCTGGTCGCCACCGGCATCATGGGCGGATTGTCGACCTTCTCCAGCTTCGTCTACGGGTCCTACGTACTGATGTCCGAAACGACGTCAGGCGCGGTCGTCGCCGTTCTCTATCTCGTGGTCAGCCTCGTGGCCGGCTACGCGGCCGTGGAGGCCGGGCTGAAGCTCGGCGGACCGCGCCGCTCGGAGGAAGTCCGCCCGCCGGGACGCGCCGGAGGACAATAGCGAGCCTGAGGCACGAGGCCGCCGGCAATATCGGGGGCCCCGCCGCCCGATCGGGCCGGGCGGCTGGAGGATGGCTTCAGAGTTCCGAAGCGATCTTCTCCGGCGGCATGTTTTCGCCGGCGATCTCGCTCTGGCTCTTGGGCGGCTGCGGCTGCCGCGACTTCAGGTTTTCGATCGCCTGCTGCCAGTGGCTGGCGGCGCGGCCTTCGGGGCTACCCTCGGCAAGCCACAGCCGATGGGCCTCGTCGGCGATTTCCTGTTCGGTGAAGGGATGGGACATGGCGAACTCCGGCTCCTCGGCGCGCCGGACGGGGCGCGCGCTCCCGGAATCAATACCCGAACCCGCCCAAGGTTTCGTGCGAATCCGGCTCGAAAGACGTGTCTCCCGAGGCGGATGGCCGCTCCCCCGGCGTAGCTCTGGCCGTTCGACGCGGCTTCGGATAGTTTGCATCTGAGCCGATCTCGGCTCTCGAGACGACGACTGGACCGACCCGTGAACCGCAAGCGCATTCTCACCTTCGGCAGCTCGCTTCTCGTCCTGCCGCTCGCTCTCCTTCTCTACATCTGCATGCTGCTCGTGACGGGCAATTTCCACACGGTCATCGCCGGGACGCTCTATCGCTCCGGCCAGCCCACGCCGCATCGCATCGACGAATATGCCCGCAGCTACGGCATCCGCACGATCATCAACCTGCGCGGCGCCAATGTCGGCGCCAGCTGGTATGACCAGGAGGTCGCCGAAGCCAAGCGGCTGGGCATCGCGCATGTCGATTTCCGCATGTCGTCCCGCGCCGAGCTGCCGCAAACCGACGCCGAGAGGCTGGTGCAGATCTTCGAGACGGCCGAGAAGCCGGTGCTGATCCACTGCGCCGATGGCAGCGACCGGACCAGCCTGGCCGCGGCGCTCTATGTGGCGGCCGTCGCCAAGCTCGGCGAGAAGGCGGCCGAGGACCAGATCTCGCTGCGCTACGGCCATTTCGCCATTCCCTACGGACCGACCTGGCCGATCGACCGGACCTTCGAGGATCTGGAACCATGGCTCGGTTATCATGATTCCTGAGCCCTCGATTCCCGACTTCCCGTCTGCTCCAGCCCTGGTCGGCCGGAGTCGTTTCGCCCAACCCGCACTCTGGGCGGCGCTGACGCTTTTCGGCGCCGGCGCGGCGGAGGCGGAGGGATTTCGGCTCGACGCGCCACCGGTCGACCCTCCGTCCAGGCGTGAGCGGAGCGCGGCGCCGGAGCCCAAGGAGGCAGAGGATTCCAGCTACGCCCGGATCTGCGAAGCCTTCGGCGAAGGATTTACCTATTCGCCGGCAACAGGCGTCTGCATCAAGATCGGCGGCTATGTTAAGTTCGGCACCTCTTTCGGCCGCGGCAGCGGGGCGGGAACGCGACCGGGGACGCAGGCGTTCGAACTCCGGTAACGGCGATGCCGCCGCCTGCCGGTTGCTGATCCGCGAGCCACGCCGCTCCCCCGACAAACCGACGAACAGGCAGGGCTGATGACGTCCGCGAAACTTCCTCCCGAGCTGCTGAATGGGGATCTGTCGCCCCGTGCGATGGAAAAGGCGATCGACGAGGCGGAGCCGGGCCGGGGAAGGCTTGCCAACACCCCCGCCGACATCCCGGCGCGCGGATGGAAGGACATTCTCTGGCGCGTCTTCGAAAGCTCGCTGGAGGACCGTGTCCTGACGCTCGCCGGCGGCATGGCGTTCTTCTGCCTGCTGGCGCTGTTCCCCGGCCTGAGCGCGATGGTCACGCTTTATGGGCTCATCGCCGACAACACCACCATCAACAGCCATCTCTCCGGCCTCGCCTTCGTGCTGCCCGCCGGCGCGTTCGAGCTGATCGCCGACCAGGTCAATCTGGCCGTCCGGGCTTCGAGCGGCACGCTGAGCTTCAGCTTCGCCCTCTCCTTCCTGTTCGCGATCTGGAGCGCCAATGCCGGCATCAAGGCGACGATCGACGGCCTCAACGTCGCCTATGGCGAACGCGAGCAGCGCAGTGTCATCGCGCTCAACGTCGAAAGCCTGATCTTCACCTTCCTGGCGATCGCCGCCGGCATCGGCGCCATCGTCTTCATCATCGCCGTGCCGATCGCCTTCCGCGTGCTCGAGGTCGGCCGGTCGTCGGAGACCTGGATCACCCTCTTGCGCTGGCCGGTGCTCGGCTTCTTCGTCTGGGCGGCGCTGGCCATCCTCTATCGCTTCGGCCCCTGCCGCGAGCAGCCGAAATGGCGCTGGGTCACATGGGGCAGCACCGTCGCCGCCACGCTCTGGATCATCACCTCGATCAGCTTCTCCTGGTATGTCTCGAGCTTCGGCAGCTACGACCGCACCTATGGCGCGCTCGGCGCCATCATCGGCTTCATGACCTGGATCTGGCTGTCGGCGACGGTGATCCTGATCGGCGCCGAGCTCAATGCCGAGATGGAGCACCAAACGGCGCGCGACTCGACCACGGGCCGGGCCAAGCCGCTCGGCAAGCGCGGCGCGGCGGTGGCCGATTCGATCGGCAAGGCCCAGGACTGAAGTCCCTGGACGCCTGAAGCCCAAGGCCGCTGAAGTCCCGAGGCAACGAAACCGCGGCGACCGCGTTTTCCGGTTCGAAAGCCGCGTGGCCGGGCCCCCGTCGCGCGCGATTGGTTGTTTTTGCCAGTATCCCGCGATGATACGGATGAAAGCGAACCCGCCGATGGCCGAGCCGCTTCGGATCGAGATCCCGACCACCGACACCGAGCCGCTGGAGCCGCCGGAACTCGCCGGCGAGGCCGGGCCGCTGCCGGCGGATCCGAAGCTGGTCATCCAGGCCTGCCTGCTGACCATCACCATCCTGGCCGTCTGCTCCTTCGCCGCCGACATCATCCTGCCGATCGTGCTGGCGATCGTGCTGAAGCTGCTGTTCCAGCCCGGCATGCGGCTGCTCGATCGGCTGCATGTGCCGCGCGTGATCGCGGCGCTGCTGCTGATCCTGGCGGTCTTCGGCGTCATCGTCGGCGTCGGCGCCGCGCTTTCGGGCCCGGCGACGGCCTGGGCCGAGAAGCTGCCGGAAGGCGTACAGCGGCTAGAAGAACGGCTCAAATTCCTCAGCCAGCCGATCGGCGCGCTGCAGAAATTCCTGCATCAGTTCGACGGCGCCACGGCCGGCGGCGCCGGGCCGACGCTCTCCGAGACGCTGATGAAGGGCACCCAGCATTTCGCCAGCGGCTTCTTCGAGACGATCCTGGTGCTGTTCTTCCTGCTCGTCTCCGGCGACACCTTCCTGCGCCGGATGGTGGAGATCCTGCCGAGCTTCAGCGACAAGCGCCGCGTCGTCGAGCTGTCGCAGCAGATCGAGGAGAACGTCTCGGCCTATCTGGTGACGATCACGCTGATGAACATCGCCGTCGGCGTCGCCACCGGCTTGGCCATGTGGGCCTGCGGCCTCGGCGATCCCATACTCTGGGGCACTCTGGCCTTCCTCCTGAACTACGTGCCGATCATGGGCCCGGTCGCCGGCGTCGGCCTGTTCCTGCTGGCGGGATTGCTCACCATCGACCCGCTCTGGCAGGCGCTGCTGCCGGCCGGGCTCTATTTGCTCATCCACGTGCTTGAGGGCGAGGCGATCACGCCGATGCTGCTGGCGCGGCGCTTCACGCTCAACCCGGTGCTGGTGATCGTCTCGCTGATCTTCTGGTTCTGGATGTGGGGCGTGCCGGGGGCCGTGCTGGCGGTGCCGATGCTCGCCATGGCGAAGATCATCTGCGACGGCGTCCGGCCGCTCAACGCCGTTGGCCACTTCCTCGAAGGATAGCGGTCAGGAAAGCGGTCAAGAAAAAGGCCCGGCGTCCACGCGGACGGCCGGGCCTTTAAAAAAAAAGGGAAAGCCTGGCGTCAGCGGCTCAGCACTGGGCGTTGATGGTGCCCGCGATGGCGACGCCGCTGGCGAGGCCCGGCGCCTGCAGGATCATGCGCACCGAGGCGCCCTCGACCAGCGTGGCATAGCCGGACGGCATGCCGACCTCGCCCTTCGTGCCGTTGCTGCGGGTGTATTCGAGCACGACGGAGGCCTTGGGCGGAACGCCGCCGACCGAGACGCGCCAGACGCGGTCGACGCCGCCATCGACGATCGTCTTGGTGCCGGCGCCCTTCAGGTCCCAGCGCGTCTGCTTGCAGGACGGGTCGGCCGCCTTGGCGGGCGCGGCCGCCGCCTTCGTCTTGGCGAAGCTCTCACCGGCGGACAAGGCGCCGACGGCGGAGATGACGGCGAGAGCCAGCGGAATTGCGAAGCGGTTCATTCTGAATCCTCGGCGAAACGATCGCCATAGCTATCAAGACGAGGCGACAGGCTTCAAGCCCGGCTCCAGGTTGCAATCGATTTTGCGTGACGGTGTGGCCCGGCCGCCCGCGATCGGCGCTTCTCAGCGCAAGGCCGGCGGCATTTCCTGATAGCCATCCGTGGCGGCGGCCTCATAGGCCGGGGCCGGCTGACGCGCCGGCGCGACCGACGCCGTCGGCGTCTGGTCGACGAACTCGACATCGACGCCGACCTTGACCAGCTTCACCAGCTCCTGCGCGTCCCAGTTGGTCAGGCGCAGGCAGCCATGGCTGTTGGTCTTGTCGATCTTGCTCGGCTCCGGCGAGCCGTGGATGCCGTAGGTCGGCTTGTCGAGGCCGATCCAGACGGTGCCGACGGGATTGTTCGGGCCGCCCGGCAGCCGCAGCGCCTTGGTGTTGTTGCCCTGCTGGAAATTGACCTTCGGACGGTACCAGTAGTCGGGATTCTCGGCGATCGCCTTGACCATGTGGATGCCCGACGGCGACGGCAGGTCGGTGCTGCCGATGGTGGCCGGATAGGCGACGACGACGTCCCACTTCTCGTTGTAGCCGATCAGCTGGCGCGTGCTCGCGTCGGCGACCAGATGGGCGACCTTGGCCTTGGCGTTGGGGCCGACATCCGCGACCGTGATGATCGTGCCCGCCACGGTGAAATCGGCGTTCGGGTTGAGGCGGCGCAGGAACGTCTCGTCCATGTGGAACTTTTCGGCCAGAAGCTCGACGGGATCGCGGTAGGACAGCGCCGGCAGCAGCGCCATCTCCGCATAATCCTTCGGCATCACCGGCACGAACGGGCCGGCGACGTCCTTGTCGGTGATGGCGTAATCCATCAGCACCGGGCGACTGTCTGCGGCCTGCAGGATGTCCCAGATATCCGGCCCGAGCCGGCCGTCGGCCGGCAGATTGTGCATGCTCTGCAGGGCGGAGATCGCCTTGTTGAGGTTGCCGCCCTTGTGGCCGTCAATAACGCCGGGCGAGACATGCACCCGGTCGAGCAAAATCTGCAGCTTGACCACCAGCGGATCGGGCTTGTCGCTCTTGGCGGCCAGGGCGCCGTCGAGGGGCGTCTGGTTCACCAGCGCGACGAATTCGGGCGGAAGCGGCGACACGGCCGGACGCCGCGCGGCGGCGACCGGCGCGGGAGCAGCCGGCGCCGGCGGGGCGGCGTATTCCGCCGGATAGCGGTCATAGGCGGGCGGCGCGCGCTCGTAGTCGGCCGGCGGCGGCTCGTAGGCCCGCTCATAGGAGCGCTGCTCGTCATAGCGATCGCGCATCGATGGCTCGCCCCACTCCTGCGCGCCGGCCGGCAGGGCAAGGAGCAGCATCGCCAGGGAAGGCAACAGCGTCACGCGGGACAAGGCAACGAACAAGGCAGGCACTCCAGCCAAAATGAACGCGGCAGCATCGGCAGTCTTCCGGCGGAATTTAATAAATCAGGGTTAAAAATTCTTAACCGCGCCGCTATAGGCCTTGTCGCCTGCCCGCCACGACAGGCGACGACGCCTCGACGACCCGGATTTTGCCATGAAGGATTTCTCTCTCCGCCAGAAGGGCCTCGCCTTCGTGCTGGCCGCCATCGCCGGCTATGTCGACGCCATGGGCTTTCGCCATCTCGGCGGCGTCTTCGTCTCCTTCATGAGCGGCAATACCACGCGCTTCGGCGTCGACGTCGCCATGGCCGACTGGATGAAGGCGGCCGAGATCGCCGGCATCATCGCCCTCTTCGTCGCCGGCGCGACCCTGGGCGGGCTGATCGGCCAGGATGGCGAACGCAGCCGGCGGGCGGCGATCCTCTGGACCGAGGCGGCGCTGCTCGCCATCGCCGCGGCCTCCCACAATCTCGGCATCGCCATCATCGGCACGGTCGCGATGACGCTGGCCATGGGCGTCGAGAACGCCGTCTTCCAGCGCAACGGCGCGCCTGGCATCGGCCTCACCTATGTCACCGGGGCGCTGGTCAAGGTGGGGCAGAGCCTCGCGGCCGCGCTTCGCGGCGGCGATCGCTGGGCCTTCCTGCCGAGTTTGCTGATCTGGGCCTCGCTCTGCCTCGGCGCGGTGCTGGGCGCCGTCGTCTATGGCGTCGTCGGCCTTGCCGGGCTTTGGTTCGCCTGCGCCGTGATCGCCGCGCTGGCGATTTTCGCCCGCTAACAGGCCGGTTACGTCAGCGGAAGCGACTTATATTGCACTGCACCATGACGTCCACGTCGAATGTTGCTCTGCATCCAGCGCAGGGCAGGCATGAGTTTTTTCGCAGTGCTCATTTCTGCGACCGCCGACTAAATTCAAATCATCAGAACGGCGACAGAGAGATCGGGCGCCACTGATAGTCCGAATGGCCGGCGTGAAAGGAACAGACGATGGTCAGCCTCGTTGCCTCCTACAAGACCTGGATGAAGTATCGCGAGACCCGCAGCGAGCTTTCGCGGCTCGACAACCGCGAACTGAGCGATCTGGGCATCAATCGCGCCGACATCAAGGCGATTGCCAAGCAGGCCGCCGGATACTGAGAATTTCCCAGTTCGTTGGGGAACGAACCTCCTCCCTCGTTCCCTGCGATTAGGTGCCCCACAAACCTCCTCCCTTGTGTGGCACCATCAACTAAGGCGCCCGTCGACCTCCTCCCCGACGGGCGCTTTTTTTATGCGCGTTTCCAAGCGCACCGCGCCATCGGCGCCGATCCCGAACGATCTCCCCGCCTGCCCCTTGAAATCGATGCCGCCGCACGCCCATCTGCGTTTCCGCAACGCGGACGCGGACGTCCGCGAACCATCGGGGTCAACATGGCGCTATCGATCTACGAAGCTTCGCTTCCGGTCTTCATCCGCTCGTTCGGAAATCTCCAGGCGATCCTCGACAAGGCCGTGGAACAGAGCGTCCGCGACGGCATCGATCCGGCGACGCTGATCGAGGCGCGGCTCGCGCCCGACATGCTGCCGCTCTCGGGCCAGGTGCAGCGCGCCAGCGACACCGCCAAGGGCGCCGCCGCGCGGCTCGCCGGCATCGACAATCCGAGCTTCGCCGATACCGAGACGACGTTTCCCGAACTGAAGGCCCGCATCGGAAAGACCGTCGCTTTCCTGAATTCGGTCAGGCCCGAGCAGCTCGAGGGCAGCGAAACGCGGACGATCTCGATGCGCAACGGCGCGGTCCAGCTCGACGGCCGGACTTATCTGTTCACCCATGCGCTGCCGAACTTCTTCTTCCACGTCTCGACCGCCTATGGCGTGCTGCGCCACAAGGGCATCACGATCGGCAAGGCGGATTTCCTCGGCAACCGCTAGCGCGCCCGCCGGTCACCGCGCGGGGGCGGCCCGGCTCCGCGCCGGGTCGCGCCGCCAGCTGCCGCCCTTGTCCGTATCCGCCAGCCAGCCGCCCAGCTCGCGCTCGCTCGGCGTGCAGCGGTCGGACTTCCGGCAGTCGGACGCGGCGACAGGCTTCGGCGCCGCCTCGGCCCCGGAGGCCGCGCGAGTCGTCGCGCCGGCGCCGAGCAGGAGCGCGACGATCGCGATGGCAAATCCGGTCTCGCGGGGCATGGCGTCCTCCTGTTCGAGGCCGCCAGCATACCGCGTATCGGAAGAAGGGGCTGTGACAGCGATCACGCTCGGGTCACGCCAGCCGCGGCTCGCTTTATCGCGTCAGCGTCCGCCGCACGGCATCGCGCCATCCGGCGAGCTTCGCCTCCCGCACCTCCGCCGCCATGGTCGGCACGAATTTCTGGTTGAGCCGCCAGCTCGCGGCGAAACCCGCCTCGGCCGGCCAGACGCCAGCCTGCCGTCCGGCGAGCCAGGCCGCGCCGAGCGCCGTCGTCTCCAGCACGACCGGCCGGTCGACCGGCGCATCGAGGATGTCGGCGAGGTTCTGCATCGTCCAGTCGCTCGCCACCATGCCGCCGTCGACACGCAGCACCGTCTCGCCCGCCCGCGCCCAGTCGCGCCGCATGGCGTCGAGCAGGTCGCGCGTCTGGTAGCAGACGGATTCGAGCGCCGCGCGGACAAATTCGTTCGGACCCGTGCCGCGCGTGAGCCCGAACAGCGCGCCCCGCGCCTCGGCATCCCACCAGGGCGCGCCGAGCCCGGTGAAGGCCGGCACCAGATAGACCTCCTGGTGCGGATCGGCGGCGGCGGCCATCGGCCCCGACTGGTCGGCGCGATCGAGCAGATGCAGCCCGTCGCGCAGCCACTGGATCGCCGCGCCGGCGACGAAGATCGAGCCTTCCAGCGCATAGGTCGTCTTGCCGTCGAGCCGATAGGCGATCGTCGTCAGCAGCCGGTTCTGCGACTGCACGAAATCCGAGCCGGTGTTGAGCAGCGCGAAACAGCCCGTGCCATAGGTCGATTTCAGCATGCCCGGCTGGAAACAGGCCTGGCCGAGCGCCGCCGCGTGCTGGTCGCCGGCAATGCCGGCGATGCGGATCGCCGCGCCGACCACGGCCGGATCGGTGACGCCGAAATCGGCGGCGGAATCCAGCACGTCGGGCAGGATCGCCTTCGGCACGCGCAAAAGCGCCAGCAGCTCGTCGTCCCATTCGCCGGTGCGGATGTTGAAGAGCAGGCTGCGCGAGGCGTTGGTGGCGTCGGTCGCGTGCACACGGCCGCCCGTCAGCCGCCAGAGCAGGAAGCTGTCGACCGTGCCGAAGGCGAGCTCGCCGCGCTCGGCGCGCGCCCGCGCACCCTCCACATGGTCGAGGATCCAGGCGATCTTGGTGCCGGAGAAATAGGGATCGAGCAGCAGGCCGGTCTTTGCGGTGAGCTCCGCCTCGGCGCCCGCCGCCTTCAGCTCGGCGCAGATGTCCGACGTCCGCCGATCCTGCCAGACGATGGCGTTGTGGATCGCCTTGCCGCTGGCGCGGTCCCAGACGATCGTCGTCTCGCGCTGGTTGGTGATGCCGATCGCGGCGATGTCGGTGAGCGCCAGCTTGGCGTTGGCAAGCGCGAACCGCACGGTCTCCATCGCCGTCCGCCAGATGTCCTCCGGATCGTGCTCGACCCAGCCGGAGCGGGGGAAATGCTGCGGAAATTCCTGCTGGCCGACGCCGCAGACCTGATAATTGCCGTCGAAGACGATCGCCCGCGTCGAGGTGGTGCCCTGGTCGATCGCCAGGATGAAGCTGCTCATGGGGTCCTCCCGAACCGTATTCGGCCGGGCCGCGACGCCATGCAGCCACCCGCCGCCAGCCGGCCAGTCGCCTGGCAGGCGGCTGACGCCCATGCCGCAGGAGCCCTCCCGGAATCCGTCTCGTCGCCGATGCTAGCGATTCGCCGCCCGATGCGCGAGCGACGCCAACACCTTGACTTGATGTCCTTCTGCAACAGTTTGATCGGGAATAGGCGCGCGGGACGGATGCAGACCGAATGATGCGGAATTTTGACCGGCTGGTTGATATGCTCGACGCTGTCGAAGCCGGATAACCGAGGCGATGACGGAAACACCCGATGACGTGGCCGAACAGGAACCCGAGTTCGGTACGAGGAAATCCTTCGCAGCGCTCGTGCAGGAATTCAGCGCATTCATCTCCGCGCTGTGGAATTCGTCCGGCCGGCGCAACTTCCTGCTCCTGACCATTGCCATCATCGGCGTGATCATCGCCACCTCCGGCATGCAGGTGGTGCTGAACGCGTGGAACAAGCCGTTCTACAACGCGATCGAAACCAAGAACGTCAAATCCTTCCTCTACTATTTGATGGTCTTCGGCGGCATCGCCAGCATCCTGCTCGGCCTGAATGTCGCGCAGACCTGGCTCGCCCAGATGATCACGCAGCAGACGCGCAAGTGGCTGACCCGCGACCTGATCGAGCAATGGCTGGCGCCACGCCGCCTCGTCGTCCTGGGCGACGCCGGCGACATCGGCATCAACCCCGACCAGCGCGTGCACGAGGACGCTAGGCACCTTGCCGAGCTCTCGACGGGGCTCGGCATCGGCCTGTTCCAGTCGACGCTGCTGCTCTTCAGCTTCGTCGGCGTGCTGTGGGTGCTGTCGAGCGGCGTCGTGCTCTCGGTCGCCAGCTACAGTTTCATCATCCCCGGCTACATGGTCTGGTGCGCGCTGATCTTCGCCCTGACCGGGTCCTGGGTCAGCTGGCGCGTCGGCCGGCCGCTGATCGGCATCGGCGTCGAGCGTTACGCGCGCGAGGCGGACCTTCGCTTCGCGCTCGTCCAGGTCAACGAAAACGCCAGCGGCATCGTGCTGAACGCCGGCGAGACCGACGAGAAGAAGCGCCTCGACGACGAGTTGGACCGCGTGCTCGACGTCATGCGCCGCCTCGTCAACGCGGTGGCGCGGCTGACCTGGGTGACGGCCGGCTATGGCTGGATCGGCATCGTCGCGCCGATCGTCATCGCGGCGCCCGGCTATTTCGGCGGCAAGCTCTCCTTCGGCGAGCTGATGATGGTGGTCGGCGCCTTCAACCAGGTGCAGAACTGCCTGCGCTGGTTCGTCGACAATTTCAGCGCCATCGCCGACTGGCGCGCCACGCTGGCGCGCGTCATGAGCTTCCGCCAGGCGCTCGTCACCCTCGAACAGCCGCGCGACAGCGGCACGCGCATCGAATACGACCTCGATCCCCTCGGCCGGCTCGAGCTCGACAACGTGGCGGTGACGTGGACCGGCGAGCGCGCCGCGCTCGACACGCCGCATGTCGAGGTCGCGCCCGGCGACCACCTGCTGATCGTCGACCGCACCGGTTCGGCGCATCGCGCGCTGTTCTCGGCGCTCGCCGGGCTCTGGCCCTGGGGCTCCGGCAAGATCAGCCTGCCGCCGCGCAGCAAGATGATGTACATGCCGGAACGCCCCTATGTGCCGGACGGATCGCTGCGCGCCGCCCTCACCTATCCGCTGGCGCCGACCAGCTTCAGCGACGAGGACCTCATGGCCGCGCTGAAGCGCGCCGACCTGCCGCGGCTCGGCGCCTCGCTCGACCGCAAGGCGCGCTGGGCCCGGGAGATCTCCTATGACGAGGAGGTGCGGGTGACCCTCGCCCGGCTGCTGCTCCTGAAGCCGGAATGGATCTTCTCCGAGCAGACCATCGACGCCATGGACGAGGGCCAGCGCGCCATCTTCACGTCGATCCTCGGCAAGGAGCTGGCGAAATCCGCTGTCATCACCGTATCGGGCCGGGCCTCGGCGACCGACTTCTACAACCGCACCGTGAACCTGGTCGAGGAAGATTCCGACGCGGACAAGGCGCCGGCGGAGAAGACCGACGCCCCCTCGGTGGCCGAGACCAGCGCCCCGGACCCCGCGAAACCCGAACGAGCGACAGCGCATGACGACCAAGAAGACACCCGCGCGGCAGACACCGCCAAGGCGACCTAGGGCGCTCTCCGACGCGGCGCTGCTCGATCGCGTGCAGCGCCAGACGCTCCGCTATTTCTGGGACTTCGCCCATCCGGTGAGCGGCCTCGCACGCGACCGCACGCTCGGCGACGACGACATCGTCACGATCGGGGGCTCGGGCTTCGGCGTCATGGCGATCGTGGTCGGCGTGGCGCGCGGCTGGCTCGCCCGCGACGAGGCGGTCGATCGGCTGCACAAGATGATCGGCTTCCTGGAGCGCACGCCGAGCTATCACGGCGCCTTCCCGCATTTCATGCAGGGCGCCACCGGCGCGACGATCCGCTTCAGCCGCAAGGACGACGGCGCCGACCTGATCGAGACGGCGTTCTGGATCCAGGGGCTGATCGCGGCGCAGCACTTCTTCGATCGACCGGACGGCAAGGAGCCGTGGCTCCGGGGCCGGATCGAGCAGATGCGGCGCGCCGTCGAATGGGACTGGTTCACCCGCGACGGCCGCGAGGTGCTGACCTGGCACTGGAGCCCCAACAACGGCTTCGCCATGAACCTCGAATTGCGCGGCTGGAACGAATGCCTGATCGCCTATGTGCTGGCGGCGGGCGCCGACGACCACGGCATCCGGCCGGCCGTCTACCACAACGGCTTCGCCCAGAGCCGCAGCTTCCTGAACCGGCGCATCCAGTACGGCATCGAGCTGCCGCTCGGCCCGGATGGCGGCGGCCCGCTCTTCTTCGCGCACTACTCGTTCCTGGGGCTCGACCCACGCGGCCTCTCCGATCGCTATGCCGACTACTGGGACCAGAACGTCGCCCATACCCTGCTCAACCGGGCGCACTGCATCGCCAATCCCGGCGGCTTCGCCGGATACGGCCCGGATAGCTGGGGGCTGACGGCGAGCGACGGACCCGACGGCTATTCGGCGTACGCGCCCGACAATGACCGCGGCGTGATCGCGCCGACCGCCGCCATCTCCAGCCTGCCCTATGTGCCGGAGCTGGTGATGCCGGTGCTGCGCCATTTCCACGACGATCTCGGCGACCGGCTCTTCGGCGACTACGGCTTCTTCGACGCGTTCAGCGACAGGGCCCACTGGACGGCGAAGACCCATCTCGCCATCGACCAGGGGCCGCAGGTGGTGATGATCGAGAACCACAGGAGCGGCCTCCTCTGGGATCTCGTCATGCGCGACCCCGAGGTGCGCCGCGGCCTCGCACGGCTCGACTTTCAAAGCCCGCATTTTTCCGGCGCGGCGGTGGCGTAGAGCCCGCGTCACGTCTCTCCCCGAGGAGATCTTAGCAGAACTCCACGCCCATCATGCTGAGGAGGCCCTAAGGGCCGTCTCGAAGCACGCAGAGCCGTTGGGCAGGCGATAGGTTGCACCGCGACCGTGCGTCCTCCGAGGCCCGAGCTGCGCTCGGGCACCTCAGGATGATGGAGATCGAGCGCCGCATGACGGCCGGAAGCGCCGCGTGAATGGCGGAACGGGCGGTATCGACGGATGCCCTCAGACCAGCAGCGGTTGCGCCATCAGGTCCTGGTGGCCGAAGACGCGGCGGTAGCGGGCGATCTCGTCCGCCGGGCCGGTCGCCTTGTTGGCGTTGTCGGAGAGCTTGACCGCCGGGCGGCCATTGGCCGAGACGACCTTGCAGACCAGCGAGATCGCCTGCAGCCGGTCGTCCTTGCCGTCCGGGGCACAATCGCGAAAATCGTTGGTGACGTTGGTGCCCCAGCCGATCGAGAGATTGACGCGGCCGCGGAAATGGCGCGCCGCCTCCTCGATCGTATCGATGTCCATGCCGTCCGACAGCACGATCAGCTTCTCGCGCGGGTCGCAGCCATGCAGCTGCCACCAGGCGATCGCCTCCTCGGCGCCCTCGATCGGCGGCTTCGAATCCGGGCGCAGTCCCTTCCAGTTCAGGATCCAGTCCGGTGCATTGCGCAGGAACTGCGTCGTGCCATAGGTATCCGGCAGCATGACGAGCAGATTGCCGTCATACATCTCCTGCCAGTCGCGCAGCACGTCGTAAGGCGCGTTGCGCAGCGCCTCGTCGCTCTCGGCCAGCGCCGCATAGACCATCGGCAGCTCATGCGCATTGGTGCCGATCGCCTCGAGACCGGCGGCCATCGCCATCTTGACGTTCGAGGTGCCGACGAAATTGTCGCCGAGACCCTCCTGCAGCGCCTCGACGCACCATTTCTGCCAGAGATAGCCGTGGCGCCGCCTTGTGCCGAAATCGGAGACTTTGAGCGGCCCTTCCTGCGCCAGCACGCGCAGCCGCTCAATCTTGCCCCAGAGCTTGGCCTTCGCCTTGGCATAGAGCACGTCGAGCTCGAACCGGCTCATGCCCTTCATAGCGGCGCGGGCGCGCAGCTCGCTGACGATGGCGAGCGCCGGCACTTCCCAGAGCGTCGTTTCCGACCAGAGCCCCTCGAAGCGCAGCTCGTACTGGCCGTCCTCGGTGCGGCGGAGCTCATATTCCGGCAGCTGGAAGCCTTCGAGCCAGTCGAGGAACTCCGGCTTGAAGATCTGCTTCACGCCGTAGAACGTATTGCCGGCGAGCCAGATCAATTCGTTCTTCTGGAAGCGCAGCGTCCGCGCGTGATCGAGCTGGTCGCGCAACTCCTGCTCGTCGATGACCTCGCCGAGCCGCACCGATTTGGTGCGGTTGATCATGCCGAAGGTCGCCCGCACGTCCGGCGACTTGGCCCGGATCAGCTGCAGCATCAGGAACTTGTAGAAGTCCGTGTCGAGCAGCGTCCGCACGATCGGATCGATGCGAAAGCCGTGATTGTACACGCGGGTAGCGATATCGAGCGACATGAAGCTGTCCGTAACGGGAGGCGACGCCCGGTCTCGGCCCTGAGGCGGGCGATGGAGCAACGGGGCGTTCGAGAGGCGGGCGTTATCCTTGGTAACCTTGCCCGCCAGTGAAGCAGCCCCCGCGCCCGCCCGCAAGACGGACCGCGAAGCGAAGCGGCGACAGAACGCCAGTTTACGTCACTTCCCCCCTGTTTTGGGCCGAGTTTTTCGCCCGCGCCGCCGCGTCCGGCGCCCGATCGGCCCGCGCGCGCCCCCGATGACGGCGGAAACCGCGCGGCAGTATGGAATTTCTCTGATCTTTCCGCCATATATGCGCCGACACCCACGGTCTGCCGACGCGGCCCGCAGCGTGATGATCGGAACGTCATGAACGCCCCCTTCGCCAAGATGAACGGTATCGGCAACCGGATCACCGTGCTCGACATGCGCGGCGCCGAAACGCGCCTGAACGCCGACCAGGCGCGCGCGATCGCCGCTGATCCGCTCACGGAATTCGACCAGCTGATGGTAATCGAGCCGCCGCGAACCGCCGGCACCGACGCCTTCATGACGATCTTCAACACCGACGGCTCGCTTTCCGGCGCCTGCGGCAACGGCACGCGCTGCGTCGCGCTCGTGCTGAATCGCGAGAACGGTCACGAGGCAATCAAGCTCGAAACCTCGGCCGGCCTGCTCGACGTCCGCGTCCGCGATGCCGTCAACATCACCGTCGACATGGGCGAGCCGCGCTTCGGCTGGGCCGAGATCCCGCTTTCCCGCCCGTTCGAGGACACGACCGCCATCGATCTGAGCTTCGGCCCCGTCGATGCGCCGATCCTGTCGCGGCCGGCGGTGGCGAATATCGGCAATCCCCACGCGATCTACTGGGTCGACGACGTCGCGGCGATCGACCTCGGCCGCATCGGCCCGATCCTCGAGCGCGACCCGATGTTCCCCGAGCGCGCCAACATCTCGATCGCCGAGGTGACGTCGGCGAGCGCGATCACGCTCCGCGTGTGGGAACGCGGCGCCGGGCTGACGCTCGCCTGCGGCTCGGCCGCCTGCGCCACCGCCGTCTCCGCCGCCCGCCTCGGCAAGACCGGCCGCATCGTCGACGTCCGCCTGCCCGGCGGCGTGCTGAACATCGAATGGCGCCCCGACAACCACATCTGGATGACGGGCGCTGCCGAATTCGAGCATGAGGGCGTCATCGGCCTCGGCAACGAGATCCGCATCGAGGTTGCGCCGGACACGGTCGCCCGCCGCGCATGACGATCGAGACGATCACCTTCGGCTGCCGCCTGAACACGCTCGAAACCGAGGTGATGCGGACCCGGGCCGCGGAAGCGGGCCTTTCCGACGCGGTGATCATCAACACCTGCGCGGTCACGGCGGAAGCCGTCCGCCAGGCGCGGCAGACGATCCGCCGGACCCGCCGCGAGCGGCCGGACGTGAAGATCGTCGTCTCCGGCTGCGCCGCGCAGACGGAACCCGCCACCTTCGCCGCCATGGACGAGGTCGATCTCGTCCTCGGCAATGAGGAAAAGCTGAGCGCCGCCGCCTACCGCCCGCTGGGGCTTCGGATCGCCGACCACGAGCGTGTCAAAGTCGCCGACATCATGGACGTGCGCGAGACGGCGGGTCATCTCGTCGCCGGCATGGACGGGCACACGCGAAGCTTCGTGCAGGTGCAGAACGGCTGCGATCATCGCTGCACCTTCTGCATCATCCCTTATGGCCGCGGCCCCTCGCGCTCGGTGCCGATGGGCGCGATCGTCGAGCAGATCCGCCAGCTCACCGCGACCGGCCATGCCGAGATCGTGCTGACCGGCGTCGACATGACCGCCTATGGCGCCGACCTGCCGGGAAGGCCGACGCTCGGCACGCTGGTCGCGACCATCCTGAAACTCGTTCCCGAGCTGCCGCGCCTGCGCCTCTCCTCGATCGACACGATCGAGGTTGACGACGCGCTGATGCGGGCGATCGCCGAGGACGAGCGGCTGATGCCGCATCTGCATCTGTCGCTGCAGGCCGGCGACGACATGATTTTGAAGCGCATGAGGCGCCGGCATGGCCGCGCTGACGCGATCCGCTTCTGCGCCGACGTCCGGCGGCTTCGCCCCGACATCGTCTTCGGCGCCGACATCATCGCCGGCTTCCCGACCGAGACGGAGGCGATGTTCGAGAACTCGCTCGCCATGGTCGACGAGTGCGGCCTGACGCATCTGCATGTCTTCCCGTTCTCGCCGCGTCCGGGTACGCCGGCCGCGCGCATGCCGCAGCTCGATGCCGCCACCATCAAGGCCCGCGCCGCGCGGCTGCGCGAAAAGGGCCAGGCGACGCTCCAGGCGCATCTGGCGCGCGAGATCGGCGCCACGCGCCGCGTGCTGATGGAAAAGGGCGGCGTCGGCCGCACCGAGCATTTCACCCCGGTCTCCATGCCGGGTATCGCCGCCGGAACGCTGGTTCCGGCGCAGATCGTTGGACGGACCGCTTCGGGCCTCCTCGCCACCCCACTCGCAGAGGCCGCCTGAACCATGGCAGAAGAAAAGAAGGGCCTGTTCCGTCGCTGGTTCGGCGGCGGCGCGCCGAAGCCGGAGGAGCAGGCGCCCGAGCTCGTCGCGACGCCCGAGCCGGTCGCAGTCGCCGAGCCCGAGCCGGTCACCGCCGAGGCCCCTGCTCCCGTTGTAGTGCCGGCGGAGGCGATCGAGCTTGTCGAGACCGTCACGCCGATCGAGGCCGTCGTGGTCGAAGCCGAGCCCGAGCCGACCGTGGCCGAGCGGGAAGCGCCCGTCGTCGCCGAGATCGCGGCGCCCGAACCCGTCGCAGAAGCGCCAGTCCCGGCTCCGGCGGCACCGCCCGCAGCGCCCCGCCCGACCGGTTTCTTCGCGGCGCCGGCCGCGCCCGCCGCTGCCCCGGAACCCGCACCAAAACAGAACTGGTTCCAGCGGCTGAAGGCCGGCCTGTCGCGCTCGTCCAACGCGATTTCCGACGGCATCGTCTCGGTCTTCACCAAGCGCAAGCTCGACGCCGACACGCTGGAGGAATTCGAGGACGTGCTGATCCAGGCCGATCTCGGCCTGACGACGTCGTCGGCGATCATCGAGGCGCTGAAGAAGGGCCGCTTCGGCAAGGAGATCGACGGCGACGAGGTCAAGGCGATCCTGGCCGAGGAGGTGACAAAAGTCCTCGCGCCGGTGGCGAAGCCGCTCGTCATCGATCCCGCCCGCAAGCCGCATGTCGTCCTCGTCGTCGGCGTCAACGGCACCGGCAAGACGACGACGATCGGCAAGCTCGCGGCGAAGCTTCGCGCCGAGGGCCGTTCGGTCATGCTCGCCGCCGGCGACACGTTCCGCGCCGCGGCGGTGGAGCAGCTGAAGATCTGGGGCCAGCGCACCGGCTCGGCCGTCGTCGCGCGCTCGATCGGCGCCGACGCCGCCGGCCTCGCCTTCGACGCGCTCAAGGACGCGCAGGCGAACGGCACCGACGTGCTCCTGATCGACACGGCCGGGCGGCTGCAGAACCGCACCGAGCTGATGGCGGAGCTCGAAAAGGTCATCCGCGTGATCAAGAAGCAGGATCCGACCGCGCCGCACAGCGTGCTTCTGACGCTCGACGCCACCACCGGGCAGAACGCGCTGCAGCAGGTCGAGATCTTCGGCCGCGTCGCCGGCGTTTCCGGCCTAGTCATGACCAAGCTGGACGGCACGGCGCGCGGCGGCATCCTGGTGGCGATCGCCTCCAAATACGGCCTGCCGATCCACTTCATCGGCGTCGGCGAGGGCATCGACGATCTCGAGCCCTTCGCGGCCGACGATTTCGCCCGCGCCATCGCCGGCATCGCCAGCTAGATCCTTTCACCGTTTCATGGAAACGATGACGTGATCTAGCTATTTGTTTGGTCGCGTTTTCTTCACGCGGGCATCCACTTCGCTCGAAAACGCTCTAGTGATCGTCCGGGCTGCCGCGACGTGACCGACGCCATAGATCAGCCGCCTTATTGGCCCTATCTTTTGGCGACCACCACCGAAAGCCGACCATGACACTCGAAATCGAACGCGCCCCCAACGATCCCGCCCGCAAGGAGCTCAATCCGCTCCTCAAGCTGGCCCTGGAGCTCGGACCGCTCGGCGTCTTCTTCTTCGCCAACGCCCGCGCCGACATCTACTGGGCGACGGGCCTGTTCATGGCGGCGACGCTGGCGGCGCTGGCCGTCTCCTACGCGATGACGCGCAAGCTGCCGATCATGCCGCTGGTGACGGGCGTCGTCGTGGTGGTGTTCGGCGGGCTGACGCTCTGGCTGCACGACGACACCTTCATCAAGCTGAAGCCGACCATCGTCAACACGCTGTTCGGCGCGGTCCTGCTCGGCGGCCTCGTCTTCGGCCGCTCGCTGCTCGGCTATGTCTTCGATAGTGTCTTCAAGCTGACCGACGAGGGCTGGCGCAAGCTCACCTTCCGCTGGGGCCTGTTCTTCCTGGCGCTCGCCATCCTGAACGTCGTCGTCTGGAAGGCCGCAGACGCCTACTATTCGGCCGACGCGAAGGCGGCGACCGATCTCTGGGTGAATTTCAAGGTGTTCGGCATCATGCCGCTGACCTTCCTCTTCACCCTGTTCCAGCTGCCGCTGATCTCGCGCACGACGATCGCCGAGGACAAACCCGAGACGCAGCCGACGCGCTGAGAGGCGTCATCTCTCCCTGAGCACACCTTCACGCAACACCGTCCTCATCAGGCTGAGGAGGCCCGAAGGGCCGTCTCGAAGCAGGCAGGGCCGTCCGGCGATCGATGGGCTGCCTGGGCCGTGCCACCCTCCGCCGTCATCCCGGCGAAGGCCGGGAGCCAGACACACCGGCCATGGCCGGAAGGCTGAGCTGGAATTTCCCGGCCGGTGTTCATGGGCCCCGGCCTCCGTCGGGGCGACGGTGCCCTGCCCATAGGCCGTGGCCACATGGCGACCTTTCGGCGATCTGCAAAGTCCTGCCGGGCAGCCAAAGCGATCAGGACGCGGCCAGCGCCTTTTCGATCTCCGGCATCATCACTTTTTCGAGGCTGTCGTCGCTGAGCGGGCCGACGAACTTGAAGCGGATCGTGCCGTCGCGGCCGATGAGAAACGTCTCCGGCACGCCATAGACGCCCCAGTCGATCGAGCTGCGGCCCTTCTCGTCGACGCCAACGGCGGCATAGGGATTGCCGAGCTGGCCAAGGAAGGCGCGCGCGTTGGCCGGCTGGTCCTTGTAGTTGATGCCGACGAGCTGGATGCGCTTGTCGGCGGCCAGCTTCTCGAGCAACGGGTGCTCCTCGCGACAGGGCACGCACCAGGACGCCCAGATATTGACCAGCGTCACCTTGCCGTCGAGCGCGGCCGTATCGAGGCCGGGTTTGTCGAGGCCTTCGAGCGGCGGCAGCACCGTCACGGGCGCCGGGCGCCCGATCAGCGCCGAGGGGATCAGCGACGGATCGCCCCCCTGCTCCAGCCGGATGACGAAGATCACGGCGAGCGCGGCGAAGGTGGCGATCGGCGCCGAGATCAGCAGGCGCCGCACGAGCGAGCGGGGCGGCTTCGCCTCGACCGGAGACCGGGTCTCGCTCACGGCTTCACCGTGGCGCTGCCAGCGGTCTTGCCGGCGGCCTTGCGCGCCGAACGGCGGCGGATGCCGCGCGCCTCGAGATCGGCGAGCTGGCGGCGCAGATGGCGGCCGTCGAGGACGATCCAGGCGAAGAGCGCCAGGATGATGACGATCGTCACGCCATAGGCGGCGAGGATGAAGCCGGCATGCGGTCCCAAGGCTTCGATCATGCCGGCGCTCCCGCGGGGCTCGCGGCGGCGACGAGGCGGAGCGCGCGGATGCGGCGACGCAGGATCTCGTTGCGCATCGCCATCAGGCTCAACGCCAGGAACAGCAGCGTCGCGCCGATGGCGCAGATCAGGAGCGGATAGAGCATGCTGGCGTCGATGGTCGAGCCGCCCATGCGGAAGACGCTCGCCGGCTGGTGCAGCGTGTTCCACCAGTCGACCGAAAACTTGATGATCGGCAGGTTGACCGAGCCGACGAGGATCAGCACGGCGCCGACACGGCCGGCCTTGTTCGGATCCTCGATGGCGTTCCAGAGCGCGATCAGGCCGAGATACATCAGGAACAGGATCAGCACGGAGGTCATGCGCGCATCCCATTCCCACCAGGTGCCCCACATCGGCTTGCCCCAGAGCGAACCGGTCAGGAGCGCCATCAGCGTGAAGGCGGCGCCGATCGGCGCGATGGCGCGGGCGGCGACGTCGGCGAGCGGATGGCGCCAGACCAGTGTGCCGAGCGCCGAGACGGCCATCATGCCGTAGCCGAACATGGAGAGCCACGCGGCCGGCACGTGGATGAACATGATCTTGACCGTCTCGCCCTGCTGATAGTCCGCCGGCGCGACGAAGAGGGCCAGATACAGCCCCGTGCCGAGGACGAGCGCCGTCACCGCCCAGAGCCAGGGCAGGAGGCGATCGGCGAGCGACATGAAGCGCGTCGGATTGGCGAGATCGAGAAGGGCCATGCGGATGTCATAGGGTCGCGCCGCGATAATCGCAACGCGACGGATTGCAGCCCCTGCAAAAAGTGCCGGTGGAGCGGCGGAATGAAAATGGCGCCGGCAGGCCGGCGCCATTCGTCCCGAGGGACCGCGAGCCATCCGCGGATGCCCCAGGCGGATTATTCGGGCGTCCTGCCGGCCGGGGCCAGCGCCCCGGTGGGCTCGGCCGGCGTCGTCCGGAGCGCGAAGACGGCGACGGCGAAACCCGCCAGCGGCAGCAGCGCGGCGATGAAGGCGACTGATCCGAGCCCGCCATGATCGATGACCGCGCCGCCCAGCCAGGCGCCGAGCGCATTGCCGAGGTTGAAGGCGGCGATGTTGAAGCTGGAGGCGAGGCTCTGCCCGGCTCCCTTCGCGTTCTCCAGCACCCAGAGCTGCAGCGGCGCCACGGTGGCGAAGGCGGACGCGCCGAGAAGGCCGATCGAGACGACCGCGAGGATGCGGTTCTCCAGCGCGAAGCCCATCAGCCCGAGCACGATGGCGAGCGCCATCAGGCTGCCCAGCATGGTCGGCACCAGATGCTTGTCGGCGAGCTTGCCGCCGAGAAGATTGCCGAGGATCAGGCCGCCGCCGAAGACGAACAGGATCGGCGACACGGCGCCCTCCGCGAAGCCGGTGATCTCGGTCAGGAGCGGCACGATATAGGTGAAGACGGCGAAGACGCCGGCATAGCCGAGCACGGTCGTCAGCAGCCCGAGCAGCACCGGACGGCGCATCAGCGCCCGCAGGTCGCGGCGGAAGTCCGGCGCCTCGGGAGCCGTGCGGTCACGCGGCACGAACACGGCGATGATGGCGAAGGCGACGAGGCCGACAAGCGCCACCGCCCAGAACGTCGCACGCCAGCCGAAGGCCTGGCCGAGCCAGGTGCCGAAGGGCACGCCGAGCACGTTGGCGACCGTCAGGCCCGTAAACATGATGGCGATGGCGGAGGCCCGCCGGTCCGGCGCCACCAGCGTCGTCGCGACGACCGAGCCGACACCGAAGAAGGTGCCATGGGCGAAGGCGGTCAGGATCCGCGCCGCCATCAGCGTCGTGTAATCCGGCGCCAGCGCGCAGGCGAGGTTGCCGATGGTAAAGATCGCCATCAGCGCCAGCAGTGTGGTCTTGCGCGACAGCCGGGCCGTCAGCGCGGTCAGGACCGGCGCGCCGACGACAACGCCGAGCGCATAGCCGGAGATGAGCAGGCCGGCAGCGGAGATCGAGACGCCGAAATCGACGCTGACCTCCATCAGCAGGCCCATGATGACGAATTCCGTGACGCCGATGCCGAAGGCACCGGCCGTCAGGGCGTAGAGGGCGACGGGCATAGGTTTGCATCCCGGGTTGAACAGGTCGACCCGGAAGGTGGCCTCGCGCCGGCCCGCGATCCAGATCGCCGCCCGGCACGGCATCTATGAAGCGAATTCACAGACACCGCGCCGGGTCGCTCGCGCCCCGCCCCGGGGAGCCCTAGTATTGGCCGCCCCTATGCCTTCTCCCGCGCCGCCCAGTTCAGGCCGCGGCGCAGGATCGTCCGCATCTCGGCATTGTCGAACTCGGCCGCGACATGCCCGAGCGCCGAATAGAAGACGCGCCCGGCGCCGAACCGCCGCTTGAACACGACCGGCATGACGACGCCGGCGGTGACCGGATCATGCTCGCCGGTAAACGTCGTTGTCGCCAAGATCTCGATCGACGGATCGTAATGCAGGTAATACTGCTCCGACACATAGTCGAAGCTCGATATGCCCTGCATCACCGGATCGTCCGGCCGCGTGACGTCGACCCGGTAGCGAACGATGTCGCCCGGATGCGCCACCCATTGCACCCCGACCAGATAGTGAAACTGCACGATGTTGCGGAACGAGGTGGCGAGACCGCCATGATAGCTGGCAAGCCCGAGCCCGTTCCGCACGGCGAGCGAGAGACGCTCGATCTGGGCCTTTTCGATCTCGTCGCTGGTGATGATCGGCACGACGAGGTCGAGCTCGTCGAGCTGGTCGCTGCCGAGCGCGCGGTAGTCCTGAGTGATGTGGGTGTCGAATCCGTCTTGCCCGAGGATTTCTTCGACTTTTTTTGCGCCTTGCTCGGGCTGGTGACCTGGCCATCCGCCGTAGACGATCAAGGCGTTTAGCATGTTTTCCCCCTGTTGGTTGTTTTGGTTTTTGGGATGATGTCGAAGGCTTTGTTTTTGCGCCAGTGTCCTAGAGGGGAGCTGGAGCTTCGTCCGGTCGGATCGGGGGTTGGCTCGGCCGCGGCCACCCGGTTTTGAGCTTGCGCGCTTGTGCGGGTCTGTTCCGGGCAGGTGCTGTTCCGCGCCGTGGCGCTAGTGCCGGCGTCGCCGCCGCCCTGCCCTCGCCGCCCTGCCCTGCCCTCGCCTTGGTGCTTGTGGCGACGTCCGGCCTGGGACCGGCCTGGGACCGGCCTGGTCCGGAGCGGAGCGCGCGTCGATTCCCGGCCGGTTTCGTGGTGCTTGAACGCAAAAAAACCGCCGGCGAGAATATCGCGCGGCGGGGTTTTTGTTGTGTTTCATCGTAGAGAGAATGTTTCGAAGGGTTTCTGTGCTTTGCAGGCCTGGCAGCGACCTACTCTCCCGTGTCTTAAGACAAAGTACCATTGGCGCGGAGGAGTTTAACGGCCGAGTTCGGAATGGGATCGGGTTCAGGCTCCTCGCCATGACCACCAGGCCGGCGAAGCACAGAAGAAACTGGTTTTGCAGGGTTAGCTGCTTTTGTCGTCGATGATCATTCCCGCGGATCTCGAGAGATCCGCTTGGGATGAGCATGGATTAATGGGAGTGATCAAGCCGATCGAGTTATTAGTACCGGTAAGCTGCATGCATTGCTGCACTTCCACACCCGGCCTATCAACGTGGTGGTCTACCACGACTCTCAAGGGAATACTCGTTTTGAGGTGGGTTTCCCGCTTAGATGCCTTCAGCGGTTATCCCGTCCGTACATAGCTACCCTGCAATGCGGCTGGCGCCACAACAGGTCCACCAGAGGTACGTCCATCCCGGTCCTCTCGTACTAAGGACAGATCCTCTCAATATTCCTACACCCACGGCAGATAGGGACCGAACTGTCTCACGACGTTCTGAACCCAACTCACGTACCACTTTAATCGGCGAACAGCCGAACCCTTGGGACCTTCTCCAGCCCCAGGATGTGATGAGTCGACATCGAGGTGCCAAACGATGCCGTCGATATGGACTCTTGGGCATCATCAGCCTGTTATCCCCAGAGTACCTTTTATCCGTTGAGCGATGGCCCGTCCACGTGGGACCACCGGATCACTATGGCCGACTTTCGTCTCTGCTCGACTTGTCAGTCTCGCAGTCAGGCGGGCTTATGCCATTGCACTCGACGACCGATTTCCGACCGGTCTGAGCCCACCATCGCGCGCCTCCGTTACACTTTGGGAGGCGACCGCCCCAGTCAAACTACCCACCATGCACGGTCCCGGATCCGGATGACGGACCGCGGTTAGACATTCATATTCACAAGGGTGGTATTTCAAGGATGGCTCCACACGAGCTGGCGCCCATGCTTCAAAGCCTACCACCTATCCTACACATGCAAACACGAATGCCAGTGCAAAGCTATAGTAAAGGTTCATGGGGTCTTTCCGTCTGACCGCGGGAACCCCGCATCTTCACGGGGAATTCAATTTCACT